>NZ_JACJFA010000029.1:0-28392 GCF_014164345.1 Pseudoalteromonas sp. SG43-5
AAACGAAACAGCGCCGATGATAGTGTAGCATTTGCTATGTGAAAGTAGGACATTACCAGGCTTCAAATTGTAGAAAGCCCGAATCTAACGATTCGGGCTTTTTTACGTCTGCAGAAAAGTAAAATACGCGCAATTAACACACTCACATCAACACCTATCACGTAGGTCGGGCGAGCACAGCGACTCAAGACACAAAGAGAGTGTAGCATTTCACTGTGACTCTCCACCGCTGTGGGCACTACGACATCACAAGGCTTAAAATTGTAGAGAGCATGACTAGAAATAGTCGGTTTTTTTACGTCTGCAGAAAATGAAATGTGCGAATTAACACACTTTCACATCAACACCTATCACGTAGGTCGGGCGAGCATAGCGACTCCCGCCGTTAAAATCACAACAAAACCCCTCAATATCTCAGTCGGCCAATACAGTAGCATTTGCTACGTGACTCTCCACCGCTGTAGGTATCGTGACATTACGGAGGCTTCACATTGTAGAAAGCCGGGATTTAACGATTCGGGCTTTTTTACGTCTGCAAAAAAGTAAAGTTTGGGTGGGTTTTTCATATATCGGATTATAATTAAATCAATTACACTTTATCAAACACCCACATTAAACACTCAATCCTAGTGAACGACATGAATTAAGAATCTGTTTTATCTCCTACTTAGTTGATAAGTATCTATATAAGTATAATTAAGCTCTATCTCAGTAATATTCAAGAGGGGTGAGGTGCTTTTCCATGTAAATAGTATTACCTAGATGCTTAATGTTTTTATAGAACACATATATTGTTCCAACATGTAATTCATTGACTATAATGATTAATCCTAGTTATGACTTTGCTAGCTAAGCTTAGATAGCGGTAAAATGCGCTACTTAAAATAATTAAATAATTGATTATCCGAACAGGTGAGTTATTTCATCGTTAGCATAATTAATCTTCACTGTATTTTGCATAATTCAACAAAGGATTTAATTTTCTCTGATGCGATATAAAATATCTTGGTGCTTACTTTTTACCACTATGCTTACTCATTTTTCTGCTTTTTCTAATGAGTTTGAATTTTCTGGTTATGCTCGAGTTATTGGTGGCTACTTAGACGAAAAAAATGTCGAATATAAGGGATATGAAGACAGTCTTAAATTTTCTCCATCTAGTTTAATTGGATTCCAAGGCGAGTATCAGTTTGATGATAAGTGGTCTGCAACAGCTCAATTTTTGTTAAGAAGCAATAACACAACAGCTTCCGATAACTCAGGGTTAGAGTGGTTATATTTAACATATAGACCGACAGATAATATTCAAATAAAACTCGGAAAGTTACGCACACCTTTTTTTACCATGAGTGACTTTTCGGATGTTGGTTTTGCGTACCCATGGATCAATCCACCTCAACAAGTTTATGATACTTATTTATTTAAAACGTTTAATGGCATAGATGCTGTTTATAAATTTGGTGCAGAAAACTTTGATTTGAGCTTTGAAGGTTACTATGGTGAAGAGTCGGGTGATATAGGGATTGGCGCCTTAAGAACGGGCTTTGAAGTTGATAATCTTTTAGGGTTCATTGGTAAGATTAATATTGAAAACTTAGAATTTAGAGTTTCCCGTTATAATGGGAATATCAAGCTTGATATTAATGAGATAAGACAGCTAGAAAATGTGCTTAATAGCCTTAATTTTACAAAAAGCGCCAGCTCGGTAAAAACAAAAGGTAGAGCACATGCAAATCAATTTGGCGTAATTTACGACAATTTAGATTATTTTTTTAGAGGTGAATGGGTCCGCATTAAAACTGATTTGGGGATAGTGCCTATAATTCAAAGCTATTATTTAACTGCCGGTGTTAATCATGCTCCTTTTACATACCACTTAACATTTGCAGATAGCGACGTAGAAACTCGTTCTGCTGAAAATGAAATTCCGTTAGGTATTAATAGCGACTTAGATCAACTTGCATATGGGTACAATCGTATTTTTGATGAATCTACGCCTGATTCAATTAAGAGTTGGACGGTTGGTGTACGCTGGGATGTGCTGCCAAACCTTGCCTTAAAAGCTGAGTTTTCAACCCTAGAAGGTGACGATGTAAAAGACTCGTTTTTCGTTACTCCTGATGACTCTGATTTTGATAAAAAAACTAATCTTTATCTTATTGGTTTGGATTGGGTGTTTTAATGATATTTTTTAAACCTATTAATAACATTAAAAAAATAATGATGCTCTTTGTAGTCGCTAGTAGCCTATTTGGTTTTAGCATTTCAGTTTATGCAGAAAATACAAACCCCTCGAACGTCATTATTATAGTAAATACCACAGATAAAAACTTATCTTTTAGTAAGCAACAAATTCGCCATATTTATATGGGCGGAGCTATGAGCAGACAATTTAAAGCAGTTAACCTATTTGTCGGCAATCCGCTTAGAATAAATTTTAACACTAGGATGGTAGGTCTTACTGAATCTAGAATACAAGCTTATTGGGCCCAAATGCGATTCACGGGGCGCAGCAAGCCCCCTGTCGAATTTGAGTCTACAGAAGAGGTTATAGAGTACTTACTAACCGTTGAAGACTCAGTAGCTTACCTTCCAGCAGGAATTACTATACCTAAAGAGCTCACCATAATTGCACTAAATTAAAAGTAAGCCGTTTGCTTAGTAAAAAATCAATTGCACTGAGTTATTTTGAAGTTATTGTTAGTTCTTTAAATAATATTTTCGCTCGTTCAATTGCGTGTGGTAGTTGTGCAATGCACACTGGTTTTGCAAAGTAATAGCCCTGCATTTCATCACTACCATTTGATACTAGGTAGTTAGCTTGGTCGGTTGTTTCAATTCCTTCGCTACATATTTTTAAACCAAGGCGTTGGCCTAAATCGAGTATTGCTTGTAATACTGCAGTGTCTTTTGCTGAGCTTGCATATTGATTTACAAACATTCGATCTATTTTTAATGTATCAATTTCAATTTTAGTAAGGTAACTCAATGAAGAGTAACCTGTGCCAAAGTCATCTAATGCAATTGAGCCTCCCATAACTTTAACTTGATTAAAAAATTGATTCGCGTTTTCAAAATTTTCTAAATAGCTTGATTCTGTTATTTCAAACTGAACATTTGAAATATCGACGCTATGTTCAAGTAGTTTACTTTTTACAGTATGAATGAAGTTATGATCTTTTAAGTCATGGCTTGAAAGATTCATTGAGACGAGTACATTATTCCCCATAAGTTGTTTTAGCATTTGCACATCTTTAAATACTTGTGTGATCACCCATTGGGTAATCGCTTTTATTTTACCTGCTTGTTCCGCTATAGGTATAAACTCACCAGGAGAAACAAAGCCTAGCTCTTTGCTTTGCCATCTTATTAAGGCTTCTAAGCCTTGAGCTTCGCCTGTATTCGACATTTTAAGCTGATAAAATAACTCAAATTCATTTTGCGCTATTGCGTGAGATATTAAGTTAGCGACTTGCGCTTTTCGTTTGTTATCTTCAAGCATTTTATGGTGGAATATTGTATATGCGCCTTTGCCTTTTTCTTTTGATGTGTACATTGCAATATCGGCATTACTGATAAATGTATTTATACCAAATCCAGCTTCTTTGGCACTTGCAATACCAATACTAATACCCGCTGGTACGTCCCACTCATTTATAGTGAATGGCTCTTTCATACCCTCAATGATACTTTCGGCAATATCTATAACAATAGATTGCTCAGTGATATTAGGTAGCATAATTAAAAACTCATCACCGCCTAAGCGTGCAATTATGTCGTTACTACGCAGATAACTTTTCACTTTTTTAGCCACAGCTTGTAAAAGCATATCTCCGGTTTCATGGCCTAGGGTGTCGTTAACGCCTTTAAAACTATCAACATCAAAGAACATAATCGCAACGTCTTGATCGTTACTTTTACTACTAGCCAGCTCGAGTTTGAGTAGGTCCATAAAAAACATGCGATTAGGTAAACCTGTTAATATATCGTAGTTGGCGAGGCGCTCCATTGAATGCGTTTGTACTAAAAGTTGTGCGGTATGTTTATGATTGGTTTGAACTTGGGAGTCAATTGTTTGTAGTAATGCATTAATGTCGTTACCAAGTTGAGATACTTCATCATGACCAGTGACTTGGTATTGAAGCTTATAATTTGTTGATTTTTCAACTTTCTGTGTGAACTTCGAGAGCGCTAAAAGTGGGCTTAATAAACGCTGATATATCCAAAATGAAATAATAATGGTGAGTGCAATAATTAAAACAACAAATGGAGCTGCACTATAAAAAAGGCTAATTTTACTTTCATTCAGTGGCTTTTTAAAGTCTTGCACAATGAGCAAATATCCAATAGGAAACTGCTCCTCCCCAATTGCCTTTAAGGCCACTAGTCCTTCATTGGTTATTGTAACCGCATAAGGTAAATTTTTTGGTTGAATACTTATAAGTTCAGGCTTAAAGCTCTCAAGCTCTAAATAGTTAGGGTGGACATACGATTGGATTAATTGCCAGTCAGCGTCAAATACATTAACAAACTTAATGTGTTCATATCGATCAAAACCGAGCAATTCGGTGGTTATAGAGAATAAATCAACTTGCTCAGACATAACACGTAATAAGCTATCGGAAATATTTGAAGACATTGCATCTAAGTTTTGTTTAACAGATTGACGATATAAATCTTCGTGTTCATTAATCGCGAGGAAAAAAACTAAATTTGCGCTAAATATAATTAAAACCGTTGTTATTATAATAAATTTATATCGAATACTATGAAGCATCAAATCTAACCCTTAACCATCATTTAATTATGTTTTAGTTATTATTGTGTAATCAGGCAATCCATAATTACAAAAAAGTTACTGACTACGCCCTTTGTAGCACTAAAAGCTTAACATTGAGAATGCTTTTAAATTCATATACTAAATATAGCTGTTTATTTAATTTTGTACTGACTTACTTTGTTGCAATTTCATTCTTGGTTTAATAAGTGACCTGTGTAAAACTACCTAAGTTAATTTAGTAAATCAGGTGACATGAATGTCGAATATTAAAGCTTGGAAACTTATAAGCCTGTTTTGTTTGTTCGCAGTGCTTATGGGTTGTCAATCTAAAGAAGAGCAGCTGCAACAAACAATTCAAGAGTCTATTAAAAAAGCAGATACAGAGCTGTCACAGCTTGGTACTGCGCTTGATAATGGGAATGTGCGCAATGCTGTATTACTTAAAGGATATGGCGAGCTCCTTAAAAAACAACAACCAGAGCTTACAAAAGTTGTTGATGTAATTACCCTTGATGCAACGCGCCAAGGTGCACTTTATAGTGGTTTAACACAGCGACTTAAAGATATTAAAGGAACTTACTTAATTCCTCCTTACGAAGATACATTGCATAGCATTGATTTGTTGCGTGATGCGTCTAAACCTACGCTATTTTCTGATGCGTTGACCGATCCTATTAATATGCTAGCTGATATGTCCAAAGGCACTTTAGCGCGTGTAGGCGCAATTAGTAAGCAAGCTGAAGGTGAGGGTGTTGGTAACCAAATGGTAGGTAACCCTAACTATGGTAACTGGCAAACAAATAGTAATGGTATTAGCTTTTGGCAATGGTACGGCATGTACCGTATTTTAGGCGATGTATTTGACCGTGTTGAGTATGGTAGTTGGAGCAAGCGCCGAAAGTATAGTTATTACAATGACTATGGCCGTTCGCGTTATTCAAGCCCTAAACAAATTAAAACCCAAAGCGCGCTAGAAACACGCACGCGCCAAACATACCAACGCCAAGGTAAGCAGTTTACAAGCCCTTATGCGAGTAAAAAAACAGGTGCATCCGGTTTAAGCCGTAGTAGTTATACGCCACCAAAAAGCCGCAGTAGTTATTCTCGTTCGAGCAGTTATAGCAATAGCTCAGGATCGGTGCGTGATAGCGGTAGCAGAACCTCTCGTGGCGTGAGCCGTGGTAAGTAAAAGAATAAAGTTGGAGTTAGAATAATATGTATGAATTTAATGGAATAACTATGTGGTCGCTACAAGCATTGGCGATTGATTTTGCAATTATTGTTTTATTATTTGTAAGCCTTAAATATATAAAAGGTTGGGTTTCAAACTTACACGCAAATGATGAAATAACAGAGCGTGATAACTTTGCTTTTGGTATTAGCTTTGCCGCTGGTTTAGTGGCACTGGCGATTGTATTAACAGGTGTAAGTAGTGGTGCTTTTGCTGCAACATTGCAACAAGAAGCACTGCAAATGTTAGCTTACGGCGCATTAGCAATTGTACTTATTAAGTTGGGTCACTTTTTTCAAGATAAAGTAGCGCTTCGTAAAGTAAGCCTGCACGACGAAATAGTTAAAGGTAACGTTACAGCTTCAATAATTGATTTTGGTCATGTTGTTAGCGTTGCAATAGTTATTCGCTCAGCACTTTTATGGGTGGCTACTGATGGCTGGCATGGTCTTCCAATTGTAATTGCTGCCTTTATTATAGGTAGTGTTGTATTACTACTTGTTAGCCAGTACCGAGTGCAGTTATTTAAGCGTACAAACAAAAGTGGCGACTGCCTACAACAAGCAATTGTTGATGGTAACTTAGCTGTGGGTATTCGTTACGCTGGATTTTTAATAGGTAGTGCATTAGCTATTACAGCTGCAACGGGGGTTGCGCCATACGCTGCTGATAACATTAATGCGAGTTTACTATACTGGGCTATTAGCGCTGTTGTGAGCCTTGTCGCATTTATTATTTTGCACTTAGTGACAATTAAAATAATTTTATCTGGTTGCGATATTTCCGATGAAGTTAATCGTCAAAAAAATGTAGGTGTAGCAGCTATTTCTGCAGCAGTATCATTTGCTGTAGGTATCACTATGGCAACCTTACTAGGCGCATAATCAGTGTCATCAACCAACACTCCCCCAAGTAAGTCTCGCTTACTTGGGCACGATATATTACTAATTACTGTTATGGCCGTGCTTGCTGGGTGCGGCCTTATTTATGAATACTTACTGTCTCATTATGCGGGCCGTGTACTTGGCTCAGTAGAAAGCGCTATTTACGCCATGATCGGTACTATGATTGTAGCAATGGGCTTAGGCGCTTTTTTAGCGCGTTGGTTTAAAGATGCATTTACCGCTTTTGCTTGGCTAGAAAGCATTATTGCTTTGGTTGGCATGGGCTGCATTTTAGCGATAGCGGGTGTAATAGCTGTAAGTTATTCTCTTCCTCATTTATTTTCGAGCATTTTTAATTTACCCACAGATGTTGTACTTAATGGTTACGTATTTCAAAAGCTACAAGAGTGGTCACGTTTTCTACCTTATGTTTTTGGTTTAATACTGGGCTTATTTATTGGTATGGAAATACCGCTTATAGCGCGCATTCGTCAGCACGTTTATGGTCGTTTTTTAGAAAACAACGCAGGGACTATTTATGGTGCCGATTATATTGGTGCTGGTATTGGTGCCGCCATTTGGGTAAGTATCATGCTCTCAATGCCTATAATGCAAGCTGCGGCGTGGACGGCGTTATTTAATATCATCGCAGGACTCGCTTTTTTATGGCGTTACCATGCCCATGTACGCTTTGCTAAGGCACTTTTAGTTTGCCATATAGTACTGCTGGCATTGTTTGGCTTTATTTTAGTATTTGGCAGTAGCTGGATGAACAATCTAAGTAATGTTTTATACAAAGATAAAGTAATTTATTCGCAAGCAACCAAATACCAGCACGTAGTTTTAACCGAAAGGTTAAGCAAAAACCAACCTCAGCCAATCACCGATTTATATTTAAATGGGCGTTTGCAGTTCTCAAGTATTGATGAACAAATATATCATTCAATGCTGGTTTACCCTGCAATGCTTGCCTCTAACAGACACGACCGTGTATTAATAATTGGTGGTGGTGACGGGCTTGCACTTAGAGATGTTTTAAAATGGCCTGTAAGCGAAGTAATGCTAATAGATTTAGACGCGCAGCTTCTCAATTTATTTGGTCATAAAGACGGTGACTTTACGCCCCCAGAGCACATCAATAAGCGATTACTACAGCTAAACAATAAATCGATGCAAGACTCGCGAGCCAACATAATTGTGGGTGATGCATTTTTAGAAGTTGAAAAGCTGCTTGATCAATCTAAGCAGTTCGACACTATCTTAATTGATTTACCGGACCCAAATCACCCTGATCTAAATAAAATGTACAGTGACTACTTTTATAATCATGTACGTCAGTTATTAGCACCCGATGGCGCAATGGCGGTTCAATCAACTTCACCTTACCACGCTAAAAAAGCGTTTTTAAGCATTGCTAAAACAGTTAAAGCCGCAGGGTTTGCCTATGTTGAGCAGTATCAGCAAAACATACCTTCGTTTGGGCAGTGGGGCTGGACTATAGCCACTAAAATGGGTCAGTCGGCCAGTGGCCGTATTAATGATGCGACGGCTATGCCTGTGCCATCAAGGTGGATTAGTAAAGAATATTTATTGGCAAGCTTTGTATTTCCTAACCACTACTTTGAACAAGTTAAAAGTATTGAGGTCAATAGGTTAGGATCTGGTCAGTTGTATGATTACTACCGAACTGCATGGCAAATAGAAAGCGAATTGTATAAAAACTAACAAAACATGGTTGACATAATATGTCGGCCGTGAGAATCTTAACTCAGACATAATATGTCAAACGACAAAAGGCAGAGACATGGAATTAAATGAACTTTCAATAAAATTAGCTTCTTTTGAAACTGAAGGCGCTAACTTTGAGTCTTTCTTGATTGCCAACCCTGGCGAGCAAGATGTTTTACAAGTCATTGTTGATGGAAATGATGAACTTCCAATTTTTGTTACACAAACGCAAGAGCAGTTGTTATGTATTAGCTACTTGTTTGACGAAGATGAAGTTAAGAGTGAATTACGCAACGAGTTAAACGAAACATTACTACGTTTAAACGTGCCAATTCCACTGAGTGCATTTGCTAAAATCGATAACAAATACGCGATTTTTGGTGCACTGTCGGTAAATTCATCATTAGATGACGTTACCCACGAACTAGTGACATTAGCCGATAACGCTATAGATGCACTAGAAGCCGTGACCTTGTATTTAAACGATTAATAGCCAGTTAGTGGAGTTAAGATTATGAGTATTTTAAAAAAATTATTTACAGCAGTACGTGGCGGCGCTCGTGAAGCAGGCGAAGCAATTGTAGACAAAAATGGCATCCGTATTTTTGAGCAAGAAATTGCAGACGCGCAAAATGCACTTCACCGCGCTAAAAAAAGCCTTACAGAAGTAATGGCTAAAGAAATGCAAACTAAGCGTAAAATTAGCGCTGTAGATGCATCAATCGCGGAACACGAAGCGTATGCAGGCCAAGCTCTTGAAAAGGGCAACGAAGCGTTAGCATTAGAAATTGCAGAAAAAATTGGTGACTTTGAAGCTGAAAAAGCCGAAAACGAGCAAGTATTATCTGGCTTTAGTAACCATATTGTTGCGCTTAAGCAGCAAGTTAAAGATGCTGAAAAATCGATTAAAGAGAATCAACGCCAGCTTACAATGGTTAAAACCACTGAAAGCGTACAGCAAGCAACAATGGCTGTTAACAGCACGCTTAATACAAACAGCTCGTCTATGACATCGGCTCGTCAATCGCTTGAACGTATTAAACAGCGTCAACAAGATCGTAGCGACCAGCTAGGTGCTGCAAAGCAACTTGAGTCAGATGTAAATGGCGATGACTTAAAAGCAAAAATGGCTGAAGCAGGCATTGGCGACACAAGTCCAAAAAGTGCTGATATTTTAGCTCGCATCAAAGCGAAGCAAAATAGCTAACCATTACGTTTATACTTTAAAAAGGTAACCGAGTTTTGCTCAGTTACCTTTTTTGCTTAGAAGGCAGCCTTCCTATGTTTAATTTTTTCAAATCTAAAAAAGAGCCAGAGCGTCAGCTTAATCATCCGAGCGAGCTAAAAAAAGGCGACATGTTTAGCGTTATCGACTCATTTGCTTATCCGGCATGGTTAAAAGGTGAAACGCTACGTGTTACTGATATTCAGACTTACCAATATCAGCACAGCAGCGATACTGAATTTGTACTTGAGACAAATAGCGGCCAAGTTGTATTTTTACAAATTGAGCAAGATGACGGCGAAGAGTGGGCTAACTTTTCTATTAAAATTCAGCGCAACGAAGTTGAAGAGATATTTGGCCTTGATGAGTTTGCGCGTATTTTTGATGAAGAGTCGTTAACCCACATTACAGTGCAAAATACACCAGAGCGCTTTATGCAGTTTTTAGCTAAAAGTTATCAACAAAGCGAGTCGCCTTATGTGTGTTATTTCCATAATAAAGATTACCGCAACCAAACATTGCCTCGCTATGAGCAAGAAGGTGGTGAACCATGCGAAATGATTTGTTTAGCATCAGATAATGAAGGCTTTGGTTTAAATATCGAAATTTGGGATGGCGGCGAAACCGAAGTATCGCTAACGCTCATGCGTCCAATGTCTGATATTGTAGACTTGTTTCCCGGAGATGCTAAGTGAGTGATGCTAAAGACAAGTGGTTGCGTCAGGAACAAGCTGTACGTGCCACACAAATGGCATTTGATCTAAGCAGTGAAGTTCAAAAGCTGATAAAAAAGCAAGCTATTGACCAAGAGTTAACGCCGTCAGATATGATCCGTAAAATACTTGGCTTAGATGTAAAGTCTAAAAAAACGCGTCAACGTTTATCGTTTAATTTAAATGATGATGAGATTGCGCAACTAGCCAGTCGCTTTGATGTCCCAAGTGATGATAAGCGAGCCGTAAAACAACAAGTAGCTGACTTACTAATTGCTCACACTAAAAAAACTAAGTAGTTGCACTAGATTATTATGAATATTACTCTAATTGCTTATCTACTTATTTTTGCGTTGTTTGGTACTGCGGCGAGTTATTTTGTACGCTTTATTTATGCATATTGGGTGCTTAAAACAATGCCCATGAAGTACATTATAAAAGCGGGTATTTGCGTAGTGCTGGTTGTTGTAATTTCAGCGTTAATTCCGTATTTAGGTTAACGCTGAAATTAGCTTATACGCGACCGTTTTTATTTTATATCAAACGACTGGCATTGGTGATTAATACACAGCGATTGCACTTCAAGTACTGGTGAACAATCGGTTAAGCCTTGTGCTTTATTTTGTATTTTTTCTTGTTTTGTTATTTGTTGAGCAAGCTGTTCTGCTTCTTCTTGAGATGTGTTCAGCGTTGAATAAACAGCATACTTACTCGGTCCGCCGCATGCGCGGGCGCCCACTTCAAGTACTTTGCACTGAAAGCTTGCAGTGCAGCTGTTATTACTCACCATGTTATTCAGATCATAGTTTAAGTCAGATAAGTTTTTACTTTGCTCATTTGACGTCACAGTACTAGCACAACCACTTAGTAGTAAAATGCTGCTAGCAATGCTTAAAATTGATAGTTTAATTGCCGATGGTAAACAACTCATAACGTTATCCTTAAAATGCACTTACCGCTGAACCTTCAAGTTTAACACATTTATTTTCAACACACTGCGTGCTTGGCGTTGTTAAATGCTGACAAATGCTCATCATCCCTTTTTGTGAATTATAACTACTTTCAAGCTTAGTAATTTTGTCGCTAAGGGCTGCTACTTGTTTTTCAGACGCTGATTTTGTTGAATACACAACAAAGCTACTTGGCCCGCCACACGCGCGACTGCCTACTGCACTTATTCTGCATTGAGTGCTGGTATCACATTGCTTATCTGTAATTAGCGTATTTAATTCGGCTTTAGCTGTTTTTATATCGTCTATTGAAACGTTTTTTAAATCAGCTTTTGGTATTTTTTCAGCAACTACGTTCTTTTTAGTATTTTCTTGTAATTGAGTGTTTTCTTTTAGCTTTTGTAGCTCTTGCTTTGGTGCTTCAGCTTCTGAGGTTATTGTTACTTGCTGCGTTTCAGTTGGCGTTTTATCTAAGCATGCAGTTAAACAAAGTGGTAAAAGTATGGCTAACAATGGGGTACGCATAACAAACCTTGATAGTGATGAAATATTCATCACTATCATACACGGTGCATTTTTTACGGCAATAAAAACTATATTATCAAGTAATTAAAGCCGTGAAAAATATCGTTTATTAAAGTCCACCCTGCGTTAGTTTGGTGGGATTAAGTAGCTTTTCGAGTTCACTGCGTGGTAAATCGGTTTCTTGTTCGGCTACATCAATAATAGGGCGGGCTTCCTTATAAGCCTGCTTTGCTATTTTTGCTGCTTTTTCATAACCGATCACCGGATTGAGCGCAGTCACTAAAATTGGATTTTTAGCGAGTGCTTTATCTATATTAGGCTTATTTACTTTAAAGCTGGCAATGGCTTTATCGCCCAATGCTTGTGCGCTATTGGCAAGTAATTCTATGCTTTGCAAAATATTATACGCAATGACTGGCAGCATAACGTTTAGCTCAAAATTACCCGCTTGGCCTGCTACTGTAATGGTCGCGTCGTTACCGATTACTTGTGCGCTTACCATGGCTGCGGCTTCTGGTATTACCGGATTTACCTTGCCAGGCATAATAGACGAGCCCGGTTGAAGTGCTTCTAGCTCTATTTCGCCTAAGCCCGCAAGTGGTCCTGAGTTCATCCAGCGTAGGTCGTTCGCTATTTTCATTTGTGCTACAGCGAGTACTTTTAATTGCCCCGAAAGCGCTACTATGGCGTCTTGTGAGCCGATGTTATAAAAAAAGTTACTACTAGGCGTAAATCTAATGCCTACATTGGCACTCAGGTTTTCTGCAAATTTGGCTGCAAACTTAGGGTCTGCATTTATTCCTGTTCCAACAGCTGTACCGCCTTGTGCCAGTTCGCATACACGCTCTAAGCTATGTCTAATTCCTGCTGCGGCATGGTTAACTTGTGACTGCCATGCACTTAGTGTTTGATCAAATGTAACAGGCATTGCATCCATTAAATGCGTACGGCCCGTTTTAACTATATGGCCTACTTCAGCTTTTTTCTTTTCTAGGCTTTGCGATAAGTTTTCAAGCGAAGGAAGTAATTCATACACTACATTTATTGCGCTACTGAGTGCGATAGCAGTAGGGACTACATCGTTAGAACTTTGCCCCATGTTTACATCATCATTAGGGTGAATGCTTTCACTGCCTAATCGGCTAGCAAGCGTTGCAATAACTTCGTTGGCATTCATATTTGAGCTTGTGCCCGAACCAGTTTGAAAAATATCAACGGGGAAATGCTCAACATGCTCGCCATCAATAATACTTTGACAAGCTTGCTCAATAGCATTTGCTTTGTCTTTACTTAAATGGCCAAGCTCGCAGTTACTTTGCGCAGCAGCTTGTTTTATATAAGCCAGTGCAGTGATAAATTGCTTTGGCATAGATAAGCCACTAATAGCAAAGTTATTAACTGCTCGTTGTGTTTGCGCCTGATAGAGCGCATCAGTAGGTACTTGTAGCTCGCCCATGCTGTCTGATTCTGTTCTAAAGTTGCTCATAAGTGTGCTCCTTAAAAAGGGTTGAATTCGTGACTAAGAATACGAGCTTCACGCTCAAGTATTAAAAATTGTGCAGTATTGTTATGCACCTTATAAAACCGTTTTAATGCTAATAATGGTTTGTATAGCTGCTCTAAACATTGTTTACGAATAGCATTATGTATAAGAGGGTCGCACATTTTGTTCATAATTTCATGGTGTGTGCGCCTAAGATAAAACTCTTGAAGCAAGGGATTATGTTGTTGCTCAAATTTTTTGGCGACGTTAAGGGCGGTTTCTATGTAATCGGCAACGAGCATGGGTGCATGCAGGCCAGGTCTTAAGCAATGACAAGAGAGTTCTTGATGGTAACGATGCTGGGCATAATTTGAAGACATAAAAAAACCGACTCAAGTTAACGATAATAGTTATCATTACATTTAATCGGTTTCAGTGTAAACAGTTATTATAAAAATTATTTGCGATACTAATTTGAGTATTAATTGTAGCCAAGAATAAATATCTGATCTGTTTCATGTTTGGTCATCGCCTGTTGATTATGTTTAGGGTGCGAAAGTAAATCGATTACTGTAGCTCTCATATCAACGGCGTAACTATGATCGTCGGTGGTTTTTTCGGTTATAGCAATGGCCGCGTCTACAGCGGTATAAGGGGGTATATGCATAATTTTATCCTTTGAAATTTAATATAAGTTAAACCCTTTAGTGGGTTAACAATATAAAAGCATATTACGTACCAACCATAATGAACCAGCTCAACCATATGATAGTTATAGTATTTAAAAATTAGCTTTTTTTCATCACGACAAAATAAGCTAAATTTGCTTTACTGTTGTGCATTAATCTACAATTTTGGTGCACAGTAATGACAAAGCCATTTTCACAAGCCTGTGAAAACAATAAAACCTCTATTTTAGAGCAATTAAAGGACGTATTAAAAAATACTAAAACAGTCCTCGAAGTCGGATCAGGAACAGGCCAACATAGTGTGTTTTTTGCAGAGCAATTACCACATTTACAATGGCATACAAGTGATCGCGCTATAAACCACGAAGGGATTAATTTATGGCACCGCGAAGCTAATTTAACTAATTTACATGCACCACTTGAGCTTGATTTAAATAATGAATGGCCTGTAGATAAGGTTGACGCTATTTATACTGCAAACACATTTCATATTGTAAGTTGGCAATTAGTTGAACGTTTTTTTGACGGTGTTAAACGTCACTTAAATAGCGACGGTATGTTGTGTATTTACGGACCATTTAAGTACCAAGGTGAATTTACCAGCCTAAGTAATGATGACTTTAGTGCCTTTTTAACAGAGCGCGATCCGTTAAGTGGAATAAGAGATTTTGAAGCAGTTGAACAACTAGCTAAGCAAGCAGGGCTTACGCTTATTAGCGATACTGCCATGCCTGCAAATAATCAGTTACTCGTTTTTAAACGGCAGTAATGAGCTACATTGCTCTTTATATATATCAATATGGCCGCGTTCACGCTTTAAGTAGTCGCTTATTGCATTACTGAAATCGCCATCAACAATATGGTGAGCAGAGTAGGTAAGTACGGGTTCAAATCCGCGTGCTATTTTGTGCTCACCTTGTGCTCCCGAATGAAAGCAGCTGAGTTTATGCTTTATTGCAAACTCAATACCTTGGTAATAGCACAACTCAAAGTGAAGCGAATCTACTTCCTCACTTGCTCCCCAGTAGCGCCCATAAAGTGTATTCTCACCTACTAAACTAAGTGTTGCAGCAATCACGTTGTCGTCTTTTTTGGCCAGCATAATAACGAGGTTATTAGCCATTAATGCATGTAAAAGCGTAAAAAACTCCATATTTAAATAGCCCAAATGACCAGATCGCTTTAAGTAGGTACGCTGATAAAACTCACAAAACAATTGCATTATCTCGGGCGTAATTTGCGTTCCTTGCAGCCATTCAATATCAATATTTTGTTGCGCTATTTTAGCTCGCTCTTTTTTAAGTGATTTACGTTTTCGTGAGCTAAGTATTTGCAAAAAGTCGTCAAAGGTTTCAAAACCTTTATTAAACCACTGAAATTGCACACCCACTCTTAGCATGGCGTGTTGCTCAGTTAATGATGTTGCTTGGGCTTGGTCGCAAAAATTAACATGCCACCCCGACCACCTTTGCTCAGCACTGTGTATGCTAAGTTGCTCTGTAATGTACTGATACACCGCATTTGGATTCGCGTGCTCGATAGCAATACGCTTGCCTTCAATAGGGCTAAAGGGAATGCCAGATAGCCACTTGGGATAATATTCTAAACCGTGTTTTTCGTATGCCTCAGCCCATGCCCAGTCAAATACGTACTCGCCGTATGAATGACTTTTTAAATACCCAGGTGCAAGCGCAATGAGCGTATCATCTTCAAAAATAGCGAGGTGATGGGGCTGCCAACCGCTTTTTTGTGTTACGCATTGGCTTTGTTCAAGGGCATATAAAAAAGCATGTTGAGTAAATGGTTCATCACCAAATAAACGTTGCCACTGCGCCTGATCAATCTCATTAATACTGCTAAACCATTGGTGCGAAAACGTTCCCATGACTACTTACCTTGTAGTTGTTCTAAGCTGTTCTACGTTTTTAATAAACGTACTAATTTGCTTTTTAAGCTCGGTAAAATGAGGATTATAAGTTAAGCGTTGTAAAGCCGGATAGTGTTTTAAGTTGGCGCTTGTACGCTCTCCTAGTTGTGGATTTTTTGTTGTTTTACATGTTTTGTACAGGGACTCGTCGTTAATAAAGCTGCCACAATTACGATAGGTTGCGTTAATCCCATAATGTGGATTTTGCGGTGAGTTAACAATAGCAATATGCGACATACCATGAACTTTTTTACACTGAGGCGATGTGCATTGCGGGTTATTTACTGTGTAGTCACTAGCAAAGTCTGGCGGTAAAATATCAGTGCTTCCATAAAGCACTAAAGTATCGAGCGGCTTATATTTTACTGAATTATCTTTGTGTAACGCACTTAATAATTTTAGCGTGGCACGCGTATCTATCGTGGTATCAATATCGCTAAGTACACTAAAAATAGGTAATTTAAGTGCAGAGCGTTTGTTTAAGCTACTTACGCTTGCAAGTGACATTGCATCGTACGACGCGGCAGCTGCATTTAAAGGAAATGATTCATACTTAGCAAAGTCTACATCGGCGTCTTTATCTATCCAATTAACAAAGGGTATGTCATCAATCCACTTTGCTATCCAGCCGTACTTATTATGTGGCTCGGAGCCTGGCGAATAAAGCATAAGCGCTTTAATTTTGGGTGAAACAGTGTGCTTGGTTGCGTAATCAATAAGTAACGCTGCACCGGTAGAGTAACCTGCGAGTATCACCTCATCAAAGTCTTGCACCGAGCGTTTAATACCGTATTTTATTGCCTGTTGCCATTGGCTAACCTCTACATTGAGTAATGCACTTGCGGCGCTTCCATGTCCTGGTAATAAAATAGTACGCACAGTATAGCCTTGTTGATAATACACTTGTGCTAAATCGTGATACGTAAAGGGTGAGTCAGTTAGCCCGTGAATTAGTAGTGCAACTTTATTGCTGTTTGGATGCGTAAGCTCAAAAGGGGCAATAATATCTGCAATAGTAGGGTCAGGTTTTCGCGTACCTTGTGTTACTAATTGCTGGTACGTTTGTGTAATAACAGGGCATGGCATATCTGCACGTGGATTGGTTTTATTTATATGTTTATATGCAAAATCTAAGTAATCGTTAAATGGTAAAAGTGCGTGGTAATTAAAGCGCTGGTGGTTGTGCTCTTTTTCAAAGCGTAATAAGCCTTGTTGCTTACTTTTTGTTATAAATTTAAAGTCGCTCGCCTGCGAGATACAGTTTTGAGCGATAGCTGTATGCGAAAAAACACTTAAAACAAAACCAAAAGCGACTCTTAAAACTATTCTTAAAATTAAACCACTATTGTTCATTAACTTCTGCATATTGGACAAGACACTCGGTTAGCTTAATGAGTTCAAGCGGTTTTGCAAGGTGCTGGTTAAATCCAACGGCTTGTGCATGTGCTTTATCCTCTGGCATGACGTCGGCAGTTAAAGCAATAATCGGGAGCTCTTGTTCAGTTTTAAACTGGCGGATCAGTGCCGTTGCTCTATAGCCATCCATTACAGGCATTTGGCAATCCATAAGCACTAAGTCAAAATGCTGCTTTTTAACTATATCAACGGCCAGTTCGCCATTTTCTACTATATACGGCACAATTCCTAACGAGCCAAGCATCGCTTTAATAACCATTTGATTTACTGGGTTATCCTCTGCGACCAAAATATCTAGCGAAGTAATATTAGTATTATCAAATGTAATAACATGTTCTTTTTTAGGTTCTGTTGTTTCTAATCGCATTGAAAATGTAAAAGTAGAGCCTTTATTTATTTCACTTTTAAGTGTTATATCAGCCCCCATTAATTGGCTTAACTCTTTCGCTATGGTTAAGCCAAGGCCTGTACCACCAAACTGCCTTGAGGTAGAACTATCCGCTTGGGTAAATGCGTTAAATAATTTTTTATGTTGGCTTGGTTTTATACCTATGCCGGTATCACTAACGGTTATAACTAGCTGTACTTTATTGGCGGCGGTAAACTCTGTTTCTATGTTTAAAGTAACGCTGCCTTGGCTTGTAAATTTAATCGCGTTGCTACATAAATTAAGTAATATTTGCTCAATTCGCATAGGATCACCAATAAACCAGGTATCAACAGGTAGCTTTGAATTAACTTGCCATTTAATACCTTTGTTAACTGCGCTTTGCTCAAACATGTTGTTTATACGTGTTATTAAAGCACCTAAGTCGAATGCAATAGATTCAATAACTAACTTTTGGGATTCTATTTTTGATATATCAAGAATGTCATTAATTAAGTTTAATAAGCTTTTAGATGCTGAGTTTATTTTATCTAAATAGCCAATGAGTGTATTTGCATTGTCTGTTTCTCTAGCAAGTGAAGAAAAACCAATAACGGCGTTTAATGGTGTTCGTATTTCGTGGCTCATATTCGCTAAAAATTGGCTTTTAGCCTGATTAGCTAAATCGGACTGCTTCTTTGCTTGTGCGAGTGAGTGAGTACGCTCTGCAACTTGACGTGTAAGTGCGATTTGTTGCTGATTAAACAGCAGTAAAACCATTAAAATTAAAGAACATACGGCAACTTGAAGTATGAGTAATAATAAAGTTAGTTGACTATTATGTTGTGTTAAAAAGCTTTCTTTAAGGGCTAGTTTTACAATCCATTTTTGCCCTGCAAAGTCCACATCAAACGACATTAAGCGGCTGCCTTTAGCTTGCTGAACATTTTGAGAGTAATTACTATAAAACGGCGGAGTGTTTGTATCTTCGTATATACCAATCGAAAACATATCAGACTGTTCTTTAGAAATTGCCTGCTCAATAATACTACGCACTAAAAATACACCAGTGGCATAGCCTTTAATTGTTTTTTCATCACTATGCTGGGAGTACACAGGGGCAAATAATAAATAGGCTGGTTTAGGTTGTTTGGTTTGCACTAACTGAATTATTTTAGTTCCTACTGGCATGTACTTTATAGCGGGGTTAAGCAGAGAGCTTTTTCGATCAGGGTTTGAAAATACATTAAAGCCAATAGCTTTTTGATTACCATTAAAAGGAGCTATGTATTTTACTATCACAAGGGGATCGCTACTTTCAAGAGGTTCGCCAACTACATCAATATCTAAATGATAAATGTTTGATATTTCTTGGGCAAAGACGTCGCGTTGATCTTGAGGTATTTTTGCGTTCCACGATAAGGCGTTAATAAATGCGTGCTGAGTTAGTAACTGGCTAGCATAAGAATAAAAATCTTGCTGGCTTAGCATGGGAGATGACTGTACCTGACTTGCTAGGCTCTGCACTGCAATAATACTACGATTTGTATATCTATAAAGGCTGTTTTCTATAACATGGACTTCACGTTCAGCAATTTTAATAGTGTTTATACGATTTTCTTGATCGTATAACTGCGTTGTTACCGCGACTGATAAAAATAAAATAGAGCATACTGCAATTGTCGGAAACGCCGATATATTATGTTGATTAGACTTTTGTGGTAATAAAGAAAGTAAAAGCGGAGTCGCAATTAATACTCCTAATGTATCACCAAGCCACCAGTAAGTAACATTCTTCCAATGATTATCAACACTGTAAACCGAGTTGAATTGGCTTAAGGCAAATACGCCAAAGTTAGCCGAAATTAAGCTGACCAATATTGCTATGACAAGGATAAAGTAAATTATATTTTTACGCTTTTTAAAGCGTAGTGGGTGGCCAAGCCAAAATTTTAGTAAAGCAGCGCCCACCATTGCCTGTATAACCACACCAAAGGCGATATACATAGCCTCGTTAAATGAGTTACCGACCAGGACTAGCTCATGAGCTGAACTATCAAAAATATTTAAATTAAATGCAATTGCAGCTACAAATAAAGGCGGGATAAAGCGCCACCACCAAATATAACAACCGACCAAAGCTATACCAGCAGGTAACCAAATTGGAATTATTTGCGAATTAAAAGCAAGTTTAGTGAGTGCTATACCCACTAAAAAATATGCTAAAGCAAACATGATGTAAAAAATAATAGAATGATTTTTAGAGTTAAAATTTTTCACATAAGGTCCAAGCAATTATTATTATCGTTTTGAAATATCAGTATAGCTAACAGTAAGTTATTTGGGTTATTTTTATAATGGTAACTGTTTTTTGCTAAATGATTGTTTAAGCACAACTGTTGATTCTATATTTGCGATACAACTTAAGCCACCTAGTTGATGTTTTACAAATGTTTCGTAGCTCTCAAGATCATGTGCAATTATTTTTAATAAATAATCATAGCTCCCTGATATTACACAACACTCTAATACATGTGGTAATTTTTCTACATGTTGCTCAAATTGCTCTGCAGCACTTACCGAGTTTTGGCTTAATCGCACAAACGCATATACCAACACATTAAGGTTAAGTGCTTTAGGGTTTATGGCGGCGTGGTAGCCGGTAATAATGTTTTCTTGCTCTAACTTTTTTATACGTCTTAGGCAAGGTGTATCCGATAGGTTAATACTACTGGCCAAGTCTGAAACCGACATACGAGCTTGGCTTTGCAGTGCAACGAGTAATTGCTGATCTTTTTTATCTAACATAGTTGTCGGCTTTTATTAATTATTTTTATATTTGTAGTGATTATTGCTAAGTATTGCAGTTTTTACTAATTTTTTTGGCGTTTTACCCTCATTGAACTCTGTTAGCATTTAACTATAAAAATAATAGAGCACAACAATGAACACACATACCGCTATTTTCGATCACTGGATACGAACAGAGTTTGTCACTTTAAATAGTGAATTAGAGCAGCTTTATTGGCAGCAAACCGATAAAGCAAATGTAGAAGGGGTAGGCGAGGCCTTAAAGCAACAATTAGAAAAAGAAGGCAACGTATTAATTAGCAATTTATTAGCCGAGGGAAACACAGATCAAGGCTTTGATAGCGCTTTTGACTTACTCGGTAACGTAGGATTATTTATGGCAGCGTGTAGGCGCCATGAAATTACTGAGCCAAGCAGAGAAACCACTTCACCGCTAATAGAAGCCTCAGCGCTTGCTATGCATATAGGCGCATCTATTGGCGTAACCCCTCGTTTTGCTACCGCCCACTTAACTACTCATAACAAAGCACTTAACGGTATTTATAAACGATTTACCAATTTACCTGATGAAAAGCTGTTTCTTGATTATAACACTCAAGGCATTTTGGCCTACAAACGGGCAAGTGATGCATTATTAAAAATATTGCCGTTAGGTATTTCACATCCCTTGTGTGGTGAGTTATTAAAAGTAGCTAAACAAGCGCTTATAGATGTAATTGAGTCAAACAATGCACTTTATTCTGAGCTCGATACAGATCGCTTTTTTAACTGCGTTCGCCCTTATTATAAACCGTACCGTGTAGGTAAAGAGGTTTACAGAGGGGCAAATGCTGGTGACTTTGCAGGTATTAACGTGATTGATATGCTGTTAGGGCTGTGTAGTGCAAACGAGCCTAGTTACTCGCAAATGCTGGTGGATAAGTTTTTATATATGATGCCAGAGGATCAACAAATCCTGCGAGAAGCCATGCGTATGCAAAGCTTTATGGATGACTTTTTACAAGCAGAGCAATATAAAAATACAGATTGGTTTAAAAGCCACGCAACGTTATTTATCCAAGTGTGTAAATTACATGGCGACACCGCAGTCGGTCATCATAATCAACTGGTTGAAAAGTTTATTGCTCAGCCCTCAAAAAATATGCAACAGCAGCATATGAGCAAGGTAACAGCAAGTGGTCCGCCGCTTCATGTGTTACTTGATTCGCTCGAAAAATTAAGAGATAGGCGAGCCAGTGCCAAACGCGACGATATAAAAACACGTTTTGACGATCTAAATACACTTAAAGAATGGGTTAAATAGTATGCTTAAAAATGATTTTTGTATGGCCGATGGCTGTTATTTATTAAACCACTCGGTAGGGCGTCCTCTTAAAAGTACACAGCAATATTTAGCACAGCACTACTTTTTACCGTGGGAGAGCTCAAATAAAGAACCTTGGCAACAATGGCTGCCCGCAGTTGAGCAATTTACTACCGCGCTTTGTAAGTTATTTAATGCGCCTAGTTCGCAGTTTTGTCCTCAGGTTAATTTATCAAGTGGCTTAACAAAATTGCTTATGTCGCATCCACGGCTACAGCAAAAAAATTGTAAAGTGCTTATGGCGCAAAGTGATTTTCCGAGTATGGGTTTTGCAATGCAAAAAGCGTTGCCAAAGTGCGCGCAAATCATATTTATACCTGAGCACGAAAACCTAACTGATATTAGTGTTTGGCAGCGTTATATAACCGCCGACATCGATTTAGTTTTTATAAGTCATGTATATTCAAATACAGGTGTACAGGCGCCTGTGTACGATATTGTAGCTATAAGTAAATTTACCAATAGTTTATCAATAGTTGATGTTGCTCAGTCAGCGGGTGTTATACCGCTTGATTTAAGCGTGCTCGATGCGGACTTTATGATTGGCTCGAGCGTTAAATGGTTATGTGGTGGCCCAGGTGCAGCTTATTTATGGGTTAACAAAAATCAAATAGAGTATTGTGAGCCTAAAGATGTGGGTTGGTTTTCGCATCAAAATCCATTTGAGTTCGATATTAACCACTTTGAATATAACGCCAGTGCGCTCAAGTTTTGGGGTGGCACCCCTTCTGTAGCGCCTTATATTATTGCCGCAAATAGTATTACCTACTTTGCAGAGCTAACAGCTCACAAGGTAAGGGTGCATAACTTAGCGATGCTTACGCTTATTCATGAGCAACTAAGCGAATATGTTGTATCACCTATGAGTGGTGATAAATGCAGCGGGACTGTTATTTTGTTTTTTAACAAGCAGCAAGACCATGTACTTAAAGCGCTTAATAAAGCGAAAGTCAGTGTAGATGCTCGCAAATTTGGAATACGAGTATCGCCACATATTTATAATACTCAAGAAGACGTTGCGCAATTTATTTCTATAGTAAAACGAGCGCTTAAGGGTTTTGGCTAAGCTGCTGCTTTCTTTGCTTTAATGACTCTATTTTTTGCTGCGTTTGACTAATTGATGCGTCGTAGGCTTGTTTTAATGAATTTGTTTTAGTTGCGATAGCATCAGCAATAGACGAAGCGCCTAAACGATTGGCCTTATCTTGGGTCATATAATCTATTTGTTGTTTTTTAGCTGCGTATTCTTTTTGGCTTTGTTCAATAGATAGCTCAAGGCGCTTTATTTCACGCTCTATTTGCTGAACCTCTAAGTAGTCATCAACAGAGGTATCGGTAATACCTTTACCGGGCGTAGAGCTTTTATATGCTTCAATTACATTTATATCTTTTAGAGTAATAACTTGTGCATCTTTAGCGCAAGGCGTTTGGCTAAAAGTAGGAACGCCCTTAATTACACACTTATACACTGTTGTACTTTGTGCCAAGGTAAAAAATGGTGCTGCCGCGCAAAATGATAGCAATATGAACCGGATCATAGCTAAACCTAAAAGTGGCTAAAGTTGTGTTAATAATGCCCTAAGTTATTACTAGGCACAATTTGTTTAGTTTTTATAAATTTTAGGCACAAAAAACCACAATCAAGTGGTTTAAATTACGTATGGTCCAGAGGGAGGGATAGACTTGCTTACATCCATGTAATCAATCGCTACGCGACGCTTGCAGCGGCCTAAAATATTCCAGACATTTTGTCGAACCATGTCGAGGGTTCTCACCCTCCCAATTTAGTATCGGTGTTAAATTTTAGGCACAAAAAAACCACAATTAAGTGGTTTAAATTAAGTATGGTGGAGAGGGAGGGATTCGAACCCTCGATAGAGCTACAAACTCTATACTCCCTTAGCAGGGGAGCTCCTTCGGCCACTCGGACACCTCTCCAACGCATAACCGGTTGTATTGATGGAATAAAAAAAGCCACCAATTAAAATATGGTGGAGAGATAGGGATTTGAACCCTAGATGGGCTATAAACCCATGCCGGTTTTCAAGACCGGTGCATTCGACCACTCTGCCATCTCTCCGTGACGCAGAATAATACTTAGGTGATACCGCTGTGTAAATAGCAAAATGACTGTTTGCCTAAAAAATATACGTAAATGAGGTTTTTTTTGTAAATAAGGGGAAATTAAGGCAATTTTTAATAAAATAAATAGGTTGCAGCAAACAATGGGAGCTAAATAAGTGACTTCATTTAGTGGTTGAGTGTTCGCTGCACCGAAAAATAATCATGGTTGGATGATTATTTATATTGAGCTGCACCGCTAAGTGCTAGTCTTTTACCAATCGTGTTAAGTTTAGCTAACATTCTTGCTTTACGGTTAGTTGGTTTAACGGCTACTTGCGCTACTGCTGTTTGATTTAATGTATTAATTGGTTTCATTATTTTGCTCCGGTCGTATCTGTTGAAATCGCGTGCATTTTGCACGTTGTTTGATTAAAAATACAACGATAAAAATTGAGCCTGAGGGATTAGTTAAACTAATCTGAATTGATTTTATTAATATGCGATTCAGTAAGTTGCATTACTGTTTTTGCATAGCTATTTATATGACGGTTGGTTTTAACCCCTTTGATGTTGGGGTTTTTGGTTTTTTAATTTATTTTTATGCATTTTATACAATGTTTTTTGATTATTTATTCAGATTAAAAAAATTTAATTAAACGTTTGTTATCTCACTCTAAAATACATTGCTGGAAACAAAAGCTTGTCACTACTTATAATTATTAAACCAAGTATCAAAAAACAGAGCCAAAAATCATTGGCATGGCTTAAAAATATCTGTAAAAAACGCAGCTTTTCTTATTGTATATTTACTACAACGGGAAGCTTTGACGATGACTGCGCTCAAATAAGGTTGTTACTGAGTAAATTTCCCAAAGTAGTTGCACTAGGTGGCGATGGTACATTGAACTTGGCGGTTAATGCACTAATAGGGAGCAGCTGTTCGTTAGCATTATTACCTTGCGGTACAGGTAACGATTTCTCCAGAGGGTTTAATTGCAAAGAAGATGATTGGCGAAAGGCATTATTTAATACACCGACAGCAATTGATATAGG
The DNA here is from genome assembly GCF_014164345.1 of Pseudoalteromonas sp. SG43-5. Lineage (NCBI taxonomy): Bacteria > Pseudomonadati > Pseudomonadota > Gammaproteobacteria > Alteromonadales > Pseudoalteromonadaceae > Pseudoalteromonas > Pseudoalteromonas sp. SG43-5. The sequence goes on from NZ_JACJFA010000029.1 coordinate 25,210, forward strand.
AAAAATTAATAGCCGCTATTTTATTAATATTGCAGGGGTAGGATTTGATGCTCATGTGATTAAAACTATTAACGATAAAGCTAATTTTTCATCTTTTGATTACAGTTGGACGAGCATTAAAGAGCTATTTTATTATCAAGCTCAGCAGTTACAAGGTACGTTTAATAACGATGCTCGGCAGTATCAAAATTTAATTACTGTATTTGCTAATCATAAGTACTTTGGTGGCGGGCTAAAAATAGCGCCAAAAGCAGATTTAACTGATGGCCAGCTTGAGTGTTATCAAATGCGATCGGGTGGGCTTTTTTATAATGTAATAAGCTTTATTAAGTTATTTTTTAAGCGTCATGAGTATATAAAAAACCTTACCTATAGTCGCTTAAATACAGCTTCCATAAAAACTGAAGGGTTATTGATTGAAGCAGATGGTGAGCTGATAGGTAAAACTCCTGCAGTTGTTAGTGTGTATGGACAGGTCTTACTTTTTCATATGCCAATAAAAAAGCGCCTTCAGTAAAGTAGGCGCTTTTGCGTTAGTTGCGTTAATAACGCGTCTAACTGGGGACGGAGCCACTTTTAGCTATTGCTCTATTAGCTAAAAAGGCGTTAATTCGTTTTGTTGGGGTAAGCACAATGGCGTTACCTAATAGCACTAAGCTAAACCCTGCAAAGGTATTTGCGTGCCATTCAAAGCCTTCAAAAAAGCTACTCAGTGTTACTGCCACTAATGGGAATAAAACAATAACGTAGCTGGCTTTTTCAGGGCCTATATTTTTTAGTAGTGCAAAGTAACAACCAAAAGCGATTACTGTGCCAAATATTGATAAATAAAGTAATGATAACCAGTAGCTAGTTGGGGCGTTTAAACTAAATTGCACATCGTTCATTAATACATATAAAGCTAAGCCTATAGCACTATATAACATGCCCCATGCATTGCCCTGCAATACGCCAATTTGCTTACGAGAATTACGAACGCTTATCATGTTGCCCAATGAAGCCACAAAGGTGCCACCAAGGGCAAGTAGTAACCCGACCAATGCACCGTTACTTAAGTCGAACTGCTGTAACTGTGGCCAAAACAGACACGTAATACCTAATACAGCGAGTGCGGCACCGGTATAAATTCGTTTTGAGATAGGTTTACCAAAAAATAGTCGAGTGTTAACTATGTTCATAACCAGCAATAGTGAAAAGGCGATAGAGGTCATAGCGGAGGTTAAGTAATTTTGTGCCCAGTAAAGCATTAAGTAATTTAAGGCAAAATTACAAATAGCCAACAAAGCAAAAAAGCCATGATCGATTAATGAAAAGCGCATATCCGGTTTTTTGTACGCTACATATAACCACATTAAAAGTGCTGCAATAGCAAAGCGATAAAATAACGATAGCTCTACCGCAATATCACCTAGCTGAAATTCGATGGCTAACCAAGTAGAACCCCAAATTAAAACGGTTGTAATGTATAGCGCTGCACTTTTCATGGTTACTCTCCAAAGCCCGATTGAATGGCTATTTTAAGACCTGTCTGTATACTTACCATATACAGAAAAGTAAAAATGTAACCTATACAGATTTGGATGCGTGATGATAAGACAAAAAAATAGCCAGGGGCATGAGTTTCTATATCAGCAAGTTATTCAGTTGATCAGAGATATGAGCGCCCAGCAGGTTTTACTTCCTGGCGAAAAACTTCCATCACTGCGTAAAATGGCAGATAACTTAAACATTAGTATTCCGACAGTGAAGCAAGCTTATCAAACACTTGAAGATCAGGGGTTAGTAGAGGCACGTGAAAAATCAGGGTATTTTTTAAAAGTCGTTAGCATGGCGCATAATTTACCTAAGCGAGTTAAATTAAGTCGCGAACCTGTTGTGGTAAATAAACAAGCCTTAATAGAGCAGGTATACAGTGCGATTCATCAAGCTAATGTAGTTCCTTTTGGTATCGCTAATCCAATTGCTGCTGCACCCACCGATAAAGCACTCGCCAGAAACATGCGCCGTGTAATGACAATTGCGGGCAGTAAAGCTATTAACTATGGACCAACAGATGGGTTTGTACCGCTGAAAAAGCAATTGGTGCATCGCTATTTAGATTTTGGTATTGGCATAAATATGGACGAGCTTGTGATCACCAATGGTGCGCAAGAAGCCATGGCTATTGCACTTAAGTGTGTGACAAAGCCAGGCGATGTAGTTGCCATTGAGACGCCTTGCTATCACGGGATTATCGAGTTAATAGAAAGCCTAGGGCTTAAAGCGCTCGAAATACCACTGTGCCCAGATAATGGTATTTGGTTAAGTGATTTGGAACGCGCTTTAAATGAGCATGATATAAAAGCGTGTTTATTCTCGACTGCAATTAGTAACCCTGTGGGCAGCTTTATGCCTGATACAAACAGACAGCAGCTGGTGGAGCTACTTGAAAGTCATGACGTAGTGCTTATTGAAGATGACGTATATGGCGATTTATATTTTACGGCAAAACGAGGCACACCTGCTTTAGCGTACTCTAAAAAAGGATTAGTGATTAGTTGCTCATCTTTTTCTAAAACGGCAGCGCCGAGCTATCGTGTAGGTTGGTTAGTTGCGGGTAAATTTGCAACGCAAGCAAGGCGATATAAAAGAGCACTAAGTTGCTCTGCTTCGTTAATAAACCAATGGACGTTATCTGAATTTATTGCCAGCGGCGAGTACGACCGAAATTTAAAAATACTTAGGCAACGCCTGCGCGATAACAAAGAGCGTATGCGATGGTGCTTACAACAAGCTATGCCAAAAAATACACGTATAAGCGATCCAAAAGGAGGCTGCGTTATGTGGCTAGATTTAGGAGGCGAGTACGATAGCCAAACATTGTTTTTACTTGCGCTTGAGGTTGGTATTAGTATTACCCCTGGGCTTGTTTTTTCGGCCTCTAATAAATATAAAAGCTGCGTAAGATTAAGTTATGGTGTGCAATGGAACGCGCAAATTGAGCAAGCAATAGTTACATTGGGTAAGCTTACTTTATTAGCTAAAAAGTAATACCAATCTGCTTATATATGGGGTCTATTTAACGTTAAGAAAATTACGCTAGAACTAGGCAAAAGTTTTTGTATCTAGTTGTTCTAAATAAAAAATTTTTAACGACGTTATAGTGCAATTTAATTCGTTAAATTGATCAAAGATTTATGCAGG
>NZ_JACJFA010000002.1:0-419923 GCF_014164345.1 Pseudoalteromonas sp. SG43-5
CAGCTCAATGAATTCTGAATTTTTTAATATCTTTCGATATTGAATTGACTGTGCCGAATAATTACCGAAATAACTATTCTGTTGGTCACTCAGTTTTCAATTGAGACTCTAATTTGTTTGCCTCGTTACTTGCTCAATAAAGAACGAAGTAGCTTGGCTGTTAGAACTCAATCTGTACGAGTGCCCACACAGATGATTGCTTTATATTGTTAAAGAACGTTTTGAGTCGCTTTAGCGCCTCAAGGGATGCGAATAATACACCCTTTATTTTTCGAGTCAACACTTTGTTTTAAACTTTCTTTTTAGAAGATTTAAAACCGAAGTTTTATTTAACTCTCTGAGTAGTTCGTGCCTCGCTATGCGTTGGCGTTTCCCGTCTCAGTGGGGTCGCATTATAGGGAGAACAGATTTTTACGCAAGCGTTTTATTGACAAAACTTTAAATAAAGCACTGTTCGCTGAGAATTTAAGCTAAACGCATTAAAAACACAACATAACCAGCATTTTATTAACATTTAACGCTTATTAAAGTGTTTGTTATGGCCTGCGCTATCAAAAAAAACTGTCTACAGACCTGCTATTAAGTCATTTAGCTAAAAGCTATAGTTAAAGCCCGCGTAAAAACGACGACCTGAGTAGCTAGTATTGAGTAATCGCGTATCGGTGTCATTTCCTAAACGCGTTACTGATTCAGATTTAGTTAAATTAATAACCGCTGCGGTAAAGCTAAGCCCGTCGTATAAATTTACGGATGCATTTACATCGAGTTGCTCGTAAGGGTCTTGGTATACATTTAATCCGCTATTTAAACCGAGTACTGTTTCGCCGCGCTTATTATAAGAAGCACGTACATTAAAATAATCTCCTTCATAATAAACAGAGGTGTTGTACTGATACTTTGCACTACCTATTAAGGCCGACTGACCAAATTCTTTACCATTAATTGTTACATCTGCTTTATTGGTTTTGTTATAAGTGTAATTTGCGTAAAAGCCAAAACCATTATCAAAGGCATGCTGAATAAATACTTCCGCGCCTTTTGATACTGCATCGGTGCCATTACCTACAGTGCTGTAAGGGGCTATATTAATAGTCCCTGCATCCACTATATTATTTTTACCAGCAAAGTTTTGCTCTACGTCGATCACCAGTGGCACAACAAAGTTATCTACTTTTTTATGAAAAAGTGCCAACCCAACAGCAGAACCTTCGCCATAATAATACTCAATAGATAAATCAGCTTGAACTGATTCAAATGGTTTCAAGTTTTTATTTCCGCCACTACCGCTAAAACCAGGAAGCTCGTTAAATGCGGCTCTATCTTCTGCCCATTCACCTGATACATAGGTAATGCGCTGCTGCGCACCTAAATCACTATAGTCAGAACGAGATATTACTTTAGCTATTGCCCCACGAATAACTAAATTGTCGGTTGCATCCCACGCTATATTAAAGCTTGGCAAAACTTGAGTGTCTTTGTTTTGCTGAGTGACTAATTGATAGTCTTCTACAAAACGAGCGTCACCTGTTACTGGCTCACCTGTTTCATCATTTGTGTGATCTAATTGGTAGGTATATAAGTCAGTAGATGAAGTAAGTGTTTTTGTTTGCACAACACGCACACCCAAATTACCTCTGACTTCACTAAATTCAAAATCACCTTGTATATAAAAAGCCGATATTTTTTCTTCTATATCGTAAACAAAATTATCTTCAATGCGCGTATAAGGTACATAACTAGCAGTGACAATATCGCGGTATTTATTCCAGTCGATACTTGGCATTTGGTTTATATCAAAACCACCTGCAATATTATTCTCACTAGTAAATACATTTTGAGCTAATGGCATTCCACCATTCCATTGGTAGCTATCAAAACGGGTAATACCTTGTTCACTTGCTTCCCCTGCAGCAATATCAAAATTTGGATCTAAAAAGAAGGTGTTGCCGGTTTCACGGTGAATAATTGAGTTGCGGTACTTAACACCGGTTCTAATTGTTTTTAAAAAGCCCCAATCTACATAAAAATCCACATCAGCTTGGTAGTAATCTTCTTCTAGCTCACTGCGTACAAAGCTTGAGTTTGAAGAGCCCGCATCACGACCGCCTCCAACTCCATTTTGTAAATTAACTAATGTATTAGGGTCGATATTAAGTGACACATTATTTCGATTGAGCGACCAGCCAGCCGTTTGAGCTGCGTTTTGAATAGTGGCTGCGTTTTCGCCCGCGTTAGAACTTTTATACGCCGCTTCCCAGCTTTCTTCTGGGCCGCCCTCTGATTGTGTATTACCAATTACAAAGCGCGCTTTAAAATTATCACCTTCATAGGTTAAATTAAAATCAAAGGTATGGGAGGTAGATTCCTCACGTACGTAGCTGCCACGCATCCACGGAAATTGCATATCATTTTCGACACCACTTGCCATTGCATCGTATTGCATACCAGTAACAATAGTGCCCGACTCATCAAGATTTACATCCGTCAAAAAATCAGGATTTAAAGACCACTCTGGTATATCAATCACAGATTCTGTTCTGTCTTGCCCAAGTGTAAAACCAAAATAATTAAAGCCAAGCTCTAAACGATTTGTTGGTCGCCACTGGGAACTAAATTGAATCCCTTCGCGCTCACGTTTTTCGTTAAGAACAGAACCTCGAACAACTTGCGGAAACCAAACGCCATCGTAACTGTTGCCGTTTGCATCATTAATAGTATCCCAACCGTTATTGTTATCAACTGTATTACCATGTATATCTGTTGCTTGCCCAATGCCAGTATAGCGCCATACATTAGCATCAGTACCGCCCGAAAGCGTTCTGTTTGTCCGTTCCTGATAGGTATAGCCAACTAATACACCAAAGTTTTCGTTGTCATTTTTCCATGAATATAAACCCGTAAACTGCGGTTCGTACTCTTTTGTAACATCAGCGTAAGTACTCTCTACATTAAATACACCTGAGTTTGCATCCATACTCAGAGGTTTTCGGCTATGCATTAATACAGTACCACCAACCCCACCTTCATCTAAGCGTGCTTCTGGCGATTTATAAACCTCTACGCTTTCAATCATTGAAGACGGTAACAAAGCATAATCAAACGAACGCGAAGGCTCCCCCGGGGAAGACGCAATAAAATTACCATTAAGTTGTGTAAAGGTAAGTTCTGACGATAAACCACGAATACTAACCGATGAACCTTCCCCGCCGTCACGCTCAATTACCACACCGGGTACACGCTGAAGTGAGTCTGCAACGTTTTTATCAGGGAACTTTCCAATGTCTTCCGCGGTAATGGCATCAACTACAGATCCCGACATACGTTTTACATCTAAGTTTTCGGCCATACTTGAACGGATACCACGTACTTCTATTACTTCCATATATTTTGCGTGCTGCGAGTTTTCTTGCGCTGCAAAAGCACACGTAGAACCCAAAGCAGAAAAAATTGATACATACAGTGACGACTTACAAAACGTTGAAAAAGGGAAAGGGTATATGCTTGCTACTATCATGTGAGGAGCTGTTCCATTTAAATCTGCTTATATAAAACTAAAGCGAGAAGTTAATCCTTTTACGTAAATTATTTACGAAATGGCAAAAATTTTTCCAAATTCTACACAGCCAAACTTAACCGTTTGTTAATAAAAAATATTAAATTAAATCAACCTCTCATATAACTGTATTAATTACCTATTAAATGAAAGTTAAAATCCAGCCCACACATCAGAGCAGCTCTCAATTAAAAAACTAAGAGCGGCTTTGTGATATTTAATAGCTCAATAAAATAACTACAGCGCACAAATCATCATTAAGAGTATACAAAAAACGAAGGGGGTAATTTGATGTGGTAGTCGGCAGTTTATACTTTAAAAAGAAAAACTGCCGGATAATATTTGAAAAGTGACAATGCTAAATAGCGTTGGATTTATTAAGCGAAGCAATAACATCAGAGAGTTCTAAGAGTGTAGGCTTTCCACCATAATAATTGGTATCTATGTGATAGCTATTACCCACCCAAAAAGGCGCTTTAGTTGAGTTATGTCCATGTATTGAAAAGTCGACTCCATGACTTTTAACTACCTGATCTTGTTTAACTACTTCGCGATCCCACAATAAAGATTGCACAATTAGCGATTTATCATCAGGGTAATTTTCCCAATCCCACGATTGTGCAAATGTATGAGACAACCCAATTTTACAACCACGATACTCAAGTACTATTGAAAGCGGTTTAGTTAGTAACTCATCGCACATAACACTGAGCTTTTCACTTGATACCGACTTGTGCCAATTGCCACCATTGTCAGTCCATAATTTAAAAGCCGCTTTATCATTACTTAATAATGATTCCAACATTAAATGCTCATGATTACCTAATATCATACATGCCCTAATGGCTTGTAAGTATGTAAATAAGTCATATGTTTTATCCCCGCGATCAACAAAATCGCCTAGGCAAAACAAAGTATCTCTTTCAGGATTAAAATTTACGTTATTAAGTGCGTTTTTTAAGGCCGGTAAATCACCATCAAGATCGCCAATTACAAATACTCGGCACTCATCATTAATAAATATGGCTTGTTTTGAAGATACAGCCTGAATAGCGTTAATACCTATACCCAAAATAGACTCCTATAGAATGCAATCTAAAACTTAGATTAATACTTGAGTTTATAAAGCCTTAAGGTAACACAATATAGTTGATAATTAATGAAGGTAATAAGATTTGATTGAAACTAAAAATGCATGACAGAGGACCTTAGCTACAACCTAAATAATTAATGTAAGTAGTGTTGTTAGCCTAAATTAAAAGCTGCTTAGCAAAATACCTGACGAGTTATTTGCCAGTTACCCGCACAAATTTTTCTGCTAGTTCGTCCAAAGTTTCACGCTTATTCGGATCGGGCTTTATGCAGTCAATAGGGCAAACACTTACGCAAGTAGGTTTATCATAATGCCCTACACACTCTGTACATTTGTTTGCATCTATTTGGTATATTTTAGCGCCCATATAAATAGCCTCATTAGGGCATTCTGGGTCACACATGTCGCAGTTAATGCATTTGTTATTTATGAGTAAAGCCATTTCCTAGCCCTTTCAATTAAAATCATTATAAAACAAAAAGATAAGTAAAAATAAAGGTGTATAAAGGCTGATTTTTGTGCAGCTCTAGTTTAATAAAAAACCGCTATTTTTCAATAAATCGTAACTCACCATTTTATTTTTAGGTGTAAATTTCAGCCATAAATTATGCCTATTTTTCTCTGTTGCTTTGTTGATCCTAATCAATAAAAATAGCTGCACTTTTACTAAGTTTGATACTATTATTTTAACTTTTCTATGTCATTTTTTAAGCTAATATAAAACTAGCTGATCTGCCGAAAAGCGCTTAAGCCCTCTAGTCATACGCTAATCTCGCCAAAAGAACATTCAAATAAGTGATAACAAGGGAATATAGTACCTCCAAAAATTTAGTCTTTCTCAAAGCGTTATTTGCTCAAATACTCTATGCCTAAAATTAAACCCTATTTAAAGCGTTAAGATGCTCTAAATGATAATTTATTCTTCGTATCATTACTTTAATTTACTTAATCGCCCAACCGTACCTGTAATCAATTGGTCATATTATTCACTTAGTATTTATTTAAAATAAAATTCTAGACTGAGTAATGAAGACTTTTAAAAGCCCCCTGCCATCGAATTTAAATATTTCTTCTGAACAAAGCGATGTAAAAAACGTTATCAGCCATATTCGTAAGTTTGTTAGTCGTCGAACAAATAATACCGATGACGTAGACGACCTAGTCCAAGAAGCTTTGCTGAGAACTTTAAATAGAAATGACACATTAGAAATTGAAAACTTTCAGGCGTACATAAATCAAGTCGCAAAGTCTGTTATGTATAGTGATTGGCAAAAAAATAAAAGCCAACCAAATAAAGCAGAAGATATTGAGCTTTTTACAGATGATAATAGCGATCCAGAGGCGCAGTCAATTACAGAGCAAAAGCTTGAGCTTGTTAAAAGTGCGTTGGAAGAGTTGCCACCTCTAAGAAGAAAAGTATTTAAGCTTCGACGTATTAACGGATTAAGTCGCGAAGAAATTAGTCTGCAGTTAAATATGAGCCAAGAATCTGTAAAAAAACATATTACGCGCGCAATGATACAAATAACGCTTCACATAGAAAAAAATCAATAAAAATGTCCCCTTTATTACACTTTTACGCTCTTTATATTTAATCAACGCAGGTTAGGTTTTTTAATGAACGAACAACGCTTAGAACAGGCAGCAGATTGGGTAGATCGGATTAATGATTTAAATGATCATGACCGTAAAGAACTATCGCTTTGGTTAAAATGCACAGAAAATAAGGCTGCATTTGAGAAAATAGCCAATGTATTTGGCGATCCTGCTGTTAAACAGGCTCTACACATTTACACTAAACAATATAGTTTACCGACTCCAATAATTACGCCTAATGCTAAACGTTCTAGGGCTTTCCCTATGCTCGCCTTAGCAGCTAGTTTTAGCGCTATTGCTTTTGCAGTGTACTGGCTTTCTATATCTCAACAAGCGTTTACACCAACACCTATTGCAAAAACAGCAGTTGAAACTAACCTACCTCAGCTTTTAGAAGCACGTTTAGGCAAACGTGTATCTAAGTTATTAGATGACGGTTCATATTTACACTTAAATGCAGATAGTGAGTTGACTGCGCACTTACTACCACACTCTAGGCAAATCGAATTAAAAAAAGGACAGGTTTTTTTTGATGTAGCCAAAGATAAAACACGGCCATTTATAATAAATTCCGGACAAGCAAGCATTAAAGTACTAGGTACTTCTTTTGATGTAGAGCGCAATAAGGATGAAGTAGTGGTCACAGTGTACGAAGGCAGGGTAGAAGTCTCGGCCTTAGATAAAGTGATATTAACTCCCTCTCAACAAGCTGTTATAAAAAATGGACATATAGCTGTAGATTATAGCCAGCAGTTGACACAACTCCCTGCTTGGCGAATGGGTTGGATTGATGCAAAAAAAGAACCTCTAACCACTGTTATTAAGCAATTGCAGCGTTATAGCCCTATGGTAATTAAAGTAGATAACGCACTAAATAATACTTTAATTAGCGGACGATTTAATCTCGAAACGCCGCAACAAAGCCTTATGCTAATAGCATCTACTTACAACTGGAATGTAGAAAAAAAGAGCAACGAACTTCATTTAACGCGACCTTAAATGAAGTATGTTGATTAAACTCTTATGCTAAAACATGTATGTACATTAGATAAACGTATTTTAGTGTACTTTTTTATTGCTGTTAGTTGCTTAACAGCAATGCCAAGTGCCGCAAAAAACATACATACGTTTGTTTATATACCTGCCGGTTCTCTCAGTGACAGCTTAAGAGAAGTAGCAAATGCATATGCAGTCTCTTTTAGTAGTAACCCTTCACTTATCGACGACAAAACTACATCCACCTTAATTGGCGATCATACACTTGCTCAAGCACTAGATTTTTTATTAATAGGCAGCGAGTTAACATATAAAATTCAAGACAAGGGTTTTGTTATTTTTCAACAAAAAATAACGACCAATAACGAAACACTTGAAGAAATAACAGTAAAGGGTATCCGCTATTCGTTGGCTCGCTCACGAAACTTAAAACACAATAATAAAACGATTAGCGAAGCAATTTCAGCACAAGATATTACCGATATACCAAATACTAACTTGGCTGAAGCCTTACAGTATATTTCGGGTGTAGCCATTACTCGCGAAGCTGGCGAAGGACGCCAAGTATCAATACGTGGCAGTTATCCTGATTTTAGTTTGGTAACACTTAACGGCATGCCTGTATTAGCAAATAACGATTCACCGATGGATAGCCGAGTGCAAAAACAGCGCGATCGTTCTTTCGATTTCAATATATTACCTGCTGAACTATTTAAACAAATTCATGTAATTAAAGCCTATTCAGCCGACAAAATAGCAGGTGGAATATCTGGTACTATGGCACTGAAAACTATAAACCCCTTAGATAATGAGGGGTTTAAATTTATTATTACCCCTGAGCTTGGCTACAACGACTATACAGGTACTGGCGCAACGCGTTATTCAAGCTTAATTTCTAACACCTGGAATAATTGGGGGGTACTTGCAAGCGTTGCGTACACAAACAGAGAATCGTTAGAGCAAGGCGCTAATACATTTCGCTGGCGAAATATTGCCATAGAAGGCGCTGATCTCTCGGCGTTAACTCAATCACAAGCTCAGCATTTAACTCAAGGCGATTATATAATCCCTCGCGGTAATCGCTACTCGGTATGGCAAGCAACCCAGCAGCGATTTGGGGCAAACCTATCTGTAGAGTACAAAAATGAAACCACGCATTTTGATTTTGATATGCTCTCAGGTTTTTTAAAAGGAGAGCGGCATGAATATCATTTATACCCTAGAGGGGATCAGTCAACGCCTATAATTAAAGGACTAACAACAATTAAAGACATTCAAGCTAATGAAAATAATGAGCTTGAGTATGCACGTTATGAAAATGCACGCGTGGCAACCGAAAGCCGAACTCAAAAAATAAATACGGCATATCAGCAAGGCGTGCTGTCACTTTCCCAGCAACTAGATAAAAATTGGAAAATAAACGCCATATTAGGAAACGAGCGCTCAAAGTATGACATTCCTTACAGCAATAAAATTTATACTCAAGGTGTAAGTGACGTTACAATTGATTATCGTAAAACGCCATTTTATGCAGATATTAAGTACAGCGAAAACTTGAAAAATCCGACGATGTGGCAAATGCATCATGGTGATATAGAGCAATACAATTCAAATAGTGAGTACACCTTCGCAAAATTAGATTTTCAATATGACGTTAATAGTTTAATAACTCTTCAATTTGGGGCTGACTGGACTCTGTTTGAAAATAAAATGAATAACGCACAGCAAAACGATATTTTTTTTAATGAAATATCCGATACACCACAACAATTAATTGACCTTCCTGCATCGTATGTTTCATCGCAAAATGCACATAAAAAACAGCAGTGGTTAAAAATAAACACTAATGAGGCACTTAAGCTTTATGGCATTGACCCATTTAATGTACAAGCCAATAATTTTTTAATCACGACTAAAGCTGAACATATAAAGGAATATAGCAGAGGTGCTTATACTCTATTAAGTACAGAGCAAGAAAAATGGGAGGCTCATATAGGTGTACGTTACCAATCAGAATCTATAACATCTTACACTCAAGCGCCTTACTCTCCGATTTTGTATAGTCTATGGCTTCCAACTTTTAATGGGTCATATTTTATTAACGATAATTGGCGATTTCGTGCAGGACTTTCTAAAAACTATTCAAAACCATTACTAAATTCACTCAATTTTGATGGCTCAAACGATACCCCCAATAGTACAAAATACATATTTAACTCAAATCTAAAACCTTACTTATCTTATAATAGCGATATTTCCTTAGAGGCTGATTTTAGTAGTCGCAGTTCGTTTAACATATCACTTTTTTATAAAGATCTAGAGGATTACATAGTCACAACACAAGCGCCTTTATTTGAAGATTCGCCGCCTACAACCTCCGATAGTCAATTACTTTGGCTAAGTAATGCAGAAACGGGCTATCAGTGGGGAGCCGAGGTAAGTTTAAACTACTTAATACATAATTCTGATTGGGGCATTAATATACAAGCGGCTTATAATAAGGGTAAAGTCACCTATTATGACTCAAATAGTGGCACTGCTTTATTTAAAAAAAACCTGCCTTTTTTATCTAAAATTACCGCATCAAGTATGATTTTTTACGACCACCCTAAATTCAATTTTAAACTCGGCGCTATTTTTAGAGATAAATATTTAGTGCGTGCTGGCAGCCTTTTACTCGATGAAAACGAAACCGGATTTATGCCGACCACATATTGGGATGCAAGTGTAAATTATTATTTTTCTAATTATTGGAAACTTAAATTTAGCGCATTTAATCTCAGTAATGAACAAGAGCGACAATACAGTAATTCAACCCTCAGAGCTTACAACTCAACCACAAGTGGACGTACCTTTTACTTAGGGTTGAGTTATCAGTATTAAATGATTTTTCCTGTTCTTAAATCAACGCGGAAATTCTCCCCCTGGGTATGTTGACTAAATTTTGCCATTACTTTTATTAACAGGGCTAAGTATTGCTGTATTTGCGTATCTGTTTTACATGTCGATTGTGCTAAAAAAGTATTTAGTTGTTGATAAGTAAGACGCTTTTGAGGTGTTATATCTGCTGTTACATCACCATTTCTTAATAAATAAAAATCTTGAAGCCATTCTTTTGTCGATACAGCTTCAAGCTGAGAGAGCAAATTAGGCGGTGCTTCATTTAAACATTGCATATTTGTAAACCAATCGGCTAAATGATGATTGTCATTTAACCATGCCACTAAATTTTTAGGCCAATCGCGTTTTAAAAAACGCTGTTTAATCAGCCCAAATAAATGTTGCTTGGTAAAATCACCATAACTCTTTGAGTTCAAAATAGTGCGGTCAAAATTACTAAGATTATGCAAGTTACGATACTGCCATTCCTTTTCATATAAACTAAATAAGTTATTAAAACCCGGCACATCGTCTAATGTATGAGTACTAATAAGCGCGGTTTGCTTAGCTAAATCTAGCTCTACAACTTTATAGGCCGCTTTGTAAGCCGCTAAACTTGGCACTTGCACATTAACTAACTGGGAGTGCTGATTACTGGTTATCAGCGCCGTATCATTTAAATGCATATGCCCTGCAAAATGGAGCGTTAACCCTGTATCTGCCAGTATTTTTGCTGTACGTGGTGTTGGCACTCTTGGTAGAGAAAAATGACCACGGCTAAACACTTTATGTAATTCGTCATTTGCATTGTCGTAAAACTCCCCCATTGGAAAGTGACTAAATGCAACCAGTGTTTTATTTTGCGTTTTGGCTCTTTTTACAACCGTTTTTATCCACTTTAACAATAGAGGCTTTGCATCAATTAAAGCATTATAGCCAGCACCAGACGACCCTTTAAAAGTGAGCGGTGAGTTTTGCCATTGCGGTGCATAAACATTGGCATCAATTGCCATTAACCAAACCCCTTTTATAGGCTCAACTAAATAACTCGCATCGGGCATGGTGATACAGTGTTTTTTGTTATTGGGGTTACACCATATAAACTCTCGGTTTTTATAAGGTGTTTCATATAGCACGTCACTTTTATGTTTGCTAAATCCAAAGTCATTGAGTGTGCTTAGTATTTCAGCGTATCCCCAGTTTTTTAAACCATCATCACATACTTCCAGCTTAGCCATACACTTTTCATGTTGATAACTATAAACGCCAAACTCTTTACCTTGAGCCGTTAAGAAGTCAGCTTTACCTGCCGGAGTTGTAAATGGCTTTACGGGATCGTGATTACCCGGTATCGCAAAAAAACGCATTCCATATTTCTTTTCATAATGACCTAAAATACGCGCCAGTGCCCGCACATTAATAGGTTGACCATCATCAGTAAAATCGCCTGGTAAGGCGGCTAGTTTTATTTTTTTTTCGGCTAATTCATCTAATACATGTAAAAAAACAAAATAATTTTCATTAAAAAGACGTGTTGAATGAAGCTGGGCAAGCATACTACGCACTAGTAATGGTTGTTTTGAGGTAACGTCCTTTGGTAGTTCTATATTATCTACGTCATGTAAATTAGCAAAAATATCATGTAGATGAATATCAGCTAAAAATGCCACTTTAACCGTCTCCATCTGCGACGCACTTTTAACCTCAAAGTACTCAATAGCACTTACTTTGCATGTAATACATAACCCAATCCATAGTGCTAACCATAGTACTTTGACTCTAATCATGATGGCTTTATCCCGTTTTTATTTCACTCATTATTTAGAGCGAGGTAATGGATAAAAGGGGACATAAAATTTTATAAACATGCTTTTCTATTATGAAACTTTTATTAAATGCATATTTTTGTGTCCCCTAATTTACAAATGCTCGCTCTTAGATAGCAAACTCAACAATTGAGACGTGCTATGCCATTTTTTATTTTTATTATTTTTGCAGGTTATGTAAGCAGTGTTAGCGCTAAGCCATTAAACACCCTGCAAATGATTGGCTCACATAACAGCTATAAAAAAACATTAAACGTAAGCGTTAAACATAAATTAAATGATTTAAGCCCCAAGCTAATGGCCCGTATTGATTACGGTCATTCATCTATTATTAAACAGTTAAATAGCGGTGTTCGCCATATAGAAATTGACGTTTTAAAAGACCCTAATGGGGGTTTATACATAAAACCTTGGGCTAATACTTTTGCAACAACGCCTTTGTTTAATGAGTTAGAAAAAAAGCAATTAGCTACTCCTGGATTTAAAGTAATGCACATTCCCGACATTGATGTGCAAAGCCATTGTGTGTTGTTTAGTGGCTGTTTGAATACATTGAAAGCATGGTCAGAGGCAAATCCGCAGCACTTTCCAATTGTTGTAATGCTCAATGTAAAAGAAACACGATCTGATTTAGTTCTGGGGAATAATCCACTTAAATTTACACCGAAAGATTATTATTTACTCGATGAAGTAATTCAAAAATCGTTACCTAACTTATTATTCACGCCAGATGATTTACGCAAAACGCCATTATCTTTAAACCAAACAGTCGTTAAGTTTGGGTGGCCAAGTACACGTGCCTTAGCAGGTAAGTTCATATTCTTATTTGATGGCAATACACAACAATCCGCACTTTATAAACAAAATAGGCCTTCGTTAAAAGGGGCTAGCATGTTTGCCCATTATGATGAAAACCACCCCGAAGCTGCTTTTATGATTGTGAACAACCCTATACGCGACTTTTATAAAATTCAGCAACTTGTATTAAAAGGCTTCATGGTGCGTACCCGCGCAGATGCAAATTTAAGTGCCACTAATTCGCAACGAACAATGCAGTTTAATGCTGCAAAAAATAGCGGCGCACAAGTAATTTCAACCGATTTTATACCCGGCTCGCCACAGCAGGCGCGCTTTAACTATGTGGTGCAATTTGACGGAGGTCATTTAGTGCGCACAAACCCTTTTATTAATAATCAACTTTAAATTAAAAACCAAGGAAGCATCATGTTGAACAAACCATCTCGTACGCTTTTAGCAACGGCTATAATGAGTTCATTAGGCGCGTCTAATTATGTGTATGCAGAACAATCTGCGCAAACAGAAGTGGAAGAAATTGTTGTACAGGGTTATCGCAACAGTTTGTTAAAAGCAAAAGATTTAAAACGAAATGCTGTGGGCGCACAAGATTCTATTGTGGCTGAAGATATTGCAGATTTTCCCGATCTAAATCTAGCAGACTCACTACAACGTGTACCTGGCATTGCCATAACTCGAGAGGGCGGCGAAGGCCGACAAATTTCGTTACGAGGCTTGGGTCCAAACTTTACACAAGTACAACTCAACGGTATGGAAGCTTTAGGTACATCGTCTTCAGCAATGGATAGCCGAGGTTCCGTAAGTCGCTCTCGCGCTTTTGATTTTAATATATTTGCGTCTGAGTTATTTCAACGCGTTGATGTGAAAAAATCATTTTCAGCCGAAATGGATGAAGGCGGCATAGGCGGCACTGTTGGGCTTCATACAGCTAAACCATTTGATTTTGATGGTTTTAATACTGCTCTATCAGGTCAACTTGGCGACAACTCACAAACCGATGATGTTAGCCCACGAGTTGCAGCGCTTATCTCAAATACATGGGATGATAAATTTGGTGCATTATTTTCAATTGCATACAGCAAACGTGATGTAAATGAGCAAGGTTACAATACTTATCGCTGGCGCAAAAAAAATGCATCAGGCTCAGATATATCTGAACTATCAGATGAATTACAAGATAAAATTAACAACGAAGAAGTGAGCTTTTCACGTGGTAGCCGCTATTCATTATTTGAAAACGAACAGGAACGTTTAGGGACGACCCTTGCTCTTCAATATCGCCCAAATAATAACCTTGAATTTAGTTTTGATGCTTTATATGGTGAACTGAATAATGATCGCAGTGAATTCCACTTGCAAAACCGAGGCTCAAGCTCAACAGCTCTTGGCTGTACAGGCCCTGCTTATAACAACGAGCAGGTATGCTCAAAGCTCACAGCACTTGAAATAAATGAAAATAACGACGCTATTTACTCAGTATACGAAGATGCCGCAATACACTCAGAAAGCCGCAGCCAATATGCAGACACTAAAATAAGTCAATTTGTATTAAAAAGTGACTGGCAAATTACAAACGATTTAAATATGACCGCTCTCGTGGGGCGCTCAGAAACCAAATTTAATACAGGGAGTGTTAAAGTTTATCTAGAAACATTTGGCGATGAAACAATTGATTACCGCCAAGATGCTTATTATGGTGAAAACACATACGGGTTTGAGCCTACAGACAGTAGTTTATTTCGTTATCACGAAATTGATATATCTGAAGAAGAAATAACTAATACATTCGACTCTATGAAATTAGATTTTAATTACACACTAAACAATGCTTCGAATATAAAGTTTGGTGTATCTAATAAAAAGTTTGAAAGTGAAAACGGTGAAAGTAAATCTGATAATATTAATCGCAGTGATTGGGAAGATGGCGTACTGGATGACACGGTAGATTCAAGCCTTACATTTACCAATACCGCGCACAATAAACAACAATGGGTAAGTATTGATGTACTAGGCACTCTAGCGAGTATGAACATCGACCCTAATTTAAATAACCCTGATTTTACCGATAACGTACAAGAAAAAACCTTTGGCGCTTATTTGCAGTACGAAGCTGAATGGGAACTAGGCTCAGGTTACTTAATGGGTAATGCGGGCGTGCGTCATTACGATACTACTACCAATGCTATAGGGTTAATAAATGGAGAAGTAGTTGACGTTGAAAATACCTATTCAGGGTTACTACCCGCTATAAATTTAGTGTGGGATAGTAATAACAGTTTAGTGCTACGTGCAAGTTATGGCGAAAACCTCACCCGCCCTTCACTCACTGCATTAGTGCCAACAGGTGTAGTACAAAATGATGCCACATCAACCAATGGCCTAAGTATCAGTTCAGGAAACCCAAACCTTAAACCATACGAGTCAGTTAATTTCGACTTTTCAGTTGAATATTACTTTGAAAATATAGGGTATGCAGCCGTAAGTTACTTCCATAAATCTATCGATAACTTCATTATCACCGAAACATATGATATTCCATACAGCCAGACTGGCTACCCTGTTAGTTTACTAGGCGACGTAGACGAAAACGGCAACCCACAAACAGCAAATACTGTTTTTACCGTTATTCAGCCACAAAACTTAGATGAAAGTGATATTAGTGGCTGGGAACTGGCTTTTCAACGAGATCTCGACTTTTTACCTGCTCCTTTTAATAACCTAGGTATTATTGCGAATTATACATTTGCTGATGGTGAAGCGCTGTACCGTAATGTGGGTAACTCAGGTGTTGATCAATATAAGTCGTTCCCAGGGCTTTCAGAACACTCTGGTAACTTTACAGTATATTACGATTCTGACTCATGGGGCGCACGTGTTGCAGCCGCTTATAGAAGTGACTATATTGCAGCGGTACAAGCGGGTAACGGCGATGAAGACGAAAACGGTTTTCATGCCAGCACATACATAGATGCATCCGCTTTTTATCAAGTAAATGAAAAGCTAAAACTCACTATAGAAGCCAGCAACTTAACTAATGAACGAGAAGAGCAATATTCAGACTCTAATAATCGTTTATACAACACAACGGTTAATGGCCGTACTGTTTATTTAGGCGCAAGTTATCGTTTCTAAATTATAAAAATGAGGCTCTATTTTGTGTAGAGCCTCTAATTATTCTTTAGCTATTCACCTAAAAAGACGACTTATAAATTCACTTAATTAAATAAAGTACTCAATGTAAATCTATTTTCAATGGCTTTAGCAAATATGACTTAAAACTACTTTTAATTAATTTAGCTGATCAGATTGAGTTACGTTATTTACCAGTGCTTTTATTTAAGGGTTATGAATTCACAGTTATATAAAATTTTATTGCCTAACTTCAGTTCTTCCCCCCCTTAATCTCTAATGAAATTTTAAAGTGCCGCTGTTACTATTGCCTACCTCCTAAATATTAAAGTAGTTCTGATGGCAGCTAGTTATTCTCTCGATGATTTACGTTACTTTTGCACCATAGTAAAACTGGGTAGCTTTAAAAAAGCATCAGCAAATCTTGATATGTCACTATCAACCTTAAGCCGCAGAATACGTCTATTAGAGCAAGCTCTTCAATTAACGCTACTCAATCGAGATGCTCATAGAGTAACGCTTACGCATACTGGTGAGTTATATTACGACCGCTATCGCAAGTTATTTAACGAAGTAGAGTGTATAGAACAAGCACTTTGTGATGAAAAAGACCAACCTAAAGGGAAAATCAGGATCTCTGCCCCCATTTACATGGGTAAACACTTTTTAAGTGCCATTTTTTGTGATTTTTTACTGCAGTATCCCAATATTCAACTAGATTTACGCTTTTCAAATAACCTTATTGATATTGAAAAAGAAGGGATTGATATAGCGTTTAGAGTAAGAAACCCTGCCATTGATAATTGGGTTATTAGAGAGCTTAAACTTACTCATAATCTGTTGTGTGCTCACCCAAACCATAGTTCCCAATCTATTACCCATCCAAAACAATTAGAGCAGCACCCAAAAATTACGTGCGTTGGGCTAGTTCCGTGGCAGTTAAAAAACCAGCAAACGCGTGAAGAATACAGTTTTAATCCAAACACGCATGTCCGGTTAGAAGTTGATGAAATTCAAATGATGAAACAAGCCGTTGAGTCTGGTGTAGGCATTAGCTACATTCCTGATTATATAGCATTGCCTCTTATAGAAGCCGCAAAGCTTAAACGTATTCTTCCTGACTGGAAAAGTAACGGGCAGCCATTTTCTATACTTTATCGCGACAGAAAACAAATCCCTTATCGAGTGCGACTGTTAATAGAGCATACATTGCAACACTTTAATGAAAGTTAGCAATGTATGCTTTTAAAAAGAAAGTATTAAAGCTTTAAACGTTTAAAAACTGAGCCTAAGTACAATTACACCTAAAAATGCTGTTGCTAATCCTATCACTTCTTGGCGGGTAAACGACTCTTTTAAAACGATGCGTGAATAGAGCAAAATAATTAAAATGTTCATTCCGGAAATAGCTGAAACAAGCCCTGTATTACCAAGCGAAAACGCCGATATTATTGCCACCATACCCGCCACGTTTGTTAGCCCTATAAGTAACCCGCACGAAAATGTTTTACTCGCAGACCAATACGTATGAGATCGGTCTTGCGCTGCAAGTGCTTTTTTACGTTTTACTAACCAACTGACAGCAAAAAGAAAACTGCCAAACCCAAACATAGACGTTAAAGTTGCAAACGTATCTGCCTCGAGAAGTGTTGATTGCTTACCCATTAAATCATTAAATGCGAAGGCAAGTGCAGCGAGTAATCCCCATTGCGCACCTTGTAGATTATTCAACGAAATATCGCTTGAGTAGCGAATAATATAAAGGCCACCAAAAATAATGAAAAAACCAATTAATTGAATTGTTGTTAAGGTCTCCTGCCACAATAAAAAAGCAAATAAAAGGACAAACAGAGGTGTTAATCCAGATAAAATACTAATTAAAGACGCTTTACCAACCGAAAACCCTTTATGCAACAAACCATTAGCAGCAAAAGAGCCAAACCCTAACGCTAGCCCAACCGTAATGTCTGCCCAGCCATACCATGTATGTTCAAATACCACTGTACCTAGCGCACTAATAACAAATCCTACAAAAAATACACCGAATAATAGTAAGTTACGGTTAATCTTTTTCTGCGACGTCCATTGATACAACACTCCTCGAGCACCAAAAAAAACGGTTGCGAGTAATGCAAAAATTATCCACATACAAAAATGATTCCTTTAAAAAGTAATGGGGTAACAGTGAGGAGCGATTTAACAACACGTGTAAAGTACGAATATCCATTATATTCGCTTTTAAAATTTTATAAATAAGCATTAATGATAAGATAAATTCCATAAATGGTATTTAAAAAATAGCAGACGAAGATATAACTGCTCAGCGTCACTCTATTTAATAAAATAGCTTTGAGCAATTATTAGAGTGGATCCTAACTGACCTTTTTGAACGGATTACGTGTATCTTGGTGATCCTCAAGATTACGCATTAAAATAGCGTGATCTAAGTTAATGCCGTTATCTAGCGGGATTTTTACAATGTGACCGGAGCCTTTAGCATCGCTAATACTTTTGCCTCTTTTGTTTTCCATATATTCAAGCGAAAAAGTAATGTTGCCTTGTGGTGTCATAAGCTCTAAAGATGACCAGTACAAAATTTATTTTTAACGTCTATTTCAACTAATCCATTTTCGCAGCGCCCAAGTACTTCACCCACAAATTGCTGCTTAGTTGATACAGAGTGACCGTATTCATAGTTTTGATAATCTTGGTGGGCATGGCGTTTTAAAAAGCCTTCGGTATAACCACGATGCGCCAAGTTTTCTAATGTTTTAAATAAGCTAGTATCAAATGGTTTACCCGAAGCCGCATCGTCTATTGCTTTACGATAAACTTGTGCAGTGCGCGCCACATAATAAAATGACTTAGTACGCCCTTCTATTTTTAAACTATGTACACCCATTTTTGTTAACTGCTCTACGTATTGCACAGCGCGTAAATCTTTGGAATTCATAATATACGTGCCGTGTTCATCCTCGAACGCAGGCATATACTCACCAGGGCGACCTTGTTCTTCTAGCATAAATACATCGTTGCTTGGCGCGCCTTCCCCCAGAGTAGGTATCACCTGTTTGGGGTCAATTTTATGCACCATTTCGCCAGTTTCGTTCTCAACACCAGGTTTTACATCGTAATCCCAGCGACATGCATTAGTACACGTGCCTTGATTTGGATCGCGCTTATTTATGTAACCAGAGAGCAAACATCGCCCCGAATACGCCATACACAGTGCGCCATGTACAAATACTTCAAGTTCGGTGTCTGGGCAGAGTGTGCGTATTTCGGTTATTTCTTCGAGCGACAGCTCCCGCGATAAAATAACGCGTTCAATTCCCTGCTTTGCCCAAAATTGTACACTCGCGTAATTTACCGCATTCGCCTGTACTGATAAGTGAATGGGCATCGCAGGCCATTTTTCACGAACAAGCATAATTAAACCAGGGTCTGACATAATCAGCGCATCGGGCTGCATCGCAATAACTGGCTCTATATCACGTAAATACGATTTAACTTTAGCGTTATGCGGCGCAATATTAGACACCACATAAAACTTTTTATTTTGCGCATGCGCCTCACTAATTCCTATTTGCAGGGTCTCTAGGTCAAACTCATTATTACGCACACGCAAACTATAACGAGGCTGCCCCGCATAAACCGCATCTGCGCCATAAGCAAACGCGTAGCGCATGTTTTTTAAACTGCCTGCGGGGCATAATAATTCAGGAATAAAAGGCATTGAAGAAATAACGGGTAACATGTGCGCTCCATACATCGAACTGGGTTTAAACCAGTTGCATGAGTTTTACCAATTTGATTGAAAAATTAAGCATTAATCCAGTGAAATTGGTGTTATTGAAAAATACATAAACACAAGCGCAGCAGTATAAATATGGCTAATAATTTAAATTTGATCGAGATCATAAAACAGCAATCAAACTGGTTTTTAATAAAATTAGGATTTTTCACTTAAAACGCGTATAATTCGCGCCCGTTAATATTCACACTTTTACTTAAAATTATTGGAGCATAAAGATGGCTTTAGAGCGTACTTTCTCAATCGTAAAACCTGATGCAGTTGCTAAAAACCACATTGGCGCTATCTACAACCGTTTCGAAACTGCTGGCCTTAAAATCGTTGCAGCTAAAATGGTTCACCTTTCACAAGAGAAAGCTGAAGGTTTCTACGCAGAACATAGCGAACGTCCTTTCTTTGGCGCTTTAGTATCTTTCATGACATCTGGTCCAGTAATGGTTACAGTTCTTGAAGGCGAAAACGCTGTTCTTAAAAACCGTGAAATCATGGGTGCTACTAACCCTGCTGAAGCACTAGCTGGCACTTTACGTGCAGACTACGCTGATAGCATCGACGAAAACGCTGTTCACGGTTCTGATGCTGTTGAATCTGCTGCTCGCGAAATCGCGTACTTCTTCGCTGACGAAGAGCTTTGTTCACGTACTCGTTAATTCGAATTCGTTAACAAAATGAAAAGGGCTTTCGGGCCCTTTTTTAGTCATTACGCAAAGTATCCATAAGTGCATTTTTTGATATTTTACTTAATGATTAAAGTGAGTGAATTGTGTACAATTCGTCCTCGTAAATTTTTATCTCCACCGTCACCGATTGAGGTTGTTTCATGACCGAGCAAAAAAAGATTAACTTATTAGATTTAAACCGAGATGCAATGCGCGAGCTATTTGCATCGTTCGGTGAAAAGCCGTTTCGTAGTGACCAGGTGATGAAATGGATTTATCATTTTGGCGTAGATAACTTCGACGAAATGACTAACGTAAATAAAAAGCTTAAAGAAAAGCTTAAAGCTGAGTGCGAAATTGTAGCGCCAGAAATAACAGTTCGCCAACAAGCAAGCGACGGGACTATTAAGTACGCGCTTATTCTTGAAGGCGGCCAAGAAGTAGAAGCTGTTTGGATCCCTGAAAAAGAGCGCGCTACGTTATGTGTATCATCACAAGTTGGTTGTGCGCTTGAATGTACTTTTTGTTCTACTGCTCAACAAGGCTTTAACCGTAACTTAAAAGTATCTGAAATTATTGGCCAAGTTTGGCGTGTAGCTAAAGATATAGGCCTTGATGGTCATAGCGAAAAGCGCCCAGTGACTAATGTTGTAATGATGGGTATGGGCGAGCCTTTACTTAATCTTAAAAACGTAGTGCCAGCAATGGAACTAATGATGGACGATTGGGGCTTTGGTTTATCTAAGCGCCGCGTAACATTAAGTACGTCAGGCGTTGTACCTGCTCTTGATTTACTAAAAGAAAAAATTGACGTAGCACTGGCTATATCTCTTCACGCACCAGATAACGCACTGCGTGATATTTTAGTACCTGTTAATAAAAAGTACCCTATTGAAGAGTTTTTAGCGGCGTGTCGTCGTTATATCGACGGTTCAAAAGCTAATAAAGACGTAACAGTTGAATACGTTATGCTTAATGGCATTAACGACAGCACTGACCAAGCGCATGCATTAGTACAAACGTTAAAAGGCACACCGTCTAAGGTAAACCTTATTCCGTTTAACCCGTTCCCGGGTAACGAGTACACACGCTCAAGTAATAGCCGTATCGACCGCTTTTCAAAAGTACTACAAGCTGCAGGTGTAACCTGTATTGTGCGCCGTACTCGCGGTGATGATATTGACGCAGCTTGCGGTCAGTTAGTCGGTGACGTAGTTGACCGTACTAAACGCTTAGCTAAAAAGAAAATCCGTGACGATAACGCGATTGCCGTTAATATCCACCAAGCATAATCTGTAACAGCCTTAAATGAATAAACCATATAAGGCTGTTAAGTTGTTTATTTTTAAATAAATGATGCAAGAGTAAAGCTTTTAGGTAAGATAGGCGACATGGACTAAAAATAAAGAGATAAGGTAATGCGATCTATACTTGCTATAACACTATCAACACTTGCCCTAAGTGGCTGTGTGAGCGAAAGTAGTTATAACGGCAGTAATAAACCCGTCGTCGAAAATAAAGTTAATAATACTGGCGCAGCACGAACACGAATTGCTTTAGCCCTACAGTATTTAAAAACGGGTAATAATTCTCAAGCCAAATACAATTTAGAACGTGCAGCAGCATTTGCTCCTGACCTACCTGAAGTACATTACTCTCTTGCTTATTACTACCAACAAGTGGGCGAAAACCCGCTAGCAGATAAAGCCTACCAAAAAGCACTTGAAATAAAACCAGACGATCCTAACACTCTCAATAACTACGGTGTGTTTTTATGTGGTATTGATGAATACGATCGTGCAACTGATCAATTTTTAAAAGCCATTGAAGTACCAAGCTATATTCGCGTTGCCGAAAGCTACGAAAATTTAGCCTTGTGTGCTATTGAATTTGATGATTTTGAAAATGCAGAAAGCTACTTTCAACAGGCACTTAATCACAGCTCTCAGCGTACATCTACATTAATTAGCTTAGCCGCACTGTATTACGCAAAAAGTGACTTGTACAAAGCCAGTGAACTTTTAAAACGCTATGAAAGTACGGGCCGAGTATCTTCTCGCGCATTAATGCTTAGCTACCTTGTAAAAAACCGAATGGGCAGAATTGAAGAAGCTGAAAAAATTTCCAACACTATTTTGCAAACTTACTCTACCAGCAACGAAGCCTATGCGTTAAAAGAGAAAAGAACACGTTTTAATGAGTTTGAAATACTGCGAGAAAAATACCGTAAAGCGCAGTTAAAAGAACTAAAAAATGACGCAAGCGGCGCGCACGTTAGTTCAAAACCAAAAATAAAAGTTATTAGAAAGAAACGTTCGCCAGAGGACGGTTCAACAAGCTTGGTAACAAACAACGAGCAAAAAACAGATAAAAAGCTCGCAACAGCAAATAACCAAGATGTAAATCCAGTTATAGCAAGAGAAGAGCAAGCTCAAGCATTGCCAAATACGCTCAGTACGCAAGCCGACGAAGCAACCGTAATAGCAAAACAAGTAACGACCCAAAAAGAAGAGGCTCCTAAAGTCGTCGCGCCAAGCAATCCTACCGATACATCGGCTGTTATGCTTGCACTTACTACTGAGCACGACTCTGCAGATTCTATAGTAGCAGCGCCTGAAAAAGCGCAACCCGTTTTAGAACCTCAAAAAGAAGTTATAGCGACAAAACAACCGGCTAAAGCCGATGACGAGGTAACAATAATCTCGTTTGGCGCACCTAAAACAGGCCAGTTTAATTCGCAGCAAACTAGTAACTACAGTAATTCTGCACCTGCAGTTACGAATCAAAAAAACAGTAGTGACGTGGTATTCTACGAAGCGACTAAAAATACAACCGTTTTTGAAAACAGCAACTATCAAAATAATGCTGATATTGAATTTAAAAGCTACGAAGCAGTGCAAAAAACTGAGCTTCCAATGCTTAATCCTAAAGTATCGCCTTTACGCGTGCCATTTCATGTAATTGCTGTTGGCGAAAACCTATTTAGCATTTCGGTGCGATACAATGTTAAACTACAAAAACTCCTGCAATGGAATGGTTTAAAAGAGTCGGATCGGGTAATGAATGGAAGTAAAATATACCTAAACGATCCTAATATTTATTACGAAATTAAAGCTGGTGATTCCCTTTACGATATAGCTACCCAGCGGCATGTATTAATTGATGAATTAATGCGATGGAATAAATTAAGTCCTGATATAGCATTAAAACCAGGGCACAGACTTTTACTAGTGGATCCAGACTCATACACATTATGAATGAAGAAAATACGCAAACACAGAGCGAACAGCCAACTGTAGGCCAAATACTAAAAAATCATAGAGAGCAAGCAAACGTTAGCATCGCAACTATTGCTGCACCGTTAAAGCTGTCTGAACTTCAAATTAAACGCCTTGAAAATGATGAATTTGCGTTACTAGGCCCTATCACTTTTGTTAAAGGCTATATAAAAAATTATTGCCGCGAATTAAAAGTCGATAGCGCACCTATATTAGCAATGATGCCGGCTCCACCAGAGCCGACCAAGCCCGCTAATATGCAAAGCTTTTCGCGCCGAACAGAAAAAGAAGCAAGCGACAGCCGTTTAATGTTTTTTAGTTATTTAATTTTAGCGATTGTTATTGGCTCATCTGCTTTATGGTTTTGGCAAAACGCCACCCCCATTGAAGAGCAAACCAGTAAAATAAACGTTGCCAACTCAATAATGAGTGAACGACAAGCAGCTCAACCCAGTATTTTACAGCAACAGCAACAAGCCGAAATTAACGACGAATCACTATTAGAATCAAAAGATACGCTTGAAACATCAACAAGCTCAGAAGCCGTTACAGAAACGGCTCCTATTACATCTAACAACGAAAGCCAAGAAAATGCTAGCAGTACAATTGTTATGAACTTTAACGGCGAAAGTTGGGTTGAAATTTACGATGGCGAAGGCGAAAAAATAGCATTCGGCGTTAAAAAAGCAGGCTACATTATGACCGTAAGCGGAACGCCTCCTTTTTCAGTTGTGCTTGGTAAGCATGACGCTGTAGACATTACTTTAAACGGCGAACCTGTAGATGTTTCTGCATTTCCTAAAAACCGTTTAGCCAAATTTACATTACCACTAGCAGAGTAGTCGCTATGTTTTCAGAATCCCCAATTAAACGCAGAAAATCCACCCGTATCAATGTAGGTAACGTCCCTATTGGTGACGGCGCCCCTATTGCTGTGCAATCAATGACCAACACCGACACCATGGATGTTGATGCAACCGTTGCACAAATTCAGGCAATACAAGATGCAGGTGCTGACATAGTGCGTGTATCAGTACCGACTATGGACGCAGCTGAAGCGTTTAAAAGTATTAAAGAACAAGTGACTATTCCGCTAGTAGCCGATATTCACTTTGATTACCGTATAGCCTTAAAAGTGGCAAAGTACGGCGTAGATTGTCTGCGCATAAACCCAGGTAATATAGGTAGCGAAGAGCGTATAAGAGCTGTGGTCGATTCGGCTCGCGAGCATAACATACCTATTCGTATTGGTGTAAATGGCGGCTCACTTGAGCGCGACTTACAAGAAAAATACGGCGAGCCTACACCTGAAGCCTTATTAGAATCAGCAATGCGCCATGTAGATATATTACGCCGCCTTGATTTTGACCAATTTAAAATATCGGTAAAAGCATCAGACGTATTTTTAGCGGTAGGCGCCTATCGCTTACTCGCTAAAGAAATAGACCAACCACTGCATTTAGGTATTACCGAAGCGGGCGGCATGCGATCTGGCTCGGTTAAATCAGCCGTAGGTTTAGGTATGCTACTTGCCGAAGGTATTGGCGATACACTGCGAGTGTCGCTTGCAGCTGACCCTGTTCAAGAAATTAAAGTAGGTTTTGATATTTTAAAATCGCTGCGCATACGTTCGCGCGGTATTAACTTTATTGCCTGCCCAAGCTGTTCTCGTCAAGAGTTTGATGTAGTAAGCACCATGAACCAGCTAGAAGAGCGCCTTGAAGATATTATTGAGCCTGTATCGGTTTCGGTAATTGGCTGTGTTGTAAACGGCCCAGGTGAAGCACTCGTTAGTGATATAGGCCTTGCCGGTGCAAACCGTCGCTCAGGTTTATACATTAATGGTGAGCGCCAAAAAGCACGTATTGACAACAACAATATTGTTGACCAGCTCGAAGGCTACGTGCGCGACTTTATTGCTCAAAAAGAGCAGCAAACACCTATCGATATTAAAATAGTCGAATAAATACCGTATAAAGCGCCAAACAGCGGTGTTTGGCGTTTACCTTTATGACCAGAACGCTATAATAGCGGGTCAATTTTTAGCATTCTTGTTGTGTAAGCATTTTTTATTACACATAAACAGCATTTAGGATTTATCAGTGGCAAAACAAATTCAGGCAGTTCGCGGTATGAACGATTGTCTGCCGGGCGATACACAAGTTTGGCAGAAAGTAGAAAGCATTTTACGCGAGACAGTAGCATCGTTCGGTTATCAAGAAATTCGTTTTCCTATTGTAGAATCAACCGACTTATTTAAACGCTCTATTGGTGAAGTTACCGATATAGTAGAAAAAGAAATGTACACCTTTGCCGATCGCAATGGCGACTTATTAACACTTCGCCCAGAAGGCACCGCAGTATGCGTACGTGCTGGCAACCAAAATGGCTTACTATATAACCAAGAACAACGCCTTTGGTACATGGGTCCAATGTTTCGTCACGAACGTCCGCAAAAAGGTCGTTACCGTCAGTTTCACCAATTTGGTTTAGAAACATTTGGTATTGCCACAGCCGACATAGACGCAGAAGTTATTTTATTAACAGCGCAACTATGGGAAGCCTTTGGTATTACTGACCACGTTCGTTTAGAGCTAAATTCTTTAGGCTCTAACGAAGCGCGTGCAGATTACCGTGATGCGTTAGTAGCCTACCTTGAGCAACATATTGACGTGCTTGATGAAGACTCAAAACGTCGTATGTATTCAAACCCATTACGCGTACTTGATAGCAAAAACCCAGACGTACAAGCAATTTTAACTGATGCGCCTAAATTGTCTGAAAACTTAGACGCTGAATCAAAAGAACATTTTGAAAATTTATGTGAACGTTTAGACGCTGCTGGCGTCTCATATACGGTTAATGAAAAGTTAGTACGTGGTTTAGACTACTACAACCGTACCGTATTTGAATGGGTAACCGACAGCTTAGGCGCACAAGGCACAGTATGTGCTGGTGGTCGTTACGACGGCTTAGTTGAACAGCTTGGCGGCAAAGCAACGCCAGCAGTTGGTTTTGCAATGGGTCTAGAGCGATTAGTGTTATTACTACAAGCGCTTGAGTGTGTAGGTGACATTCGTCGTAATGCTGATGTATATTTAGCAGCAATGGGCGACAAAGCAAGCATTCAAGCTCCTGCAATTGCAGCGCAACTACGTAAAGACGTACCAGGTTTACGCGTTATGGTGCATGCGGGCGGCGGCAACTTTAAAAAACAATTAAAACGTGCTGATAAAAGCGATGCACTTGTTGCAGTGATTATTGGTGAAGATGAATTAGAAAAAGGCGTTGTGACCATCAAGTATTTACGCGAGCGTAAAGAACAAGTCACATTAGAATTAGAACAAGCTAAAGCGCTATTAGCTGAGCTTATTAACGGCTAAGCGAACATTAGAGGTAAGAATGGATATTTATTCAACAGAAGAACAACAAGCAGAAGCCATTAAACGCTTTTTCCGTGAAAACGGCATTTCACTTGCACTAGGCATACTTGTTGGCCTTGGTGGCTTATATGGCTGGAAAGCATATAACCAAAACCAAATTACTACCGCTGAAAAAGCATCAGATTCATATACAGCGCTTGTTGAAAGTGATGATGTATTATCTTCAGCTGATGCGTTTATTAGCGAAAATAAAGATACAAACTACGCAACACTTGCTGCATTTGTTGCTGCAAAAGACGCTGTAGAAGCAAAAAAATTAGACGTAGCAAGCGAAAAGCTAAGCTGGATAGTGTCTAATACTGAAAATACAGAATTAAAAGCAATTGCGATTACACGTTTAGCGCGAATTCAAATTGCACAAACTAAATATGACGATGCATTAACTACATTAAATGCACCATTACCTGAAGCATTCAATGCAAACGTTGCCGAGCTTAAAGGCGACATTTACACACAGCAAGGTAACAAAGATCAAGCACGTACTGCATACCAAGCAGCAATAGATGCGGGTGGATTAACAAGTAACCCACTATTACAAATTAAGTTAGATGACCTAGCAGTAACTAGCCCAGCGGCATAAGGTTTTAGGCATGAAAAAATTTACAACAGCAGCCCTTGCCCTATGTATGGCAACACTGATGGGTTGTTCATCAAGTGATGATGAAGATGAACTAGTACTTCCTGAAATTGTAAACCAATTTGAAACTGACGTTGTTTGGCAAGAATCTGTCGGTGATGGCGTAGAGCATTACTTTTCTCGTTTAACACCAGCTGTTTACAAAGATACTGTATATGTTGCTAGCCGCGAAGGCCAAGTAGAAGCGCTTTCGCTTACTAACGGCGATACCAAGTGGGAAACCGATGTACGCCAAGATTTATCGTTTTGGCCATGGGCTGACAACGGTAATGCAAAATTATCAGGTGGTATTTTGCAAGCCTATGGTAAAATTTATATAGGTTCTGAACACGGCTTTATTATTGCTCTTGATCGCGAAACCGGTGAAGAAGTTTGGCGTAAAAATGTACCAGGCGAATCACTGTCTAAACCGACAGCAGGCGATGGCTTAATATTTGTAAATTTAGGCTCTGGTAAATTGTTAGCCCTTCACCCAGATACGGGCGAAGAGCGTTGGAGTTTTGAACAAGAAGTTCCACCACTAACATTACGCGGACAAAGCTCGCCAACTGTTGCTAACGGTGGTGTATTAGTAGGCCTTGAAACAGGCAAGCTAAGCGTTTTAATTTCAGACAGCGGTTACTCAGCATGGAGCGCAGAAATTGCGGTTGCTAAAGGCGCATCAGAATTTGAACGCCTAGTTGACGTAGACACTCAACCGCTTATTAGCGGTCCATACGCTTATGCTATAGCTTACAACGGCAACTTAGCTGCTGTAGATATTCGCTCTGGCAACGTAGTGTGGAAACGTGAGTACAGCAGCTACCGCGAAATTGCGATGGATGCACAAACAATTTATTTAGTAGATAGCGATGGTGTTATTTACGCATTAGATAAAAATTCAGGTATTGAACGTTGGAGCCAACCCGCACTACGTGGTTGGTACCTAACAGGCCCTGCAGTTGCAGGTAGCCACTTAGCTTTAGGCGACCAAGAAGGTAACCTACATTGGCTAAATAAAGAAACTGGCGAGCTAGTATCTCGAGAAGACTTTGACAGCTCAGGCTTTTTTGTTGAGCCAGTTGTTGCCGACGATAAGCTAATTTTATACACCCGTGATGGTGAAGTTAGTATGGTAAAAATACCAAACTAACTGACTGCTATTAGTATAACCTGCTAATAGTTAATTGTTTTTTGTAAGGCTTCGCACTGCGAAGCCTTTTGTTGTTTTTTAAAGAGGTAGTTTATGCTTCCCGTGATCGCTCTAGTTGGGCGACCCAATGTGGGCAAGTCCACATTATTTAACCGTTTAACACGTACTCGTGATGCACTCGTAGCCGATTTTCCAGGTTTAACACGAGATAGAAAATATGGCCAAGCTAGTTACGATGGCTATGAATTTATCGTGGTAGACACGGGCGGTATTGATGGCTCAGAAGAAGGCATCGAAATCGAAATGGCAGATCAATCTCTGCTAGCCATTGAAGAAGCCGACATTGTTCTGTTTTTAGTAGATGCTCGTGTAGGTATGACCGTAGCTGACCAAGCCATTGCTAATCACTTGCGTAAACAAGAGAAAAAGTGCTTTGTTGTTGCCAATAAAACCGATGGCATTGATGCAGATTCAAACTGTGCTGAATTTTACCAATTATCATTAGGTGAAATACACCACATTGCAGCTGCACATGGCCGTGGTATTACCCTATTACTTGAACAAACACTTCAGCCGCTTATTGCTGAACTAGCTGCTCAAGATGAAGAAGTAACAGGTGATGACGAAGAACTAATCGACCTTTACGAAGAAGGCGAAGGTGATGATACCGATCATCAAGCGTTTGCAGATAAACCTGTTAAGCTTGCTATTATTGGTCGCCCTAACGTTGGTAAGTCAACACTTACAAACCGTATATTGGGTGAAGATCGTGTAATTGTATATGATATGCCAGGTACAACGCGCGATTCTATTTATATTCCAATGACGCGTAACGACAAAGAGTATGTGTTAATTGACACAGCCGGTGTTCGTAAGCGTAAAAAAGTAAGTGACGTAGTTGAAAAGTTCTCAGTAATTAAAACACTACAAGCAATCGAAGATTGTAACGTGGTTTTACTTGTTGTGGATGCGCGCGATGGTATTTCTGATCAAGACTTAAGCTTATTAGGTTTTGCGCTTAACTCAGGTCGTTCGCTGGTTATTGCCGTTAATAAATGGGATGGCCTTGACGACTACGTAAAAGATCGTATTAAAACAGAGCTTGATCGCCGTTTAGGCTTTATTGACTTTGCACGCTTACACTTTATATCTGCACTTCATGGTACAGGTGTTGGCCACTTATTTGAATCGGTTGATGAAGCGTACGAGTCAGCAACTAAGCGTATTAGCACTGCAATGCTTCGCCGTATTATGGACATGGCACAGGCCGATCACCAGCCGCCTCTTGTTCGTGGTCGTCGTGTTAAGCTCAAATATGCGCATGCCGGTGGTTATAACCCGCCACGTATCGTAATTCATGGTAACCAAGTTCACGATTTACCAGATAGCTACAAACGCTACCTTATGAACTACTACCGTAAAGCACTTAAAATTATGGGCACCCCAATCAAAATTGAATTTAGAGAAGGTGATAACCCATTTGCAGGGCGTACTAACAAAGTAACGCTTTCGCAAAAACGAAAAATACGTGCTTTTGCAAAAGAAAACCGTAATAAATAAATTCGTTAGAGTTAATTTACTACAAAAAACGGCGTACTATTTAGTACGCCGTTTTTGTTTTAATAGGTTATTAAGAGTTACAAACCAAGTAAAGCTAAGCGCACCAAGTTCTCAACCGTGGTTTCATGCGCACTTTTATTATTATTAGTTGGCATAAACCTAGACGCAGGCGATTTAATAGTTATAAACCCATGATTGGTTGCCATTTCGTGAGCTAACAGCTTTCGCTCTCGGGGAGTTAAATGGTTTTCGTGTATTTTTGCCAGCTCGCCACTATCAAGCCATATGCCAGCACAACCTGGGCATTCATCTATCTCAACCACTTTGAGCGGCGAAAAATACCGGCGCATCATCACAATACTAGGGCATTTAGGGCAATTTACTCGCGATGAGACTTCGGCCTCACCTTCGGTATAATTACTCAAATACTTAAGTAAAACCTGACCATGCTTTAACTCCGGCGAGCTAAACTTAAAAATTTGGCTGTTATCAAAAAATACGCCGCCTTGCGCTGACGTAAAAACAGTAATGCCGCCAACAAGTAAAGGTTCAAGAGAGGTATTTGTACGTGGGCATAACATTCTAAAAATCCTTTTTATTTTAATACTTAACTTACACTACTTTACTCAAGTGCTTTATGAATAAGCCCAACAAGCGGGCCGGGCAATGTAATATTGCCTGCAAGTACAAACTCATGCGCTTCATCTGACATTTTTTGCCATGTACGGCGAATAATCCCAATCCATTTTTCTTCATTGTAATCTGGTTTTGCATTGGCAAACCCAAGCATATAATGTTCAATAAATACAAGGCTTGCTACATCTTCTACTAATTGGCTGTCTGGGTTACGTTTAATATTTTTTTTAGCGACCGCATCGTACACTCGGTTTTGCTCAGCTTCACCGTAACCAGCTTGCTTCATGAGCGCAACCACGCTGCTAGCGTGAAATATATAAAGTGCACTGCGCCACTGATGATAGCCCTGTTTGTTCATTTCAAAATCACTACGTGGCGACTTCCAACGCTGAATATGCTGTGCACGCACTGCAATTTGCATGAGTTCATCGGCATCTGGTTTAAAACGAGTTAACATTTCGCTCATGCGCAAGGCGTATAAACTTTCTTTTGGAAAGCTTTGTCCATTGTGCTGCTCAGTATTTGGGTCTTGGTTGTTTGCTTCATCAATTAAGGTAATTACTTTATTAAACATGACGGTCATTTTTTATAATAAGTTTTAGTCATTCTAAACGCTGATAAAACAATAAACTAGTACGCCAATCAGTTACGCAGTGAAATTTGTTCAATCAAAAAGTAAAACCAAAAGGTACTAGTTATAAAAGTAAGCGCATTGATTAAGTTAACTTGGTACTATATTGAGCACAAATTAAAATAAAAAAGCGCGATAAATAATAACAAACTCGCCAATAACGGATGACTATGTTTAAAAAAAGTATTCTAGCTATATGCTTAGCGGTTGTATCCCTACCAAGCTTAGCCGACAGTAACACTGAATTAAAAACCATTATTGATAACCACTGGCAAAACGCCAAAGCTGAAAAAATATTTTTTCGTACCGACCCAGACGGCTGGAAGCCAAACGGTACATTGCCAAATTGGAGCGAGCAAGCCATTGCAAAGCGCCAAGCTTATAACAACAGCGTGCTAAAAAGCTTAGCCAGTATTGACCCAAAAACGCTCAACAACGAGCAGCTAATGAACTACCGCTTATTTAAATATGAGCGAAAAACCGAGCAGCAAAGCTACCTTTATCAAGATAAGTATTTTCCGGTTAATTTTTTAAGTGGCTGGCATACTTATTTTGCCGAAGCACCGACTAACATGGCATTTTTAACACCCGACGATTACAACGCATTTTTAATCAGCCTTGCCGACTACCCTCGATTTAATCAGCAAAATATTGATTTAATGAAAGAAGGTATAAAAACAGGCTTTACTCATTACTGCAAAACCTTTGAAAATTACAGCCAAAGCATTAGCGCGCATATTGTTAAGCAACCTGAAAACAGTGCCCTTTACGAGCCCTTTACACGTATACCAAACACGTTTACAGCAGAGCAAAAAGCCACATACCAAAATAAAGCAAAGGCCTTAATCAGCTCAAAAGTAGTCCCTGCTTATCAGCACTTTTACGACTTTTTTGAAAACGATTACATGCCTAACTGTAGAACAGAGCCGGGTATTTCAAGCGTTAAAGGCGGGCTTGAGTATTACAAATATGCAGTTAATTACTACACCACAACCAATGCCACACCAAAGCAAATACACGAGCTTGGCTTAAAAGAAGTGGCACGTATAAAAACACAAATGCAAAACATCATTGATAAAGTAGGCTTTGACGGCACGTATGCTGATTTTTTAGAATTTTTAGCAGCCGACGAGCAATTTTACGCAACAGATGCGCAAGACTTGCTTGAAAAAACAGCCTTTATTACGCAAAAAATGTATGGCAAGTTACCAACCTATTTTAATCATTTACCGCGTAATACCTTTACTATTAAAGGCTCAGCGAGTCGCGGCGCGTTTTATATGCCACCTGCTGATAACCGTTCCCCCGGCACTTATTTTTTAGCCTCAACACCTAAACTACAGCCTTTATATAATTTAGAAGCACTTAGCTTACATGAGGCAATACCAGGGCATCATTTACAAAACGCTATTGCTATGGAGTTAGACGTACCCGAATTTAGACGCACACTTAGCCACTCTGCATTTGGCGAAGGTTGGGCACTATACACAGAGCGCTTAGGTAAAGAAGCCGGCTTTTATCAAAGCCCGTACAGCGACTTTGGTCGTTTAGGCTACGAAATGTGGCGTGCAGTAAGACTTGTTGTTGATACCGGTATTCATGCCTTTGGTTGGAGCCGCCAAAAGGCTATTGACTACTTGGCAGATCACACTGCTTTGCCACAAAGCGCGGTGGAGGATCAAATAGATCGTTATATATCATGGCCAGGCCAAGCGCTTTCGTACAAAATGGGCGAAATAAAAATACGCGAACTGCGTGCAAAAGCCGAAAAAGAGCTAGGTGCTAAGTTTGATATTCGCAGCTTTCACGACACCGTAATCGGCCAAGGATCACTCCCTATGGAAGTGCTAGAAGACGTAATAAACGATTGGATTGCAGAGCAAAAATCAGCGAGTTAAAACAATGCTCTTACAAACTAAGGGGCGGTAAACTTATCGCCCCTTTTTAAAACCTTATTAAACACCTCAAAACTAATCCCTACCCGCTTTTGCTTCGTAAAGCTCTAGAGTTTAAAAACCTGAGCAAACCTATGAGCAAACGTATTTTATATTGGCTACAAAACGATTTACGAATAGACGACAACCCTATTTTAAGCGAACTTGCTACTGAGCAATGCGCGCTTGATATTGTATTTGTTATAAACCCGCACTGGTTTAAAAATAATAACTATCAACAAAAGCCATATGGCGTGCACAAACAGCAGTTTTTAATGCAATGCTTGTACGAACTACAACAAGCACTTATTGAGCGCGGGCAAACCCTGCATGTGCTTGAAGGCGAACCTGTATCGCTTTTGAAAGCGCGTATTAATGAGCAAAATATAGATAAAGTTGTATACAGCGAGCAATTTGGCCTGTACGAGCAACGCCAAATAAACTTACTCAAAGCACATTGCCCTAATACTAAATTTACAGGGTCGCAGCAAGACACGCTCTTTAAGCAAAGTGACCTCCCCTTTGATTTAAGCGAATTACCCAAACACTTTACCCCTTTTCGTAAAAAGGTAGAGGCCGCCACTAGCCCCATTTCACTTTCAACATTACCAAACGGTTTGCTCCCTCAGCCAATAACCTTGTGCGCTAAAAAACCTTTAGAGCGTATAGCAAATAATGGTGTAATGCATGGCGGGTTTAAAAGTGCGCAAACACACTTAGAGCAATACTTTTCAGGTTTACTACCAAGTACTTATAAAATAACTCGAAACGAGCTTGATGGCTTTAATAACACCACAAAATTTAGTACCTGGCTTGCTTTTGGTTGTGTAAGTGCACGGCAAGTTTATAAAGCAGTTGAGGCGTACGAACATAACCAAATAACAAACGAGTCTACCTACTGGATTAAATTTGAATTGCTATGGCGAGAATATTTTAAATGGCATGCACTTAAGGCAGGTAAAAGCCTGTTTAGCTTTAAAGGCCAAAAGCAAACAAAACCCCTTACTACATTTATGCCAAACCGCTTTGCTACGTGGTGTAATGGCTCAACACCCTACCCATTAGTCAATGCCATTATGAATGAGCTTAACGCTACGGGTTATATATCAAATAGAGCAAGGCAAATTGCAGCCAGCTGCTTAGTGAACGAGCTTGGCCTTGATTGGCGCTATGGCGCAGCATATTTTGAACAACAATTGATTGATTACGATGTAGCCGCTAATTGGGGTAATTGGCAATATATAGCAGGTGTAGGCGTAGATCCGCGTGGTGGTAGGCACTTTAATATTGAAAAACAAACGTTACAGTTTGACCCGCACACTGTTTACACCAATAAATGGCAAGGCAATGAAAATACCAGCACGCAGCTGGATACCTTAAACGAAGTTGATTGGCCAATTTAAGCCGCCAATCAACTTTTACAAAGTAACGTTTAAAACAGCTCAGCAATACCCACATTAATAGCGTAACCACCCAAGGTTAAAAACAAAAATAAACAGCCTGCTAATAACAGCGGTTTTATACCCGCTTGGCGAATAGCGCCAACATGTGTGCGTAAACCTAAAGCCACCATCGCAATGGTGAGTAATATATTATCAAACCAAACAACTGCGCTTGTAGCGACTTGAGGAATAACTGATAGCGAATGTACACCACTTGCCACAATAAATAACACCGCAAACCAAGGGATTGTAATACCCGCTTTTTGCTCGCCGCCATGCACGTTATTGTTTGTTTTAGCATGCTTTTTACTTTGCCAAAACGATAAGCCCACTAAAAATGGCGCAAGCATCATCACCCTTAGCATTTTTTCTATAACGGCGGTATCTGCAGCATTAGCGCTTACAGCTGTACCCGCTGCAACCACTTGCGCTACTTCATGAATGGTTGAGCCTACAAAAATACCGTAAGCGTGTTCACTCAATCCCATGTAATCAAACATGATTGGGTAGGCGAACATGCTTAACGTGCCAAACACCACCACCGTTGCCACCGCTACCGATACTTTATGCGCCTGCGCTTTTATAACTGGCTCAGTTGCCATAACCGCAGCGGCACCACAAATAGAACTACCCGCGCCAATTAATATGGTTGTTTGTTCATCAAGCTTAAATACGCGCTTACCTAGCTGCACTGCCAAAATAAATGTGCCTAACAGCATTACAACATCGGTTAATAAGCCTTCCCAGCCTACGCCCGCTACTTGCGCAAAGGTAATTCTAAACCCAAACAACACAACCCCCGCTTTAAGCAATATACTTTTAGCGTAATCAACACCTATATCGGTTTGCGTAGCAATACGCGAAAACACACTGTTACCCACAATAATGCCAAGCACTATACCAATAGTTAAAGAGCTAAATTGCGCACTTTGCATTATGGGTAACTTACTTAATGCAACAGATGCCCCCGCCAAAACCACCACCAGCAGCATACCTAACCACCAGCGCGTATCGCCATATTGCTTAGTATTAATACCCAAATTTTTAATAGCGCTAAGCATAATATTCCCTCAATTGAACAACGTTAAACTGTTGACTTCATTTTAAGAAAGCGCAAAATATAACTCCAATACATTAAAATCATGATTCGATAACTTAAAGTTATCGAATTTGAGAGGCACAATGAACTTGCATGCACTTCGGGTGTTTTATACGGTAGCAAAGCTTGGTAGTTTTTCAGGCGCAGCCGAGGCGCTTTTTATAAGCCAACCGGCTGTATCTAAAGCGCTAAAAGAGCTTGAGCATCAATTAAATATTCAACTTATAGAGCGTGCATCTAAAGGCAAAAAACTTACCTTAAGCGAGGGCGGCCAAGCCTTGTATGATCATGCACGTAGCATTTTTGCCATTGAAAAA
Organism: Pseudoalteromonas sp. SG43-5; assembly: GCF_014164345.1. Taxonomy (NCBI): domain Bacteria; kingdom Pseudomonadati; phylum Pseudomonadota; class Gammaproteobacteria; order Alteromonadales; family Pseudoalteromonadaceae; genus Pseudoalteromonas; species Pseudoalteromonas sp. SG43-5. Next base: position 36,472 of record NZ_JACJFA010000002.1, read on the forward strand.
GCCGCCATTGAAGATATTAAATCGCGCACAGGGCTTAAGCGCGGTACATTAGTTATAGGCACCAGCACCACCATTGCCAGTTATTGGCTACCGCCTTATTTAGCCAAATTTTGCGCCCAATACCCACATATAAAAGTAGAAGTACAAGTGGCTAATACCGCGCAAATTGAGCACGCATTACTAGAGTGCACTATCGATTTAGCACTGGTTGAAGGCACACCTACCGAGCCGCATATAATAAGTAAGCACTGGCAAAACGATTTAATGAGTGTCGTTATACCCAGTAACTTTAAGCCCGCTAAAAACTTAAAAGCCTGGTTAAACAAACAGTTTTGGTTATTACGTGAGCCAGGCTCTGGCACTTTAGAAATGTCGGTAAAGCTATTAGCACAACATGACGTACAAGCAGAGCAAAGTATGCAATTAGGCAGCAACGAAGCCATAGCAAGGGCCGTCGCTCAAGGTATGGGGGTCGCTTTATTGCCAAATATAGTCACTGAAGATTTAGTGCAGTTAGGCAAATTAACACGCCTGAGCCAAAAAAATAACGAGCAACTCTCTCGGCCTCTTTATCAACTGCATTATAAAGACAGGCCGTCTTCGCATGCTGCGCAAGCATTCGAAAAAAGCCTGTTTAGTGAATAACGTTTATATGAGTAAGTATATACGCAATATATAAATCGCATTTGTGCTCCAATAAGGAGCAGCGCTACTACACGTTTTGTTAGTTGCCTATTCTTCTTCAATAATATAAAGATATTCAATATTTATATTTTTAATGTCTTCATACTTGAGAATAAGCCTATCTCCTTTAATCTCGTAAAAACGCGTAGTTGGGGAAGCTGTAGATGAAGATTTGTCTGACTCTATAGGTCTTCTCATGGCATCGGATAAAACAACACGATCTAGCTGTCCACTAGAATCAAGATAAAAGTCTTCAAGTACACCATAATATAAGAAGGAAACATTTTTAGACTCTACTAAACAAGATAACTTGATTAACTCTGCGTCCTGAGTTTCAGATAATTTTCCAGTAAGCTCATAGTACCATGGCGTATCGAAGGCATATCTGGAAGATTTATATGGATTAAAGTGAAAAATTAGCTTTTGAAATATTTTTCCCAAAATATATGCAAGTAAAAATGAACTAGAAAAATATAAAATGATTTTAGGGATACTAGCACTTACAATTTCTAAATCAGATTCCGACACAGATTTAGAACCAGTTAGTAATTTTAGACAAATTTCATAGTTAATTTCGTTGCCTAATAAAGGTACTAAAATATAAATTAAGAAAGTATGTAAAATTAAGGCATAAAAAAAAGCCAAGGATGAAGATACATCAAATGGCTTTTTTTCTATGCTAGTATTTTCTACTTTTTCATAAGAATTTTGGAATATAAAACCTGGAATTATTAGTACTAAAATAAAAAAAGCAGGAAAAGCTATATTCATGCAACCGCTTTCTCTTTAGGAGAAGTAGAAACACGGTATTTCTTGCCATTTGACAAAGTAATAACTTCACTATCTTTTGAGCTACTAGAAATAAAAGCCCTTAATTGCTCACTTCCTAAAGGATCGCCTTTAATTTTCTTAGCTAAACTACCTAACAAAGCTTTCATAACGCCCCCAAAATAATATTTTATAATTCTATTTTACTTTAAATATTACCAATACGCTACATATCATGCCATGAGGCATCTGATGTAGCGCACTACAACGGCAGTGAGCAAATTTCCAAGCGGCGCCTGATATATTTCACTTCACTTATGTTCGCGAGATCACACCCATCATGGAAAAAACCAAACCTCGACTTCACACATTAAAGTATTCATGGGCTACTCATAGCAGCATACCTGCTAACTTATAAACCTATTTGCTAAATCGGTAAACCAAATACGAGCAAGCTGAACTTACAAACCCTGAGTTAAGTCTTGCGCTAACGTACCCGTTGGCTTTTCAATTACGCGTACCAACTCTTTGCCATTTTGTTTAACAATAAACGTTGGCGTGTATTGTAAGTCGTGAACCTGTGCAATGCCTGCATCGTCTTGCTTGTTGTAACCTACGGCCACATAGTCAATGCTTGCAAGTTGTACTTTCGATGCATCAAGTAACTTAATGAGTTTTGGCACTTCGCGCTCACTGTCGTGGCACCACGTTCCAAATAATACAATTAGCTCTTTGCCTTCTAGCTTTTGCATTAGCGCTATATCTTGTGCTGTTGGTGTATACGCTTTGTATTGCTCGTTAAACTTGTCGTAGTCGCTTAGCAGTGCTTGCGTACTTATCTCGCCCGAAAATGGCGCTGTAGCAGCGCAGCTTACAAGCGGCATGCTTAAAGCGCACAGTAAAATTAATTGTTTAAACATAAGGTTGCTCTTAATTTAGGTATTAATTTAGGTATTAAACGACTATACCCAATATTGAGTGTGGAGTGAACAACTCAAAACCGTTACTTTTTATCCATAAAAAAGTTAACTTGCGATAAGTTAGTTAAATATTCTCGCCTTACGTCTTTATTCTCAGCTAGCTTGTCTAAATCACCAATTAGGGTAACTAACTTATTATGAGAATGGCTGCTTGTTTTTTTAAACTCGTCTTGCTTTTCGTCACTCTCAACACGCTCTTTTTTATTCATGTTGTAGCTGTTTTCGTTTTCTTCAAGCCAAATATCGTCAATTAAGCGAATGTCGCTTTTACTAACTGTTTGCTCTTGCATCGCCATTTGCAGCTCGTATTGATTGGTTTGCGGGTTAAACGCATACATTTTTGTATCAACATCAACCTCGTGAGACTGATCGAGCCCCACAAGTTCTTTATTTTTAACCGCAGTACCTACGTTATAACTCTCTTCTTTGTTGTAGTAATCAGGGCGACTGTATTGATAATCAAAATGGCTACTTACATTTTTACTTTGCGTTACACCGCTAAGATCCCCTAATTGGATTTGTTCAGTCGCTTGGCTTAGCTCAATGGTACTTTTAGGCTGATAGTCGCCGTTATCCAGCGCATAAGAAAATGTAGCATCAAAATCAGCGAGCTTAGAAATCCCCGCTCCTAATGTATTCGGCGCTTTATTACCTAGCCCTTGGTAACGGCTATCGTTTGCGACCATGTTATCAACTAAATCGGCTACCATAGCGCGCCCGTCATTAAATTGCTGATCTGCAAGCGACTCCAAATTGCTATAACGCTCAGCCGCCGACGACATACTCGCAAAAGCGCCTTTAAATAATGCAAAGCCCTGCAGCATTGCTTCCTCGCCTTTTCGCCCAAATGCCGACTCTTTATCGTCTTTGGTACTGTTTACTCGGCTATCTTCTAAGCTTTGATCGAGCGACGCTAAATACTGCTGCATTTGCTGCGTGTCTTTAGCGCCAATGGTTGACATACCGAGTGCAAAATCAATGTCGTTTTGCCCACCTGCGGCTTTAAACACAAGTGCTTGCTGGTTTGATGCTTCATCAATGGAGTAACTTAAATCAAGCGTGTTTTCTCCTGTATCAAGCACATCATTTTGAGTTGTTGAAAACGACACATTAAAACCGGCTAACTGTTCACTATTAAAGTCCGCTAAAAAATCTAAGCTCATGTCTGTTTGATTTGGCACTATAAGAGGGTTGAATGAATTTTCACTCACTTTAAAAAACTCATCGGCCATTTCGCCAACACCCGCCATAACCTGCGTTAAAGCGCCATGTTCAGCCTCAGATAAATTACCATTAACTTCGTAACTTATGCCAAAGCCATCTATCGCTTCACCGGTTTCTTCGTCATAACCTTGCGATGAGTTAAAGGTAATGTTTATAACATCACCCTCTTTAGTTTTTACCGAGAGCTCAAACAGGTAGTTATCGTCATCCTCGTATTTTGCGCGATTAAGGCTTTCCATGTATGGATTAAGTGAGCGCTCAACACGTTGCTGGCTTGAGGCTAAAAACGTTTTTTGCTCATGCCCAAGCTGACCTAAACTCGATAAAATATCGCTGGTATTAGCATAAGCACCCTGAATATTTTTAACCGACGTATTTAATCGCTCAATTAATTGGGTGCTGTTTTCGTTTTTTAATAACCCCTCATGCTGAGAGCTTATTACGGTGCGCAGGGCGAGTTCTTCATCGGAGAGTTTATAGTTAAGCGTGCTCGGCGTGCTTGAAATAGTAAATAACGAGGTAAGTTGCTGCTTTAACACGTCCTCTACCTTTTGATTACTGGCTAGTGCTTCATCAAGAGTTTCATTATTTAACTGGCTTAATAACCCATCGGTTATTTTTGACTCGTTAGTTTGTAAATCATTAATAGCTTGAAGGTCGCTGCTGGTGTGTAGCGAAGGACTCACAGAGCTTTGGTTAGCGTTATTAACTGATTGGGCAAGTAAAGTGCTTAAATTAGCCTGGCTGCCAAATACATTATTAACCATGATTATCCTTAATCGCTAAGCCCTATTAAGTAATTTATCGAACACACCATTAAAAGCTTTAGCTTAAGGAGACGTTTTTTACCTATTATTTATACTAACAACCCATTAATAAATTAAATAAGCATAAATCTAAATCGAATAAGCGTAGGTCGGATAAGCGCAGCGCCATCCGACAATTCACCACTTTATTTATCTACTACCCACCTGACTCTTAAGCGCTATTCTGTTCGCTCATTACTCTTCATTTGTTTCTTTTATTCTTTGTACTAAAAAGTCGACCGCCGCTTTTACCTTTGGTACTAAATAGCGCTGCTTTTGATACAACAAATAAACCGCCATAGTCGCATTTTGGCTTATCGCTAATTCATGCTCAAACTTGAGCTCTTGCAACTGGCCAGACTCAAGGTATGAGTCGAGCGCCCACCGAGTTGACATTAAAATGCCCTCGCCATTACACGCTTTTTTAGCCAGCCACGATCCGTTATTTGAAATAGCGACCGCAGGCCCAGAAACGTCGTGCCATTGCTCATCCACTTTACATAACCAAGGCGTTGGCCCCGCTGGCGTTTTAAAATAAAGACCACTGTGGCCCTTTAATTCCATAACATTAGTAGGTACACCGTATTTTTGTAAATAGCAGGGTGACGCAACAGGAATAAAGCCGTTATCCATTAGCTTTATTGCTAGCACGCGTTCATTTGGCGCATAGCCACCGCGAATAGCAATATCAACATCGTCACGCCCAAGTGTCGACAGCTCATCACTTAAGCTAACATCTAATATAATTTCGGGGTATAGCGCGCTAAATTCATCAAGCAGAGGCAGTAGTATTTTGTCACCAAAACTCACCATTGAGCTTATACATAATCGCCCCATTGGTGTTGTTTGATAACTGCGCACAGTTTCATGGCTTTGCTCTAGCTGATTTAATATTTGCTGAACATCGTTATAGTAAATTTGCCCAACTTCGGTCAATTTAACTATGCGGGTCGAACGCTTTAAAAGCGTAGCCCCCAGGCTTTTTTCTAAATCAGCAACTCGCCTCGACAACGACGAAGGCGGCACATCAAAAGCTTTTGCGGCTTTAGTAAAACTGCCCGTTTCAACCACTTTGATAAAATACCGTATGGCTTTTAGTTGATCCAAGTTGCCTCTCCATTAAATAAAATGCTTTATTGTCTTAAAGACAAAAGTGATTCGCATTTTCCCCTATATATAAGCAAATTAAAACAAGTAATAATGTACTCAACCTAAAGACAGGGACTTAAATTGCATTTTTTGGCAATGAGTATCTTCACGTTAATAATGGAAAGCTGACTTATGATTACTTTGCACGGTTTTGCTGCTAGCAACTATTACAACCTAGTTAAACATGTACTTTTACACAAACAACTGCCATTTAAAGAACACCTTGTTTACGGCGGTAGCGAAGAGTTATTAGCAATCAGCCCTGCAGGCAAAGTGCCTGCAATCACAACAGCTAACGGCCTTAATATTTCTGAGTCGAGTGTTATTTGCGACTTTATAGAAGAGTCGTACCCACAAACCCCGCTATACCCTGAAGATGCAGGTGAGCGCGCAGTTGTACGTCAAATTATGAAAATGGCAGAGCTTTATTTTGAACTGCCAAGCAGACGGTTCATCCCTTATGTATTTTCAGGCGCTGAAGTAACCGACACAACTAAAGGCGAAGTACGCCAAGTATTAACGCGTGGCGTAACCGCTTTGAGTAGCGTGTGTAAGTTTTTACCGTGGATTGCAGGCGAGCAATTTACAATGGCAGACATTTACGTTTATTACGTAAACACCATTGTTAGCGCCTTTGGCTCAAGCCAGCTTGATTGGGATGTACTTGCACAAGTACCCGGCATGAAAGAGTGGAACGAATCAATGAGCCAATTAGCCATTACCCAAAGCATAGAGGCCGATCGGCAATCAAATATGGCTGAATTTATGCAAAAAGTGAAAGCGCAAATTCAAGCAGCCAACGCTAAATAACGCGTAGCTACAAAAGTATCTATTCTAATTTTTAATTACTAAGACAGATCGCCAATACAATAATGCTATTGGCTTAACAAATTTAATTCTTTGCAGGAGACACCTATGACAGATAAAAATATCCAACTTACTTCAACTATCAGCGAAGACAATAAACTTACACTTGCCTTAAAAAACATCGAGATGCCAAAGCCAAATGCCGATGAAGTGGTTATTCGTATTGAAGCTGCACCATTAAACCCATCAGACTTAGGCGTTTTATTCAGCGCAGCTGATATGTCTACTGCAAAGCAATCGGGTACTGATGAAAATCCAGTAATTACTGCCGATGTTCCAGCTCAATTTATGCCATCACTTAAAACTCGTGTTGGAAAAGCAACCCCTGTAGGTAATGAAGGCGCAGGCACCGTAGTAGCTGCGGGGTCATCACCTGCTGCACAAGCATTAATGGGTAAAACCGTTGCAGTAATTGGCGGCGGTACGTATCGTCAATTTATATGTGCCAATGTACAAAGTTGCCTAGAGCTAAAAGAAGGGACTACTGCTAAAGAAGGTGCATCATCTTTTGTTAACCCACTTACCGCACTAGCAATGGTAGAAACCATGCGCGCCGAAGGCCATAAAGCCATTATTCACGCCGCAGCGGCCTCTAACCTTGGCCAAATGCTAAACCGTATTTGCATTGCCGATGGCGTTGATTTAATTAATATTGTTCGCAAACCAGAACAAGAAAAATTACTGCGCGATATGGGTGCAAAATATATTGTTAACTCAAGCAGCGACACTTTTCTTGCTGACCTAACAGCTGCAATAATCGAAACCGGTGCAACTATAGCGTTTGACCCTATTGGTGGCGGCCAACTAACAAGTGACATTCTTAACTGTATGGAAGTTGCAGCTGCGCGCGATATGAAAGAGCACACAATTTATGGCTCTGATACATTTAAACAAGTGTACATTTATGGCGCACTAGACCGCGGCCCTATTACACTAAACCGTAACTTTGGTTTTGCATGGGCTGTAAACGGGTTCTTGTTATTTAATGCCTTAGGTAAATTAGGCACAGATACAGTAATGAAAATGCGCAAACGCGTTGCTGATGAAATCACCACTACATTTGCGAGCAATTACACGCACGAAGTGTCATTAGCTGAGGTATTACATTTACAGTCAATCGCGGCTTATTCTAAACAAGCTACCGGCGAAAAGTACTTAATTAAACCTCAAGCTTAATTAAATATTCTTCGTTAAAAATTAAAAAGCAGATGCTAATTAGGTATCTGCTTTTTTACGTTTAAATATACGCACTCTACTATTGCTAGGTTTGCAGTTAACGCGTCCTTAAAAGCCTGTCATAAAACCATCACAAAAACGTAATTTACTGAATGTTTACACATTGTTTGCACCTTTTATTCTTATAGTTTATCCACTTTAATAAAATAATAAGCGTGCCTACATGAATATAAAACCTTTTATATTTTATTCAGTTATTGCCTCTACTACATTATTGTATGGCTGCGGCGGTGCTGAGCAAACTACCGACACTAGCACAGAGCAAAGTACTGATTCATCATCAACAATCACGTCAACTGGCTTAGTTATAAATGAAATTGTCGCAAGCCCAAGTGATACCTCCTACGATTGGATTGAGCTATATGCCACTGAGGATATAGCCGATTTGTCGGTATTTTCACTTGTTGATGATAACGCCGACAGAGAGCCTCAAGCATTACCCGCAGTAGCGCTTTCGCAAGGAGAGTTTATTGTTATTCAAGCCATAGATGAAACCGACACACCGCCCGATAATGGTTATTACGTTACCTTTAAACTAGGTAGCGACGACGCTGTTACGCTTTATGAAAATAGCACTGCGGTGTCTGTACTTGATTGGGAAGAAGGCGAAGCCGCTGAAGGTTTTAGCTACGGCTTATACACCGACGGCACCGCGCAAACATTAACACCAACACAGGGCGCAGCTAACCAAACAGCCGACACCTCAACACTTGTTACCACGCTAATTGCTGAAGATGCCCCACTGCGTATAAACGAAGTAGTAGCAAAAGACAGCAGCGGCTCCGAGGACTGGATAGAGCTTTATGTAACAAGCAGTAGCGATGTTTATTTAGCTGACTACACACTAAGTGATGACAATAACGAGCAATTTTCCCTACCCGACATTACTTTAGCGCCCGGTGAGTTTTATCGTATTTACGCCAGCACCGATGATTTAGGCGACCTCCCAAGCGTAGCGTTTAAATTAGGCTCAAGCGATACCGTAAGCCTTTACAGTAACAATGTAATTATAGAGCAGTTATCGTGGAAAAAAGGCCAAGCCTTGAGTGGTTACAGCTATGGCCGCTACCCAGATGGCAGCGATACAACAGCGGTATTAACTCCAACAGAGCTTAGCCAAAACAGCAAAGCAACTCACGGACCACTCGTTATTAACGAAGTGGTGGCAAGCGCTGCAGACGATGGCAACGACTGGTTTGAGCTATACAATAACAGCGAAAATACTATTAACTTAGCCAACTACCAAGTTATTGATGAAAGCGACGACATAGACCCAGTAACCCTGCCCGACATAGATTTATACGCAGGCCAATACATTACTATTTATGCCACCGATGAAGATCCAGGTACTTACTACGTACCCTTTAAACTAGGTAAAGAAGACGAGTTAAGCTTAATACTCAACGATGAAGTAATTGACTACATTGATTGGGACGAAAGCGATGTAGCCACAGGCTTTAGTTACGGCCTAAGTAACAGCACCGACTTTACTCATGCGTTTTTAACCCCTACTCCAGGTAGCGAGAATACCGTTGCAACCGCATTTACACCCACAGCTGTTAATACGCTTTCTATTACAATTACCGACGAAAACTGGCAAGACATTCTAGATAACCCACTTGATGAGGAATATCACGAAACTGCTATTACTTTTAACGGTGTAACACTCGATAGCGTGGCTATTCGCACTAAAGGCGGCTCAAGCTTAAGCAGTGTTGCCAACTCTAGCAGTGACCGATACAGCTTTAAGGTCGACATTAACGAATACGTGTCGGGCCAAAAGTTTTTTGGGCTAAAAAAATTCACACTGCAAAACTCGTTTAACGACCCGTCGTACATGCGTGAAGTAATTGCCTACGACCTAATGGACGAAATGGGCGTACCAACGCCTGAGCATGCTTACGTTAACTTTTATGTAAACGGCGAACTATTTGGTTTGTACTTAATGGTAGAAGCCATAGATGGAGAATTTGTAGAAAAACACTTTGCCAACAGTAACGGCGATTTATACAAGCCTGATGGCACAGGCAGCGATTTATTATGGCTAGGTGACGACATACAAAGCTACACCGACATAAACTTACAAACCAACGAAGACACCACCGATAACGGCGCATTTATTAACTTTGTAGAATCGCTCGATGACGGCGAAACCAGCGCCATAGAGGTAGATACACTTTTACGATATATGTCGGTTAGCACTTCGCTTTCTAATTTAGATAGCTACCACGGTACGCTTGCTCATAACTATTATATTTACGATGACGATGGCGTATTTAGCATTTTGCCATGGGATTTTAACGAGTCATTTGGCACCTTTAACATGAATTGTAATGGCGTAGATGTAAGAGAGCTCTACATTGATGAGCCAGTAAGCGGCGCATTAAATGAGCGCCCGTTAATTGCTAATGTATTTGCCGAGCAAAGCAACCTTGATGTGTACCACAGTTACTTAACGCAACTTATTAATGGTTCACTTTCAAGCGACACATTTAGTGCCCGCGTAAATGAAATAGCCGACTTAATCCGTGAGCACGTACAAAACGACCCCACTAGTTTTTACGGCTCAGATTATTTTGAGCAAAACCTAACCTCTACTACGGGGCAGTTTTACGGTTTAACGTCGTTTATGCAGTACCGCGTAGCAAATATGGCCGCGCAGCTTGATGGCACATTGCCCTCAGCCGGCGACGGCAGCGGCTTTTGCTCTAGATAAACAACCCATCCTTCATGCAGTGCCAGCACGCTGGCACTGCACTCTGTAACTTTGCAATTTAATAATCTGAGAAAATTATGACAATTCAAGCACGTTTAAAGGATGAATTTTTTGAAAAGGACGCTTCAATTGCACCTGTAGCAATTACTGCAATAAACACTAAAAATAAGCAGGCCCAACCTGAAAAGCCAACCGCTGATGGCTCATTATCAACATTAATTAACGAGTTACTCACCCCGTTTGAAGGCTACGGATTAAGAGATCTTAATAACGCCAACTTAATGAACCGTGTAGACAGCAAGTTTATGCTGCCACTGTCTTTTTTACCTGAGCTACTAACTCACTTACATGGCCAATACCGTGTGCTTGATATACAAGGTAAGCGTTTATTTTCTTACTATAATCAGTACTTTGATACGCCCGAGCTTGATTTATACAAAGCCCACCATAACGGTAAGCTTAATCGATACAAAGTGCGCCAAAGACGCTACGTTGATACCGCCACCGAATACCTAGAAGTAAAACTAAAAAACAATCAAAGCCGTACGGTTAAAACACGTATCAAGCTCGAAAAAAACAACGAGCAAGCTCATTGTACTGCGTTTATGAAAGAACAAATGAAAAACAGCTTTGCACATTTAAACGTAACCCAACAAAGCGGCTATAACCGAATAGCCTTAGCAAACGAAGAAAAAGCCGAACGCTTAACGCTTGATTTTAACCTGTGGTACAACACCCCAAAAGGCGATAACAAAATAACCCTACCGGGCTTTTTTATTGCCGAACTTAAGCAGCGCAAAAAAACAAAACACTCGCCATTTTATAAGCTGATGAGCAAACACCACATATTCCCTGCCTCGTTTAGTAAATACTGCATTGGCTGTGCTTTGCTCTACCCCGATCGCTTAAAAGTAAACCGCTTTAAACCCGTTTTAGCCCGTTTAAAACACCTTAACCGCACTAACCCGCTTTTACCTTTAGAGAATAATTAAAATGACAAAATTAGATCTTATTTTTCTTTCCCGTTTTTTAGTAAACATCCTATCGCTGGCTGTACTTTGCTATGGCTGTTACTTTCGCATAAGTAAAAATGCAGTGGTGGCAGGCTCGTTTATTTTATTTGGCGTAGGCGTTTTTATTATTACCTTTTTGCTGCATGGCGTTGATATGTCAATGGAATTTGCATTTGGTCTATTTGCCGTATTTACCATGCTAAGGTACCGCACTGAGTCTATTTCGATTAAAGAAATGACTTACTTATTCCTTGTTACTGCTATTGCTTTACTTACCTCTGTAGGGCAAATGAGCTTAATTGAGCTAAGTATTCTTAACGGCATAATTTGCTTAATTGCCTTTGTAATTGACTCAAGCATATTTGTAAAACGCTACGAAGTACAAAGCGTTTGCTACGAGCGCATAGAAAACATAACCCCGCAAAACCAAGCCACACTCATCAACGATTTAAAACTGCGCACAGGCCTAAACGTAGTTGCTGTAGACATAGAGCACATCGACTTTTTAAAAGATGTAGCCCAACTAAAAGTGAGCTACTTAGCCGAAAAACAAACAAAGGTAGCCTAACATGACCTCTAAACTAACTATTTCTACCGTGGCGCTTTCAACACTTTGTTGTTTTGTTAGTAACGCAAGCTTTGCCAAAATTAACGACGATATAGATTTAAGCGGCTATATCATGCTCGACTACTACAAGTTTGATACCTCATTATTAGAGGAGCAATACGACAGCAGCAGCTCAGAAAGTACCTCAGAAATACGCCGCGCTCGCCTAAGTTTTAAATCAGACATAAGCAAAGACTGGAAAAGTAAATTTCAGCTTGGCTTTGCCGATGGCGAAACCGAAATAAAAGACGCCTACCTAGAATACTCAGGCTGGAAATATGCTGATTTAACCATAGGCCAGCAAAAAGAAGGTTTTGGCCTAGAAAAACTAACCAGCTCTCGTAATTTATTAATGCTTGAACGCAGCATGATAAGCGAAGCGTTTTCGCCAGGGCGAAGTTTAGGTATTAGCCTTTCAGGAGAGATAGCCTCAGTAAATTGGCAACTTGGTTATTATCAGCCCGACGAAGACGAAGCAACATCAGCTATTACAGGGCGGGTAGCCTGGGTGCCATGGCAGCAAGATACCAACCTATTACACTTAGGCGTCGCATTTAGTGAGAGGCAGTACGACGGTAACGAATTTAGAGTAAATGAGCCACTTGAAGTTTATACCGCCGACTCATTAATAGAAGGCGATAAAATTAATGCCGATAACCTCTCGCAGCAAGGTATAGAGCTGTTATGGATTAAAGACAGATTGACCATCATGGCCGAGTGGCAACAAGCACAAGTAACCAGTATTGAAGAGTCAACCAATGATTACGAAGGCGGCTATTTGCATTTTGGTTATCAACTAACGGGCGGATACCGCAAGTATAAAAACGCAAAACTAGGCGCAAGCTCAGAGCCAGGCTGGGAGCTCACTGGCCGCTATAGCTTACTTAAGCTCAAGCAAGAAAACCAAGACGCAAAAACCTACTCCCTTGGTGTTAACTACACCGTAAACAAAAACATAAAGTTTATGGCCGACTACATTAAAGCCGACTACTTTGAGGCAGGCGGTACTATCACATCGGGCAATGCAATCTCATTAAGGCTGCAATATTCGTTTTAATGCGCTTGGTGTTTAGTCGTTTAGCCTAAAACTATAAAGCCCCTGTGTTAAACGTTACGTTTAACACAGGGGCTTTATACTTACTTAGTAAATAATATTTAAGTTAGTTTTTAAATACTAATTACCAGCGCCTGCAAATTGTATTGGGTAATCCATATCGCCGCTGCGGTTAATACTGTTACACAGGTTTTTATTAAAACTGGTCAGTGATGGGTCGATGGTGTGCTCATTCACTACAATACCGTCACATCGCCTTTTAACCTCAATAGATCCGATTGTTTTAATCGCTGATAAATTATCGCCTACGTTTTTAAATATAAAATACTCTATGTGTTCAGTAATAGACACCGCGTTTTCGATATCTCCCTTAACGGCAGGCACTTGGTAGTTAACACCATTACACGTTAAATCATAAACTTTTACTAATTCTAGCTCGTCAGCTCCTTGCACATCAGCAATAACTTTAATATTGGGCTGCGCTGCTGTTTCAAGTAAGTATTGTGTTTCACTCATTTCGCTTAAAGAAAACGAATCAACGCTTTTAGCTATAGAACAGCCCGATAATAAAGTAAAAACTAAAAACACTGCCCTATTAAAAAACACCTATAAATACCTTATTTCTAAAATTTATTTGCTTAGTATTACCATAACACTAAGAGAGGTTCTAAATATAACCTCTAAACAGCTAAAACAACCTCACTTATATTTTTTCTCATTCAAGCTTGGAACAGGGCTTTATATAAGGCGAGGCTTTGATAAGTGAATTTCCAATAGGAAGTTGGAATATTTCCCATTCAATGCTGGAATTGAGCTTATTTCTCAATTAACGCTGGAAGGGATCACCCGTACGTTGCTAGCCACTCAAGTACATTAAAGGTTTAAGGATATAGTTAATTTGATAGGCGTACTCTGGCAAACTTCGCTAGTGCGACATCAGCAGGCACTGGCAAACCTTGATGTATGAAGTCAAAATTTGACTCTTTTGACCCAAAAATTGTTGGCTAAAATAGGCGACGCAGGAGCAAAAGCCCACTGTTTTTAGTCCTTGTTCATTTTCTTGTTAGTGTTCTTTGCTTTAATAATGAATTTCATAGCGCCTAAGTGAAAAAAGGGCAACATAACATATGCGAGTAAAAGAGAATCAAAAAACAGTATCCAATGAAAAATTACAGCTTTATCTTCGGAGTTACAGAGATCGCGAGATAATATCTCAAAGCAAACTCCATCAGGTGAACCTAGAATATAAACTCCGATTCCAAAAAGTACTAAAGCGATCAAAACTCTTTTGAACATTTCAGCTTTTAACTTTTTGCTAGCCTTGACTCTCAGCTGAAACCTCCTTGAACACTAACACCCCGCTTAGGGGCAATAACACGTGGGCTAAAATTTGGAGCGAAGCGACTGAGTCCACGTATTACTGTCCCAGGGAGCTTGCGACCGACTTAATGTGATTTTTCAACGTTTAATTACCAATCAGCTGCATACTGTTTATTTGCTTTAAAAGCCTCGACTTCTAAAGGTGCTTTGTCATAACCAAATTCAGCTATGTCAGAGAAGTGCTGAGTTATCACTTGGTCAAGACTAGATCTTTCGATTTGTAGCACATGAACCAATTCATGAGCCAATTTTGGCCTATTGAGCTCATATCCATTACGAACATAAATAGAATACCCGAAAGCCTGAGCGTTATTGGTAATACCTTCACCAATAAAACCTAGTGCTTCACCTAGTGTTTTTAGAGCGAAGTTTTCGAATGGAAAGGGTACTTCTTCAACATGTACAATCCTGACTTTCTCTGGTTTTTGAATTCCTATATCAGCTGCCAAAGCTAATTCTCGTGAATTTAGCGGAATTCCTGACTCCGAGCCTTTTCTTTCAGTTTCATAAGCCCAGTCAACATACTGTGGTATCAATATGTCTGAGATGATTTTCTGGTATGACAGTGCTGCACCAATAATTAAAGCAAATAATATTATCACTGTAAGTTTGAAAAATTTCATTCAATTCAAATCCCTTTAAAAATTCCTACTAACTTGCAAAACAACATAACGCCGCGTTAAGTAGTGAGTGACGCCTACGTCTAACCTAAACCATTACACCGTAAACACAAAACTCATTTGAACCAAGAATGCCATGCGTTGCGAATCTGCCTTAAACGCTTTGTTATGCGTTCATTCCATGTGCAGGGCTGATTCTGGACATGATAACCATATCTATATACCGTCCACTTTTGAATGTACTCAAACGCTTAATGCCCTCAGTTTCAAAGCCTACCTTTTCATACAGAGCTTTGGCTGAAAGATTATCAGCATGAACCTCTAATTCAACACGAACTAAATTAAGCCAATTATCAGCTTGATTGATTGCTTCATGCATCAAGGCTTTTCCGACACCTTGTCCGTGACTTTCAGGGTGAACAGCGATGGCAATAGAAGCAGTATGCTTATCCCGAACTTTATCCGTTAGGAATAGCGTCACGTGTCCAACCACCTTACCATCAACTTCTGCGACTAACGTGTATTGATTTGATGCTGAAAAGAGATTTGAAACTTGCGAAGAGCTCAAAAAAGGAAGTTGTGATGTATTTGCCATTACTTCCGTAAAGCTATAAATATTATGAAGATCTTTATGATCAAATTCTTCTAAGTGTCTAATTTTCAAGTTATATCCCTACTGTAAGATCTGCCGAACACCTAGCAATTTAATAGTACGCTCATCAAGCATATTTCTGCCGACATAACGCTCATCTATCTACTTTATATAGTTTTAGCAAATTACCTAAGGTATTACTATAACTAAGTTTTCTAAAGTTTTTAGGTGAAGTTAATAATCCAATTTGCGCGCAGCGCGCATTTTCATGAATATATGCGCAAAAAGCAGTTTGACCAATCAATTAACTACTATATTTAGCCAATCTCAATAACTGGTTTTCGCTCATAACCGCCTTAGAACATTTGCATTGCGACATTTATCTTGGCCGCTAACACCGCTCAATTAATATGAGGTACAACAATAAACCGCTATCCATACAGTAATAAACCAAAAAAGATAAAGTATAGAATTTTAGTTGGGAATCTCTGTTTAATTAGTTTAAGCCTAAAAACAAAATTCTGTCCCCTATGAAAAGAACCCAAATAAGGAACGGAAGCACCATCGCTACAAGCACTGCCACATATGGCTCTTCATTCCAGATGTGTGATAAAACATTCCAAAGTTGGATGAGAAAGAACAAAAAGATCCTCTTTGATCAAACTACTCAATAATTGTACTAAATAATGCAATTAGTCATAAATCTGTAACTTTGATCCGCGATAATCTCTATCCGATAAATGAATAGACTCAAGAAGATTAAGTAAGATGAGTACACCCTTAGTGCAACTAACATTTGCACTGCAATCATTTGATGATTCTATGTCTGCGGCGATGAGCCACGCTATGGAATATGAAAAGCTATCGCTAAAAGCCAATGCTGCGCATAACATTACGCTGCAGTGTGTGTTGCCTGATGGCGCAAATGAGAGCGATGTTATTTCACTAAGTGCAACGCAGCCCAGTGCGCGTGGGGCGCAGTATTTTACTGAAAAAACGCTGAGCAATGCAGACCTTGAATCTGGTACTGTAAATCTTACTTTAAGTAACATTACACAAAGCCAGTGTTTTGTAGTGCAAATGATGCTGCACGGAAAAAACACGACCTTAAAAGAAAGCCAGCAACTCGATGTGTACATTAAAGCATTTGAGCAAGGCTATATTCCTGAGCAAATAAAAACTGAACATACCAAGTCACAGGGCGTTCGTAGCTACTTTGCAAGTATGGGCTCTACGTTTTTATCGCTGTTTTAATGCAAACTGCACTTAAATTACGCGACACTACTTATAAGTTGTTAGGGCGTGTTGAACTTTGGTGGGTGAATTTACAGCAGTATGTTTGGTTTTTAGGCAAGGCAGAGCCTATGTAGTGTGGTTACTCCCCATAAATAGGCGATAACGCAGCATAAATACCAAACATGCACTGCCCTTTGGGTTCTTTCTAGGGACGATTAACTCTTTGTTGCCTACATGGATGTAGGTAAGGGGCGTGAGCAGGACGCGGAAGCTTTGCTCGGTTTTTACTTAGCCCACTAGGTTACAAACCTCGCGCCGCGATTTAATCGCCTCTAGATTGAACAAATTTCAATCCACAAAGACCAACACGCCCTAGTCTGCAAAACTTACTTTACCCATAGTAACTCCCGCAATACCTTGTGCGGTGTTACTTAGGTGTTGCTGCTCTCCGGCTAGGCATTCGTTTGCTAAAATAGCAAATAACACAGCCTCTTTTGCATCAGGGTTAATACCTAAATCGTCGGTATTTTTAAAAGCCTTAATACGTGGGCAAAGCGTTGTAAGTTGCGCCATTAGTAATGGGTTATGAATACCCCCACCACTTGCATACACCACACAATTTTGTGCGCGCTCTGCACACTCGTTTAATGCATTTGCTATAGCGGTTGCTGTAAAGGTATTTAAGGTGGCCATTACATCTTCATGGCTTAAGTGCTGTGTATTTGTAAGCTGCTGTGCGGTGTTTAAATACGCTAAGTTAAATACCTCAGGCCCTGTGGTTTTAGGCATTGGGAGTTTAAAAAATGCGTTATTACACAATGCATTTAATAATGGTGTATTTACCTTGCCTGCTTTAGCTATTTTTGCGCCATCGTCATAATGCATATCTTTAAAATGTTGCTGTACGTAGGCATCCATAATGGTATTACTGGGGCCAATGTCGGAGCTAAACACACGGTTTGCATCACCATTTTTGGGTAAAAACGTTAAGTTAGCTATGCCGCCCATATTTAGCAAAATCCGACTCTCCACAGCGCTCGAAAAATACAAATAATCGCCATACACAGCAAGCGGTGCGCCCTCGCCTCCTGCGGCTATGTGTTTTTGCCTAAAATCACCAATGGTAGTAATACCCGTAGTAACGGCTATTTGGTCGCTATCGCCAATTTGTAAGGTGCCATTAGTAAAGCTTTTGTGATTATGCTGCGACTGCGGGCAGTGGTAAATGGTTTGCCCGTGACTTGCTATTACATCAATACTTGCCGGGTCTATTTGCCAAGTATGTAAGCACTGGTTAACCATATCGCCATGGAGTTTACCTACCCACGGGTGCAGTAAAGTTACAAGCTCTAAATCGCACTCTCGTTTGGCAAATACCTGCTTTATTTTAGTTTTATAATCGTCGTTGTAGTCAACGGTGGTAAAATTTAAAACCTCAATGTGAGTATTTAAGCCCGCGCCCGTTATTTTACACAGTGCAACATCAAGCCCATCCAACGAGGTGCCGCTCATTAAACCAATAATTAAACGGCTTGGTTTTAGGGCGCTGTTATAAAGCGCTTTAATGTGAGGGTGCATAATGGCATCTAAAATAGGTGTAATATTTTGCTTATATTAGAGGACTTTAAAACAAAGTAATAGCCGTAAAGCGTTTAATTTAGGTTCTGATTGTTTAACTCTTAAATGATTGTTAAGTTAGTGTGCATACTAAAAATTTATGAAAAAATATGATCACCCTCAGAGAGTTTAAAGCCCAAGACGCGCCTTTTATTATTAACACCTTAAATGATGAACAGGTAACGCGTTATTTATCGTCAAAAATTCCGTTTCCGTATACGCAAGCCGATGCAAACTGGTGGATAAGCCAAGGCTCAAAAAACGGCATTATTAAGGCCATTGTTGTAAATGGGCAATTTGCGGGCTGTATTGGTATAACTCCCGGCGAATTTGAATACAAACGCAGTGGCGAAATTGGTTATTGGCTTAATAAAGTCTATTGGGGGCAAGGTATTATTACTCGCGCTATTGAACTTATATGCAATGAAGCGTTTGCAAGCTCACACTTAAACAGAATTTTTGGTGCCGTGTTTGCTGGTAATACCGGCTCTATGAAAGCACTTACTAAGAGCGGCTTTGAGCAAGAGGCTGTGCTTAAACAGGCCATTTATAAAAACGGGGTACTTTACAACAATCATATATTTAGTAAGCTCAAAGCAGACTAATTACTCTAATTAAATTTGCGCAAAGGTTGAATTATCAACCACCCGCCCAAAACTCCTTTATTAAGGTACGCATTGTACATATTCATACTGCTTAGCCGCGCATTATTGTTTAGCTGAACACGATTTTTAAAGCGTAAACATTCGGTAAGTAGTTTATTTATATTAATAGGAGATCTTATATGTCTACGACTAGTCGCCAACTTACTCTTGAATCACGCCCTAATGGCGCTCCAAAAGATGAAAACTTTAAATTAAAAACGGTAGAGCTTCCGGCTTTAAAAGACGGTGAAGTTTTACTACGTACTATTTACCTATCGCTAGACCCGTACATGCGTGGTCGTATGAGCGATGCTAAGTCGTATGCTGACCCTGTTAATATTGGCGATGTAATGGTTGGCGCAACAGTGTGCCAAGTAGAAGAGTCTAAAAACGATAAGTTTAACGAAGGCGAATGGGTACTTGCCTACACAGGTTGGCAAGACTACGCCATTACCGACGGCGAAGGCTTAATGCAGTTAGGTAAAGAGCCTGCAAACCCTTCATACGCATTAGGTATTATGGGTATGCCTGGCTTTACTGCTTACATGGGTTTACTTGATATTGGCCAGCCTAAAGAAGGCGAAACCGTAGTTGTTGCAGCAGCAACAGGCCCTGTAGGCGCAACGGTTGGTCAAATAGCTAAAATTAAAGGCTGTAAAGTAGTGGGTGTTGCTGGTGGTAGCGAAAAATGTGCACACGCCGTTGAAAAACTAGGGTTTGATGCCTGTATTGATCACAAAGCTGATGACTTTGCAGAGCAGTTAGAAAAAGCCTGTGATAAAGGCATTGATGTTTACTACGAAAATGTGGGCGGTAAAGTATTCGACGCCGTACTACCATTACTAAATACCGCAGCACGCGTACCATTGTGTGGTTTAGTATCGCAATATAACGCTACTAGCTTGCCAGAAGGCCCAGACCGTTTAGGTATGCTAATGGGTCAATTGCTTACTAAGCGTATTAAAATGCAAGGCTTTATCATTTTTGATGATTACGGCGACCGTTACGACGAGTTTGCACAAGACATGCAAAAATGGCTACAAGACGGAAAAATTCAATACCGTGAGCACATGGTAGAAGGCATCGAAAATACAGTAGACGCGTTCAACGATATGATATGCGGTAAAAACTTTGGTAAAACTGTGGTTAAAATTAATAACCCACTTTAATTTTATACGGCTTGTAAGGCAAAGCCCTTACAAGCCAAAAAAGGACTGACATGATTAAACTACACCATTTAAATAAATCCCGTTCTAAACGTATAATTTGGCTTTTAGAAGAACTAGATGTTGACTACGAAATTGTGGCTTATCAGCGTAATAAAGACACATTTCTAGCACCTGACGAACTAAAGCATATTCATCAACTTGGTAAGTCACCGGTAATTGAAGACGGCGGTTTAATTATTGCTGAATCAGGCGCTATTACAGACTACCTTATTACTAAATACGGCAATGGTAAATTTGCTCCAAAAGTAGATACCGCTGAATATGTTGACTACCAACAGTGGCTGCACTTTGCAGAAAGCTCAGCAATTTTACCGCTTTTGCTTAAAATGTTTGTACTAAAAGACGGCGCTAAAACACAGTTTTTAGAAGGCTATGCCGACGCTGAAACAGCTAAAGTAATTAGCTACTTTAACGACCGCCTAGAAGGTAAACGTTATTTAGTGGGCGATACCCTAACGGGCGCTGACTTTATGATGTCGTTTATTGTTGAAATAGTTAAAAACTCAGGTCAAATAGCGCACTTTAAAAACCTCGTTAAATACGACGAGCAATTACAAAGCCATGAGAAGTTTCATACAGCTAATGAGCTAGAAGCAAAGTACGACTAAACCTTTATATAATATTTTTATATAACACTAAGGAGCATTTTGCTCCTTTTTTAATACCTGTAAAATATGCCCCGCCAAAGTTACGCTTGTAAACTAAATTAACAATCACCTACCTTATTGCTAATAAAACTTTAATTAATAAGGCATAATGCTGCTATTGTTTAAGTATTTTCACTAATAATACAAGCTGCTCTTGCGCGTATTGACTCACCCTTGGGATCAACCATGACCATAAACATGCGTTTAACGACCGGCTTTGGCGTAATTTTATCAATGATGATTATTTTAACCATTATTGGAATTTCGCGCGTTAGCCTTATTAATAATAACATTACCCACATGACCGACGTAAATTCGGTAAAGCAACGTTACGCAATTAACTTCAGAGGCAGCGTACACGACAGAGCAATAGCCGTGCGCGACGTAGTGCTAATTACCGAGCAAAGCAGTTTAAGTACCGTGTTAAATAACATACAAGAGCTAAACGCATTTTACCAAACGTCAAGCCGCGCTATGGCTAAGCTAATGGGTGATATGAATAGTGAAGAGCGCGCTTTAATTAATAAAATAAATCAAATAGAGCAGCGCACTCAGCCTTTCATTCAAGGTGTAATAAACGCTAAAAATGCAGGAAACCTAAACGAAGCTGAACGCATTTTATTAACCGATGCGCGCCCTGCGTTTACCCAGTGGCTAAGTGTTATAAACCAATTTATAAACCTGCAAGAGCAAGCAAATCAAACCACCACTATTGATACTCTCGATATTGCCAGTTCATTTGAAATTTGGATGATTTCGCTCACCGCGCTTGCAATTTTAATAGGTGCAAGCGTTGCGTATGTTATTAGCCAACTGATCAGAAAGTCAGTAGGTGGCGAACCACAAGAAGCCGCCGAAGTAATTGCCCTTATTGCCCAAGGAGACTTAAGAGGTGATGTACAGTCGTGTTGCCCAAATAGCATGATGGCTTCTGTAGGGGTTATGCAATCTAAATTAAAAACCATTGTAGATAGCATTATTAACTCATCTGAAGAGCTTTCTACGCACTCTGCAAGCGTAGCGTCTGGCTCGCAGCAAGCACTTAGTGCCGCTGACGCACAAGTAACCTATACAAACTCGGCAGTAAGCAGCCTAGAAGAAATGAGCCGCAGTATTAATGCAGTTGCAGGCTCTGTTAAACAAACCGAAGATAACTCAAAAGTAACTGCACAACTATCGCAGCAAGGTAGTATTGCAGTGCAAAAAGTAGCGGCCGAAATTGAGCAAATTTCTGTAACCGTAAAAGCCACAGTTACCCAAGTAAACGTGCTGCAAGAACATGTAAAACACATTGGCGATATTTTAAGTGTGATCCGCAGCATTTCTGATCAAACAAACTTGCTTGCACTAAATGCGGCAATAGAAGCTGCAAGAGCAGGCGAAACTGGCCGAGGTTTTGCTGTTGTAGCTGACGAGGTAAGGCAACTTGCCCAGCGTACCGGTGATGCAACAGGCGACATTGAAAAGATGATTTTGCAAGTGCAAGAAAACACGCAAGCGTCGGTAACAGCTATGGAAACCACAGTACCGCAAGTAGAAAATGGCCTAACGCTTACCCACGAAGCAAACGAGTTACTGCATCAAATACAGCAACAAGCTAACGACTCATTAAGTAACGTGCTTGAAATTGTTGAATCAACATCAAACCAAGTAGCCACCGTGGCGCAAATTAGTACCGGCGTGGAAGAAATTGCCAGTATGTCCAAAGAAACCAGCATGTCTCTTAACAGTAACGCACAAGAAGCCGTTGCATTAGCTGACCTTTCAAACACGCTTAAAAAGTATATTAGCTACTTTAAAGTTTAATTTTTATAGTAAACAATAAACAAAGGGGCTTTTAAGCCCCTTTGTTGTTTATGTACTTTAATAATAGCGGACTATATACCCGCTAAATCGCGCTCGGTAATGCACTCGTCTGAGGCCATTTCAAACTCGCGGCAAACTAATGGGCGGTTTTCGTAAATGGAGCACATAAGCGTATTGCGGTCGAGTGCTTGGCACCAACCGTCGTCAGCGCGTTTCATTACTTCGCTGCCCCATTTATCGTATTCAATGTAGTTAAATGGCACGCCGGTGTCGGTTACTATGCGCACTTCTAATTGGCAACAACAGGCTTGGCAGTTAGCACACGTAACAGGCTCTGGGGTAGTAGAAATATTTTCAACAGGAATAACAATATGAGGCATAGTGGCTTACTTTTTTGAATAAGCCACTAGGATACAGTAACTAATTTAACGCGCTAGTAGTTTTGCTTTAATATCGCTGTAACGCATTTGCTCGCACAGTGCAAAACCACTCAATTGGCGCACTTTATTACGCGCAAATAATGGCACACTCATCCCAGCTAAAAAGCGGCATTGGGTTTCAATACCCACATTATGATTACCTTTGTCTGCCATATGCGCTAAAAACTCATCTACCTTTTGATAAATAAGTTGCTCCTCAACATATGCAGGCTCTATAGAGTATTCAAGCTTAACCGCATGACCTCTACACACACTACAATGCCCACATTGCTGTGGTGCATTTTGATCGTCAAAATAGCGCGCTAAGTTATAGCTTAAGCAACTTTGTAGCTCAAAAAAGCGTACCAGTGCAGCAATACGTTTAATTTCGGCTTGTTCTTTATCACTAAAGTAGTCGTGTAGTTGCTGGGCAAGTTCTGGGTTATTTATAACCTCGCTATGCACTTTGTATACTTGGGTAATACGTTTGGTTTCGAGCGTTATTAGGTTTTTTTCGGCTAGGTAATCAAGGGCTGCCACTACACGTTTTCGATCAACCTGCGCGGCTTGCGTAAGGGAGTCAAAATTTAGCGTGCCCCATATTTTTTTAAAATCGGTATGGCTAAATATTTGTGTTAAAAATGCTTGTCGCTGCTCGTCAAACTGGCTTAGTAGCTCGTTTTTATCGACCAAAAATTTATATTTAAAATCAGCGTAGTAGGCATATTGCGGCGTTATAGCGCCTTGCATTTCAAGCTGTACAAGTAAGGTTTTAAGTGCCAGTTGTCTAATATTACTTTCGCTTGATAAGCTGTATTCTTGCATTTCCCATTGCTGGTGGCTTTGGCGAATATCGTTAATTACGTATTCAATACCGCTAAGCTCAGGGGTGTCGCCATATACAAAGTTTTCAACCGTATTTAGCCCATCTAAATTGGCAAGGGTGTAGCAGTTTGATGGATTGCCATCGCGCCCTGCTCGGCCAATTTCTTGGCTGTAGTTTTCAATCGATTTTGGTAAATCGTAATGTATAACAAAACGAATATCTGACTTATCAACGCCCATACCAAAGGCTATGGTTGCCACCACTACGTTAATTTTACCCGCCATAAAGTCATCTTGAATTTGCCAGCGTAGCGTATCTTCAAGCCCCGCATGATACGCCACCGCGTGCACACCTTGTGCACTTAGCACATTAGCAACTTGCTCGGCGCTTTGCTGTAGCGTTACATACACAATACCAGGGCCATTTTGCGCGCGCACAATGTTGGTAAGCTCGGTGTTTTTATCGGCGGTTTTAACGCTCAGCACGCTTAAATCTAAATTGGCGCGATAAAAGCCCGTTTGCACAATACACTCAGGCGATATAGCAAATCGCTCTGCCATATCGCGTTTAACTTTTTTAGTCGCCGTTGCCGTAAGCAGCAATACTAAAGGAATATTAAGCTCTTCGCGGTAACGCGGTAGTTTAAGGTAGTCGGGTCTAAAGTTATGGCCCCATTCAGATATACAGTGCGCTTCGTCTACCACTAACATCGAAAGCGCCACCTGGCTTATAAACTCTCTAAAACGCTCGTTTTTAAAGCGCTCAACCGACACCATTAATACTTTAATTTTACCATTTCGCACATCATTCATTACGGTGCTGCTTTGCATTTGATCTTGGCTCGAATCAAGGCTTGCCGCGTAAATACCTTTGCTATTTAAAAAGCTAATTTGATCTTTCATCAATGCTAGTAAAGGCGAAACAACTAACGTTAAATTTGGTAAATGCAACGCAGTTAATTGATAGCACAACGATTTACCCGAACCGGTCGGAAATATAGCCAACGACGATTGACCATTTAAAAGCTGCTCTATAGTTTGTTGTTGCCCTGTTCTAAATTGGCTAAAACCAAAGTGCTGCTCAAGTGATTGAATTAGTGGCGTGGTCATAAATGTCCTTTTGATGGCTAAACAATAGTCATGCTTATAAAAATGCGGTGTAAATAAAATATTTGCAACTCGGTGTGTATGAAATATTTGCAACTCAGTATACAACAAATAACATTATTTATTGCTGACATCACCTTTATTTAAGCGCAAACTAAAGCACTATAAAATGAGTAGTAACTGCTTGTTGCCAAAATAATTTATTGATACCCAAGTCATCTTAAAAAACGAATAAAAATACAGATCACTTGGGTATATTATTTTTGAGGGCAACGTTATGAATATTACTACACCTAAAATCGTCGTTATTGGCGGTGGTGCTGGCGGATTAGAACTCGCAACGCAATTAGGTCATAAATTAGGAAAGAAAAAACAAGCTGAAATTCTACTAATAGACAAAAACCGTACCCACATATGGAAGCCGTTACTGCACGAAGTAGCGACAGGCTCTATTGACCCCGATTTAGATGGCGTTGTGTATTCAGCCCATGCTGCAAAACACCACTATAACTTTCAACTTGGTACTTTTTGCAATATAGATCAAAGCAATAAAACAGTTACCCTTGCACCACTTTTAGATGAGCTAGGCCACACAATTTTACCCGAGCGCACCGTGCGCTACGACCACCTCGTAATTGCCATAGGCAGCGTAAGTAACGACTTTAATACCCCAGGTATAAAAGATCACTGCTACTTTTTAGATTCAAACCAACAAGCAGAGCGCTTTCAGCATTCATTACTCGACAGCTTTACACGCCTTCACCAAGACGACAACCAACAGCAATCACTTAATATTGCCATTGTAGGCGGCGGTGCTACCGGTGTTGAGCTCTCAGCTGAGCTTTATCATGTGTCTGAACTATTAAAGCTTTATGGCTTAACAAATATGTCGTCTAAGCGTTTGCATATTCACTTAATAGAAGCCGGACCACGTATTTTACCAGCATTACCAGAGCGTATTGCCGTAAGTGCTAAACGCGAGCTATTAAAGCTTGGCGTAAACGTGCGCGAACAAACGCAAGTAAAAGAAGGCACCGCACAAGGCTTTATCACCAAAGACGAAGAACACATTGATGCCGATATTATGGTGTGGGCAGCAGGCGTAAAAGCACCTGACTTTATTAAAGACTTAGGTATTTTTGAGCTGACGCGTAGCAACCAAATTCAAGTAAACGAGTTTTTACAAAGCACCGTTGACGAAAGCATTTTTGTATTAGGCGATTGCTGCGCATTTACCCAAGCCGATGGCAAGCAAGTACCACCTCGAGCACAATCGGCGCATCAAATGGCGCAGTGCGTCGAAAAAAATCTAATCGCAACGCTAAAGCAGCAACCACTACGCGGCTTTAAATACAGCGACCATGGCTCACTTGTTAACTTATCAAGCTACAGCACCGTGGGTAACTTAATGGGTAACCTAACCAGCAATACCTTTTTTATTGAAGGTAAAATTGCCCGCTTTATGTATATATCTTTATACCGTATGCACCAACGCGCCATACACGGCAGCGCAAAAACCTTTGCATTATGGATAAGCGAAAAAGTGCTGCGTGTAGTGCGCCCTAAAATGAAGTTGCACTAATAAATTAAGTACGCTCACAAAACCACAAAAAAGCTTTAAGAGTTAATAAGTATTATCTCTTAAAGCTTTTTTGCACTTTGCGTACCTAAAGTAGTACGATGTGAGAATATTTTAATAACATCAAAGGATTGGCGGTTATGAAAAAGCTACTTCTCGGACTTATAATTATAGCGGCTTTGGCAGTATATCTATTTAAAACCCAGCCTAACACAGCCTCTGTAGAGCAGCCCAACGTGGCTGCACCAAATGCCACTGAGCCTAACTTAGTTAATAAAAAGCAGCCTGCAGAAGGCACCCCGCTACGAATAGTCACAGATCTAAAAAAAGATATTCGCCTTTGCAGAGATCAATCACAGCAACAACATATAAAAATAAATAATTTAAACCAATCGCTTGTTTCATTTTTTGTGAGTGAGCTTAAAAAAGGGACGTCGGTCCCTACGATTTTAAAGTATGCAAACCTATCAGAAATCAATAAGCGTCAATACATTGCCTTTTTAAGAGATGCCATAGTTACTGAGCAAAAACAGCAGCTTAATATTACTAGCTCTTTAAACGAATTAGCTAATTGGCAAGGCATTGAGGCAATTAAAGGCTTCACCAATGATAAAGTAAAAGAAATGATTCAACAGCTTGGAGATAATAAGCATAGCCCTCCAGGACTTACTCTGAGTGTACCCCTTGATGAAAATGTACAAAAAGAAACCCTTTATGCTTTATTAAACAACACAGATACATTTACCACTTATTCTAAAACGTTTATTAAACTTGAAGGCAGTGAGGTTATTTCCCCGGCTACATTGTTTGTGCTTAATGCAAATAAATTTACGCCAAAAGAGTTTGAGCGGGCAATTTCATCTAACCAATTTACAGTAAATGAAGTAGCTACTGCGATTAAAAACAACATTTCTAATGAGTATATTTTTGCGCTGATAAAGCAGGTGCCGGCACTGGATGCTATGCCGCTGTACGAAGAAAATTCTGTTTTATATAACATGGCTGATATTGCCGTAAGCCAGTTTAATTTACCGCTTGTAAAAGCACTGCAGCAACTAGGCGTAACACCAACCAATCAGCCAGGCTTATTTACGGGTTTAGACGTTGCAATAGTAAGCCTGCCTAAAAGCGGTAACTTAACGCTAGCCCCTTTAGATGCAAAGCATACTCAAATGTTGGACTACCTTACAGAGCAGGGCTATAAAGCTCATAGCCGCAATGCTAGTGACTACCTAAATAGCAAAGGCGTTTCTTTTGTAAATGATTTTATTTACCAGCAAGGCGCCTATATTAATGGCCAGGAAAACCCTGAGCAATATGCTTACTTTAACCCTATTGGTAAAATAGATAGCGCCACATTGCCCCAAGTGAGTGAGCCCGATAATTCTGATGTTGCACGTTTTTTAGTAGATTTGAAGCAACAAAAGAAAGATCTAGATAATAAAAGACAAAACTGTGAACTATTACAGCAGCAGTTAAGCGCTACTGAACAATTACACTCTACTATGCGAGCATATAATACGGTGCTAGAGGTAAAAAAAGAGCAAGGTAATAACTTCGAATATGTTTTACAAGAACAAGACCCCGTATTAGTTAATTACTGGTGGAGTATACTAAGCAATCAGCTTTCAAACGATAGAAGTCATAGCGCGTTCAGCCAATATTTGTCTAAAAAAGATTACCAAAAAGCTTATGAGTACAGCCTTAGTACACCATTAACTCAAACAGAAACCGATACACTTTTTACATTCCTACTATTAGAGCCTCATGACTTTATAGCGATCTGGCAAAGCCGAGTTGAACCTAAGCCACCGAGTGATTTAGCAAGATTAAGTCGTTTTCCGCTTGAGCAATGGCAAAAGCTTAAACAAGCTGGTTTTGATTTTTCGATTACCGATACGTATGGGCGCGACGTTTATGTACAAGCCGCATCGTCTTCTGTCGAGGCAGTCCAATTTCTAATTGACAATAAAATACCCGCTGATTCAGAAAAATTAGGCGTAGATATACTCGACTTAGCGCTAGAACAAAGCTACACCAAAGGGGAGTTAAGCCCAATGATTCCTTTAGCCTTACAGCTTGTTGAAAAAATTGAACCGAATCACCTTTCTCGCGCAGCACGATTAAAAACGTTTTATCCTGAGGTTTACGAGCAATTAATTAAGTTAAACCCCGCATTAAAACCCGCAGAGGGCACGCAGCTAAATCACTATACTTTTAATAGCCTATAACCCGCACTTTTAATACGCCAACAAATTAGTTGGCGTATTTGTTACTAACCTAAATATTGTCTTTAATATTTAACATTGTCTGTGTAGAGTATTTAAAACAACTAAGGAAATTGGGTTATGACGGGTAAAACGCTAATTTTTAACTTTGACGGCACAGGAAACGAGCCCCGTGATGCAGAGCAATTTAGCTCAGAGCATTTTAAAGAAGACTCTAATATTACCAACATTCTAAAATTGCATTTACTGCTTGGCGGTAAATTAGAAGACTCCCCCATTACTCCTTTTGCAAACCAACTCAGTTTTTATTATCAAGGTATTGGCACTAAAGGCAGCCGCCTTAAACGCATTTTAAACCAAACCCTTGCACCTCGTGGTGACGACGTAGCCAGTATTTTAAATCAAGCATTAAGCGACTTTAAAGCTCACTACCTAATAGGCGATGCCATACTGCTAACGGGTTTTAGCCGAGGCGGTGCACTTGCTAGGCGTTTTGCCAAAATCCTAGAGCCTTTAATTGCTGATAATGTTTACGTATGTGTATTTGATACCGTCGCCTCTATTGGCTTATCAAAAGTAAGTAAAGCCACACGTGGCGCAGAGCACGTTATTTTTGAAAACCACACCATTGCCAACAACATTACTCACGCGCTGCACTGCGTAGCCCTTGACGAAAAACGCCGTGCGTTTGAACCCACACTCATGAACCACCAAAGCAATATTACCGAGCTATGGTTTGCAGGAGCGCATTCAGACATTGGCGGCGGTTACTACCGCGATGGCTTAGCCGATATTTGCTTGCGCTACGCACTTGAGTGGTTAATAGAGCAACCGCTTAATATATCGTTACTCACTAGCCACGATATAGATTACGAAACCCTACTCCCCGATAGCAACTTAGTAGCACAAGATGACGTAACCGTAACGCCCGATCCGCTCGCATTAAGTCATCAACAAAATTACTTTTGGTTTAACCCATTTTTTAAATTAGTAGATAGGCAGTGCTATGTATTAATTGATGACGAAGCCAGCAACCTTGAGCCTTTAGTGCACTTCAGCGTAGCCGAACGCATTAATAAGCTAACCAGTTACCGCCCAGAATCGCTTAAAAAACTGCATTACAAAATTAGCTATAACGACAACACCACACTTAGCTTTATTGGTTTAAGCCAACATATAGAACTGGCTAATCAAAACATGAATGTGCTGAGCATTAACCAAAGCCAAGATGTAATGGTATTTGCCTCAGAGCAATATAACGCAACCGGCCTTATGCTAGAGCAAGGCGCTACGTACCGCTTTACCCCATACCCAAATCAATACTGGTTTGACGATGGCATAAAGTGCACGCCATTAGGCTGGAACCGCGATAACGTACAACTTGGCGTAAAAGAGATCCCCATGGCTGTGCTTGAACCATTTAGACGATTTCCTCGTGCACAATGGTTTTCACTTATTGGTGCTATAAATAAAAACGACGACCACCTTTTTGAAATAGCCAACGGCGCCGACATTAAAATGGATAAATCTGGCGAGTTTTGCCCATTTGCAAACGACTTAAGCCGCTTTTACGGCGCTAATGCCGGAAAAATAAAAGTGAAAGTAACGCGGTTGGAGTAATAGGTACCCGAAGCTTTTAAATTGTAGGTGCGATTTTACATCGCACTTAGCTCTTTAGTAACGGCTCATAACTCCCAATCAACACTACAAAGCCCGCCTAAACACCTGTAGATACAAGGCGCACAGCTTGCTCGCGCGAAAAGCGAAGCTTTTAAATTAAATAAAACAAATATCAGTTTTAATGTTCACTATAAAACTGATAGGTTATTATTACTGTTTTTATCAATGGTTACTTTTTCGTGGCAAATGAAGTTATACAAAAAATAATTGAGTATTTACATCAAAACACCGACATTGATGTAGTTTGGCTATATGGCTCCCATGCAAAAGGGACAGCTCAGCCTCATAGTGACATTGACTTAGCCATAGCATTTAAAAACTTTGATCTAGAATCGTTCGATAAGCGCCTTAGGCCAAAAGAGCTTGAGCTTGAAATAAGTAATGCACTTAATCTTAATGAACAGCTTATTTCGATTGTTGATATAAATATTATTCCAAGTTATTTAGCTTTCAACGTTATTGAATATGGAAAAATAATTATAAGCAATAATAGTGTTAGAGCGATGAAAGAGCAGCAGCGTATATATAGCCAGTTCGAATTTGAAACCATAGCGAGTAAACATACTGATACCGGAATTACACTTTATTTAAGTGAAGTTACACGCCATGTTGACGAATATATGCAAGAACTCGACGAACTCAGTCAAATCGATTCACTTAATAGCAGAGACTACCGAGCTGCAGAGCGATTACTACAGTTAATGACCGCGGTGTGTATTGGTTTATCAAAGCATTGGCTAAAGCAGCACAAAAGTAGTACCAGTAGCAACGCCTATCAAACATTTAGCGAACTTACTAATTTAGGCTTTTTGAGCGAGGCAGAACTACTGTCATGGCGTAAAATTATAGGCTTACGAAATGCTCTTGTTCACGATTACTTAAATATTGACCAAAGTATCGTTAAAACAATCATTAAAAAGCAACACTACACAACTATGCACGCATTTAGTATTAAAGCGATTACAGAGCTAAACAAAGATTCATAGATAAAACCTCACCTACAATAATTAAACCACTGCACTGAACAAAACCGTAGGTGCGATTTTACATCGCGCTTTGTCCTCTAGTAACTCTGGTTCATAACTCCCAATCAACGCTACAAAGCTCACCCAAACACCTGTAGGCGCTCAGCTTGCTCGCGCGAAAAGCGAAGCTTTTAAATTGTAGGCGCGATTTTACATCGCGCTTTGCCCTCTAGTAACTAGATCATTACCCCAATCAACTCTACAAAGCTCACCTAAACACCTATTCGCCTCACATGGTGAGGCGAATAACAATTTATTTGCCTCATGCAATGAGGCGAATAGAAGAGTTAATTGCCTCATTACTTTTAAGCGCTACATTGAACAATAATTCACTTTCCTGTGGTAAAAAAATGTATTTTTAAGCGAGGTATAAAACCTCACCTACATTAATGTAAACACCACTCTTAACAAAAGCGTAGGTGCGATTGCATATCGCGCTTTGGCTTTTAAATAAGGCCAAGCTCAACACCTGTAGGTGCGAAGCTTGCTCGCGCGAAAAGCGTAGCTTTTAAATTGTAAGCCGGAATTTATCTCGCGCTTTTAATTTTAATTTGCAAATATCGCGTTGATGCTGGCAACCAAAATATGAATTACTTATTCAAAATGCATGTATTTATTTTCTAATATTTAAATAAATGCATCCATATTTGGTAGTTGTATTATTTGCTCACTCAGCTTATTTGCAGCCTTATTAATTATTTTTATGCACAAATCAATGTGTGCTAATTCAGCAGTAGACAAGTTATTTTTAACAGCAGAAACTTTAGCCGTATCAATTGCGGCTAATACAGAGTCAACGGTTTGACTCATAAGTAGTTGCATCCGTGGTAGTGAAATAGCAAATTCATCAGCAAAATCAGCTAACATATAAGCTGTAATCTCATTAGTAAAATTGCCTGCACTTTGCGAATTATGCTCACCCACTGACATAGCATAACACCTTGATATTTTGGGCTGTAAATAGCCCATATCACGGTCAATGCTTCCCTGCTCAATAATAGCCTCTATATTTACCAAGTCGTAAAACGGCGTAAGCTCTAAACCATTTTTACCAACAAAAAAACTAATGTTTTTGCCATGAGCATCGTAATTACGTACTAAAATATTAAATGTCATCCAACGAATAAGCTGAGCCTCATACGCTTGTACATTCGTTGTTTTAACATTAAAGAGTTTTGCAAAAGAAACGCCATCTCGAATATAAATACCATCCCCATCATCACCATGCTGACGCTCATATTTATAAGAAGGAGGTAAATTAGTGGCTTGGCAACCATCAATAATATGACGACGTAATACACGGTTTTGATCTTGTGTAACGCGCCTATCAAAGCGATCTATTACAAATACTCTTACATCTGCATAAGTACGCAACTCAACATGGGGAACATTGAGCCCCGACTCTTTTGCCAAAAGCATGGTAAAAAGTTCATTTACTGCAATGAAAGGCGCGGTACCTGTTTCAAATTTAAAAATTTTATTAGAACATAGCTCCCCTTCACCAAATCCTAATTTACTATCGATTTCGAGTAGGTTTAGTTTGTCTTGAACGCCAGCAACAGAGAGCCGAGTTCGGCCATCCCAATGAGTAATTGGCTCGCCAACTTGTACAAAGCGTTTAAGTTTTTGGCTTAGCTCGTCACTAGGGTCTGCTGTTCTTTCAAGGTTAAATTTGCAGCAGCCTGTTTGGTATTTAGGCAAGGCAGAGCCTATGCAGTGTGGTTATTCTCCATAAATGGGCGATAACGTAGCATTAATGCCAAACAGGCGCTGCCCAAAGGGTTCTTCCTAGGAGCTATTTACTCTTTGTTGCTCGGTTTTTACTTAGCCCACTAGGTTGCAAAGCTCGCGTCGCGATTAAATAGCTCCTAGTTTGGACAAATTTTAATCCGCAAAGATCAATAGACCCTAGTTACTTCACGAAAAGATGTTTGCTTTAAAGTACTGTTACTTGCTCTAAACGACAAAGCGCCTGACGTTTCCTCGCCAATTACTTTAATCAAACCAAACGTATTATTTTTAGAGATAGTAGTACTACTTATAATCTCATCAAGACCTTTGCCCTCGGGTAATAAGTTTTGTAAATAATTACGCACATCACGTGAGTCAAAATCACCATTGAGCGGTAAGTGTGGTGAAATAGCAAAACCCTTATTAATCCACTCAGGCTCATAGGTAAATGCAATTTCATTTTCAGAGCCTATATCAAGGGCTATCGCACCTATCTTCTGCGTATGCCCAATAAATACATCCAAGCTGTTTTTTTTAATACCACTGCTCATCGCTCACCTCTTCGTTGTTATTGTGGTGCGACTCGTCATCACTGACAAGGCTAAACGACAACCCCAAGTATTCCATCACTTTGAGTACATTAAAAAACTGCACATTCACATCACCTTTTTCTATTTTTATCAGCGTAGGCTTTGAAATATTAAGTGCTTGCGATACATCAACCAATGTAAGCTTCATGCCTGTTCGCTTTGAAGTAATCGCTTTAGCGAGTCGCACCGACGAAAACGGCTTTGATAGATCAGGCATTTCAGTGCGTTTAACAACTCTTCCAAGTGTTTTTTTTGCTGGTAATTCACTCATTAAAGGTCAACTATAGTTTACTTATACAATTTATTTTAGGGTAGCCTACCCAAAAGTCAAATATAACTTACTTTTAAGTTTGAACGTATATTTACTACCTATAAGTAAATCTTGCTTTACTTATAGGAAGTTAAATAAAAACACAACCCCATAAGTAAAACATAAGTTACTTATGGGAAGTTAATGACATTTTGAGCTTAATAGCCAAGCTCAACACCTGTAGGCGCGAAGCTTGCTCGCGCGAAAAGCGAAGCTTTTAAATTGTAGGTGGGAGTTTCTCTCGCGTTTTTTGAACTTAAGCAGTATTGTTATTCGGTACTTCAATGATATTCTAAGCAAATACATGATTGAAAGGACGCCTCATGATTCTAAAAGATAAAACCCTCATCAACAGCAACTCATCTAAAATACAAGCAGGTCAAAAGCAAGAGCTCGACGTTGCCTTTTATTTACGCCGCGCCTTTAAAGATCATAGTCAGGTATTTGTGTTTAACGATGTAAAATTTAAACACAATGGCGAAACCGCACAAATAGACCATCTAATCGCATACACCTATGGCTTTATTCTTATCGAATCTAAAAGCATTACAGGCGAAGTAACGATTAATGAACATCAAGAATGGAGTCGCAGTTATCGCGGCAACTGGCAAGGTATGCCATCGCCAATAAAACAGGTTGAATTACAACTAGAGCTATTAAAAAGCCTAATGCGCGACAATGCACCAAAGCTACTCACTAAATTATTTGGCAAGCTGCAACAGGGTTTTGGTGGCAGAGAGTGGCATAGTATTTGTGCCATATCGAGCAACGCCATTATCAACCGGAAAAACACACCAAAAGCAATTGAAGATCGATTAGTTAAATCAGAATTTATAACTGATAAATTACTCGAAATAATGAAGCTTCCTGCGTCTAAACCTAATCCGCTTCATCTTTTTACAACGAACGTTCGACCGTGGTTCAGTGAAGAAACACTGGATAGAATTTGCCAGTTTATTTTAGAGCAAAATATATCACCTATCTTACAAGAGCCTTCATATGTATCTGCAAAGATAAGCGAATCAGAACCTGTTTACGATGATACTTTAATAGCGACCAAGCAAACCATTACTGAACAAGTAAAACCTAAAACTGATCTAATCAAAGAGATAACATTAGCTTGTAAGCAATGTAATAGTTCGAGTAATTTACAGCCTCTTTCCGGACGTTATGGTTACTTTGTGAAATGCGGCAATTGCAGTATAAACACACCAATGAAATCACCATGCCCTGAGTGCTCAAGCATCAATACTAAAACAAGCAAACGTAAAGAAAATTACTCTTTAGTATGCAAAGATTGTGAGATAAGTACGCCTATTAAGCTTTAGCACTTGTAGGTGTGATTTTACATCGCGCTTTCTCTTTAGTAACTAGCTCATTACCTCAATCAACGCTACAAAACCCACCTAAACACCTGTAGGCGCTCAGCTTGCTCGCGCGAAAAGCGAAGCTTTTAAAATAATTTACTTATATCGCGTTGGCGATGGCAACCAAAGAGAAGTAACCGCCGACTTCTCTTTGGAATCTCTCGGCGCCCCTCAATTTCACTTATCCTTAAACAAATAATTAATATGAACGTAAACGCGATGAACGCACATCCATGTGCAAGCATCCCTTTCCTCGAATCCATGCGAGGTAATTACTCATTAATTATGTGTTTGCAGGTGAAGTTGAAGGGGATAATTTCTTAGCATCATCATTTGATTGTTCTATCGGCTAATACTTAACTCACACGTTTGTACTTAATTACTAGTAACTTAGTCGATTATTACTTGTAGCTGTACCGTATTTAAGTAAACTAACTACTCGCAAACAGGGAGTGGTTTTAATGCAGCAAATTGGTATTTACGAGCAGTTAATTACGCAAGTAATTGAGCAAAACTTAAATCGTGATCAATTTTATGTTGGCGAGCGCCAGCTTGAAACGGCCGAAGCGGCAACATGGCTTTCACGCTTTTTAAGTAAACTTGTAACGCATGCAATCGATGCTATTCCCAACTCAAACGAGCGCCTACAAGAACAAATTAGCCTAGCTAACAGCCTTGTACTTTGGCTTAAAGATCACATTCGTGATGACGAACTAATTAACGAAAACCTGATCGACAGCCAAGGCCGAATACTTACCGCGCTGTTTAATACCCAAAACCCTATTGCGGCTAATCTTAAAGATTACTCAAGCGATATATTCCCACTCACAGGCCTTACGCAAAGCGAGTTATTTAGCGGTGCTAATGCAGGTATATCGCTCGAAACCGAGCTAAAGCGCGAGATTAAATCGTCCGACACTATTTACTGGCTTGTCTCATTTATAAAATGGACGGGGCTGCGCATTTTTAAAAATGAGCTTGAAGCGTTTACCAAAAGCGGCAATAAGCTCAAAGTTATTACTACTTCGTACATGGGCGCAACGGATGCTAAAGCCGTTGAGTTTTTAGCAAACCTACCAAATACCGAAGTAAAGCTAAGTTATAATAATCAGCAAGAACGCCTACACGCAAAGTCATATTTGTTTATGCGCAATACGGGTTTTCATACAGGCTATATTGGCTCGTCTAACTTATCGCATTCGGCGCTTACCAGCGGCCTTGAGTGGAACTTAAAAATTACCGCACAGGAAATCCCGCACATAATAGCTAAAACCAAAAGTACGTTTGAAACCTACTGGGAATCAAAAGACTTCGAGCTATTTACAGGCGCTGTTGAGTGTAAGGAAAGGCTCATTAATTCACTTAACGAGCAACGCGGTGTTGGGCAATCAAGCAGTCAGTTTTATTTTGATATAACACCAAAAACGCATCAGCTCGCTATTTTAGAAAAGCTAAGTGCTGAGCGCAGCGTACATAATCGTTTTAAAAATTTAGTGGTTGCTGCAACCGGCACAGGTAAAACCATCATATCGGCGTTCGATTTTAAAACTGTTTACGATAAAAACCCAAACGCACACTTTTTGTTTGTAGCCCACCGTGAAGAAATACTAAAACAAGCGCAAAGCGCTTACCGTGGCGTGCTTAAAAATAACGACTTTGGCGAGCTGTGGGTAGGTAACTATAAGCCACAGCGCTACAACCAATTATTTGCGTCAATCCAAACGCTGAACAGCCAAATTGCATCACTCAATTTAACTCACGATTACTACGACTACATAGTGATAGACGAAGTACATCACGTTAGTGCTGCAAGTTACCGCGCTATTTTAAATCACTTTAAGCCCACAATATTACTTGGCTTAACCGCCACGCCAGAGCGACAAGATGGCGCAAATATACTCGATGATTTTTGCGGAGTAATAGCCGCCGAAATACGTTTGCCAGAGGCTATAAATCAACGCCATTTATGCCCATTTCAATATTTTGGATTGGATGACGACACCGACCTAAGCCAAATAACATGGCGAGGTGGCCGTTACGATATAAGCGAGCTAAGTAACCTTTATACAGGAGAGAACAGCCGCGCTAATAAAATTATATCGAGTCTTGCTGATATCGTAACCAATGTTCACACAATAAAAGCACTCGCGTTTTGTGTAGGCCAAGATCACGCTGTATTTATGGCGGAAAAATTTAACTTAGCGGGTATAAACGCCGATGTACTGACCAGTAAAAACACTAATGAGCGCGCGGCCAAACAACAAGCACTTCGCCAAGGCGAAATACAAATACTTTGCGTGGTTGATATTTTTAACGAAGGTGTCGATATTCCAGAGGTCGATACCCTACTATTTTTACGTCCGACTGAAAGCTTAACGCTGTTTTTACAGCAACTAGGCCGTGGTTTGCGCCTGCCCGACAACAGTCAAAAGCAATGCTGCACCGTGCTCGACTTTGTAGGTAATGCTCGCCCAGAATACGACTTTGCCAGTAAATTTCGCGCACTCATTGGTAAAAGTAACCAGCCTATAAAAACCGAGATTGAAAACAACTTCCCGCATTTACCGCTAGGTTGCCGTATAGAGCTACAAAAACGCACACAAAAAACGATACTAAAGAATATTAGAGATGCTATTAATACTAGAGATCGCTTAATAAAGCTTATAAATAGTTACTCTCAACATACGGATAAGGAATTAACTCTAGGGAATTTTCTGTACATTTATCCTCAAGTGACTCTAGAAGATATCTATAAACGTGGCGGATGGAACTCACTAAATAGCTCAGGTATACCCGTAGAGCAAGCCGATATTTACGCCGCGTATTATCGAGCAATAAACAATCAACTATTCGCTTGTGATTCCCTTAGCTACTTATGCTTTTTACGTAATTTATGTAACAACGACTTTAGTTTTACGCCCACAGCGCAAAATCAACAGTATGCGCTTATAGCGCATTACAACTTTTGGGATACCACAGGTATAAGTTTAGGATTTAAAACGCTTGAACAAAGCTTAAAAGTACTTAAACACAAAGAGCTACAGTACGAACTTACGCAAGTAATTACGCTATTAATAAACCGTATTCACCAACAAGAAAGTGATTTAGCGTGCCTACCTAACCACGCAATAAAATTACACAGTCGCTACACCCGCCAACAAATATTGGCCGCGTTTGGCATCCACACGCTTGAGCAAAAGTCACCTGCTCGCGAGGGAGTATTAGTTATCGAAGAACAGAAGATTATTCTGCTTTTTGTAACTCTAAATAAATGCGAGAAGACTTACTCACCCACGACACTTTATCACGACTACGCAATCAGCCCGACCCTGTTCCATTGGCAAAGCCAAAATAACTCACGACCAGAACACGGACGCGGTCTAAGCTATATTGAACACCAACAAACAGGCAAAACCATCTTGTTATTTGTGCGCGAACAAGGCAAAGACGAAAATGGCCGAACTATGGGTTTTGTAAACTACGGCGAGGTTAAATACCAAAGCCATAACGGCAGCCAGCCAATGAATATAACGTGGGAATTAACAAGCCCCATGCCAAGTGAAATGTGGCATGGGGCTGGGAAGTTAGCAGTTGGGTGATAAATTGTAATGAGGATATTTTATGAGCCATAACTATAAAATGACGAGGGCATACAATGAGCAAAACTGGATCACGAGTATTGATGATGTTCAAAGAGGTCTAAAATGTAATTGTACTTGCGTTGATTGCGGAGCACAGTTAATTGCCAAAAAAGGAGCTATACAAGCAAACCATTTCGCCCATGCTCCAGATGATCAAAAAGCAAAACACTGTAAATGGAGCTACGAAACAGAGCTTCACTTATTAGCTAAAGAAGTACTTAATAATAATAAAAAGCTAACAATACCAATTGGTAATTTTGATCCTTACAGCTTCACACTTATTTTTGATAATGTTGATATTGAAACTCCTATTGATAATTCTAGACGAATTCCTGACGTAATTGGTTATTCAAAGGGTGAGCAAATTTTAATTGAAATCGCGGTGTCTCACTTCTGTGGAACTGATAAAATCAGCGAGTATAAAAGGTTAAATAAGAACGCAATAGAATTCGACTTTAGTAATTTTATTCCTACCTCTGAAGTAATAACATTAGACGAAGTGAATGATTTATTTGAAAACTCAAATGCAAAATGGCTGAGTATTGCTCCTGCTGGATTTATAGGAGAGCTGTGCCATGCACATGAACGTCAATCAATTAAAGATTTAATGTTTGAAAGAAGGGAGTTTTTAAATAAATACGAACAAGAAAAGAGAAGCTTATACTCAGCAGTAACGTTTCTAAAAGAGCAATTACGTGATTTATCATATACTAAAAATAATCTTGAGGTAATTGTAAAAAAAGACGAATCAAAAATTCGTAATACGTACAGGATAAAATATAAAAGACTTGTAGAGAATATTAAATATGCTACGGAAGAACTATTTCAGGTCAATCAAAATATATCTGAACGATCAAATATAAAAAATGAAATTGATGCTTATGAAATTAGACTGAGAAACGAGCTAAATGTAAAAAACCAAGACTTAATAAATAAGCAAAAGAAGCTATTGGAAGATATCAAAAGTTTAGAGCTCGCAAAGAAATTTAAAATCGAACAAAGTAAAAAAGAAGTTTATGATTTTGTCGAAAAACAAAAAGTATTTTTAATATCTAATTTCAATGAGAGCCTTCAAAATCAAGTCTCTGAATTATCCTTAACGAAATTAGAAATAAGATCAGAAATAATCCAACTATATAAAAAAAGAGATGAATTACAAAATATAGTATCTGAAAAACAAGACATTATTGATTCAATAAGTGCTCAGAAGGACGATTTAAATAATGAAAAAATACGATTGGAATTATTAAAATTAGAAGTTCAAAAACAGAATAGACAATACCAAACTGCAGCAAAGAATATTGAAAGAATTACTCCCGATTTAAGGGAGCTAACTCGTAAAGGTGGAATTCCATGGCCCTTTACACACAACTTAATTGAAGAGTTAAGTAAGGATTTGAAATCTTAAATTTATCAAAGATGTAAGCACTAGGACACCATTGCTAATACTACTAAATTAACAATGGTTAAAAAGCCTGTACACATATCAAAACATTGAAAAATTTAACTATTTCAAGTTGTAAATTTGAAGTATAAAAAAATGAAAAAATATTAGAGGCGGTGGAAGCAGGACCAAAGCTAATAATCCAACATTAAATAACTTTTTTAAAGAAATATGCGCAATTGGAAACGCTAAGTAAAACCCATCCTTTCCTTCTTTGTAAAGTATTTCTGTATAAGCTATTATTTTGCTTGTTCGCTCAGCTTTAAAGTTAGTCAAAGTATTATTTGAAATCATAAATTTAATACTTTGTAAGTCCATAACTTCTATTGACTCTAAAAAAGTTTTATAGGTAGTATCATTATTCCAGTTAATATTAAAATTGCCTTCCAACTCTTGCCTTAATAATTTAACTTTAGTTACATTTACCTGTTCAAAATGTTGCCATTCTCTCAATTGTTTATCTAATTCGGATAAAGTTATACTATCCCAAAAGTTACAAACTCGATCAGCTAATTTATGAATCTGTTCATTATATTCTTTAAGAACATCTTTAGCCTCAGCACGTGTTGAATTAACTAAAGAAATAGCAAAAACAACACACCAACCGATTATAGAAATTAATAATACTAGCAAATTAGACTCTAATAATTTATCTATTTATAGCAGCTGAACCTTGCTGGTTACTCGCTGCCTCTTTGATATACCGCCACGCTCTATCAACATCATATGAATCAGCTGACTCAATTGTAAGATTTTCCCTTAGTTTATCGTAGGTCAGTCCTTCGACTCTTATTAGCCCACCAAAGGTTTCTTCCAAAAATGAAGAGCTTAGCTCCACCTCGATATCATCGAGAATTACAGTAACTTTATCAAATTCATTTAGAGCATTAAGCAGGCGATCTTTCCTGAACTCTTCACCACTGTGGGGGCCATCTGATTTATACCTACCAAAAGGTATTAGGCTAAAGTCTTTTAAATAAATAATGTTGCTATTACTCATAAAATTGCAAACTCCATTCAATTATTGTTGCACCTATAGTGTTAGGGTATGAATGGCAATAAATATCGTCATTCTCGAATCTAACCTCTACTTTAGAGCTAATCACAGTAAAATAATCTGTATTATTCTCAGATAATATTGGATGTTTCATATCTTCAGAGCCCTGACCACGACCACTTATACGTGTCGAAGAAATACCTTGCTCCATAGCATAGGTTAAGGCTGAATTCTCATCTAGTTGCCATTTATGACTACTCTCTGGAAAACCTTTTTTTATATTATTAACAATACCAACACCTCTATCAAGAATAATGCATTGTAGGTGTTTAGATCCGGACTCATCTTCTACTATTTGAACACATGACCACCAACGCCTATACAAAAAATTATGGTAATCTTTAGTATATGCATGATGCAGAACATTCAGCATCCCCTCATTGATAGCAGCAGAGAGTCTTTTAGGTAATTTATCAAGCATATATTTATCACAAATATGCCTAACTAATTTTCCCATATCAGTTATTGGATCGTTACCTGTAAGATAATTACTACCTATAAAATACAACTGTTCAAAGCTGTCGGCACTAATACCATTCATAGCAGTCAGAAGGCCTGTTGAAGAAAATAAACCTTTTATTTTAGGCTCTAAAGGTGGAATGATTTTTACATTTAATCTTACATTTTTGTAAGAACCACAAAATCTTATCCTGTGAATAGAAGATAGTAATAGTACAGATGCCGATGCACTGTAAAATTCTAAATGCTTTAAATCTATTATTATAGGTTTATTTTGTTGTAAAGCAGCTTTGTCGCAATCATTTAAGAAAGAAAGAGTTTTCCCACGAGAAATAGTGTCATATAAACAAAGTTTCACAGGTGCTTTTATTGTTGTAAATTCTAACTTCATTGCTCAAAATACCACCTAATCAAAGTTCCTTTAATATTCCCCGAAGGGCTAAAGTTACTAAATATTAAAGAATTTTCATTTTCCTCACAAAAAGGGCCTTTAAATTCCACTGCACCAGTGCCGCTAATCACCTCAATTAAGAGACAATTTTTTAACCTGAGCGGTGTTAATATTCCACCAGATCCACTACCTCCCCACTGCTTTTTACATGAATTACCTGACTGCATTGCATGAGTGATGATTTCACAAGGCTCTTTTATATTTTGCTTCGAGAATGCTTCAAGTATACCCTGTCCACGGTCATATATAACGAAGTCCGTAGTTATTTTTTTATCAAACTGCTCAGAACGGAACAGAAACCAAAAAAATTTATACTTTTCAGTTTTAGCCATTCCTTCATATGCGTATTTTTGAATGTTATTAAAAGCTTCACTCAGTGCTAAATCAATATGGCGAGGTAATGACTGCTTGACAGTATCTTTAAGGTATTGGAGGAAAAGGAAATAGCCATCTACCCTGCCATATAAAAACTTTTCTTCAATTAATTTGCCATAGCTGTTTTCAGATTGACTATTAATCATCAAAATAGGGCTATCCTTAGTCGGAATTGGATATTTGCTAAAATCAAAATTATTCCAGTCCTTGATTGCGCTATTGGATAAAAAGCACAAACACTCTTCAATTCTATACATTAATTCCTCAGTCTATGGCGTAACAATTCAAAGGTTAGCCTCTAAAATCAATACTATATTTTTTAGAAATTCAGAAAAATACAAAAACACTCCAATTCCCCGTGATCACACCTGAAACTTAGTTAATGATGAGTAATTTACAGCATGGATGCTGTACAAAGCGTAGCTTGGCCACGGATGGCCTATCTACGCTGGTTACGTTCACATCATTAACGTAAGTTGAAGCTACAGTGTGATCCTCGGGTGCGCCGTGGGATTCCAAAGGGCGGTAGGCGGCAGCCGTCCTTTGGTTGCCATCGCCAACGCGATATAACCTCGAATAGAGGTTTTTAATCCCTTGAATCCGAAGTAAAAAACAACTTATGAGCGCGATATAAAATCGCACCTACGCATTAATTACACCGAAATTTAAAAGCTTCGCTTTTCGCGCGAGCAAGCTCAGCGCCTACAAATTAAAGCGCGATAAACTCATGCCTACAGCACGAACTACAAATTCTGTATTAAACGTCATACCTTGGCTTTTCTTCAGCTACTAAATCCAGCCCTGCACTTGGTTGCTGATATTTAAAACTAGCCGCCTCTTCAAAATAACCTTTTTTTACCCATAACTTTGCACTGTTAACCTGCGCAACCTGATATGCCCAATTACTGACTGCAAGTGACTTATCTGAATCACAATAAAAGTAAGGTTGGAGTTTATTGGCAATTTCGGCTTTATGCGTATCGAGGTTTTGTTCTAGCCAGCGGTCGCGGTGAGCGAATGCTGCGAGGTGGTCTCGCTTATTGTTATTACAATCAGCATGCGCAGCAACAAAGTTATGAGCTAAGTCGTTTGGATAGCGCTTAAACGGAATAAAATGGTCGACCTCTGGTGTTTTTTTAGTTTCTTTTTCGTTTTTTAGGTTCATTGGCTTTTGGCAATAAAAGCAAAGCCCTTTTTGAATATCAATAAGCAGCGGCGCAACTACTTTTAAAGCAGTTCTGTTAGTACCAAACAAAAATTCTTGTAGCTGGCTTTGCGATCCCAATAACGTTTGATTCGCTTTTATTGTTTGTACTTTTTCTACCCATTCAGTAACACTAAGATGCACAACCAAATCGTAAAAACGCCTAAAGCACTGAGCAATACCTACATTTAAAACAATTCGCTTTGGCTCTCTACCTTTACCTAAAAGTGTATGAGGATATAAAAAGCACTCTTCTTTTCCCGAAAGTAACTGCAAGCGCCAAAGAGGCCCATCAATAAATGTACGCCGTAATGAGCTTATTACTTTGCTGTATTGCTGATGATTTTTGAATGCGTTATAACTTTTAATACCTGCATTTTGCAGCTTAAATATCTCGGTAATGAACTTTGCTTGGCCTAAGCTATTTTGCTTAAGTAACATATCTTCGGCATTGGTTATTATATCTGTTGTGCCCAATGCATATGGCACT
Source organism: Pseudoalteromonas sp. SG43-5 (assembly GCF_014164345.1). Classification (NCBI taxonomy): domain Bacteria; kingdom Pseudomonadati; phylum Pseudomonadota; class Gammaproteobacteria; order Alteromonadales; family Pseudoalteromonadaceae; genus Pseudoalteromonas; species Pseudoalteromonas sp. SG43-5. The sequence continues at coordinate 81,329 of NZ_JACJFA010000002.1, forward strand.
GAATGATTCCAATACAGTTGAATAAATTTATCAACCAAAGTGTCGATTTCAATTTCCATTGGGGCTTCGGGATTACTATTTTTATGCTCTACACACACATCAGCAATTGCATGTAACAATGCATATTTGTAAGTAGCTGTGAATTCACCTTCAACTAACATTCGCTGAATATATGCAATAAAGTCGAGTTGTTGCTGCATTGCTCCAATCATAAAACGTGCACTACTTTAATAAGCGCATTTAGCCACACTTCGCTTTCGCGCTCTGGGCGCTTGTCAACACTTTGCCATTGTTTAATGGCTTTTAGCTGCGTATGGCTAAGTAAAAGCGTTAAAGCATTTTCGTTTAAATCGGTAAATTCACGACCATTATGCACACGCTCTGTATCGCCATATTTAAACGACACATATAAAACGCCATTCGGTTTAAGCGCACGTTGTAGGTTTAAAAACACCTGCGGTAACTCAGCTTTTGGAACGTGTAATAAACTAGCGCAGCACCAAATCCCGTCGTATTGATTTACACTATTTAGCTCTTGGAATGCTTTAACCGCTACAGGTTGTTGTAAGTAACTGCTTGCCAACTCTGCCAACTCTGGGCTTGCATCAAATGCACTCACGGTAAAACCTTGCGCTTTAAAAAATGCGGCATCGCGCGCACTGCCACAACCGGCATCTAAAATACTACCGTGTTGTGCAACGTGAGGTAAAAACTCAGCATAAAGCGCCGACATATCAACGTTAAGTGTTGAGTCGCTAAAAGCTTTGGCGTTTTGGTTGTAATAAGTAAGTGTGGTGTTTGACACGAGACTCACCGCTCCTTGGCTAATCGTTTAACAGCTAAGGTACTGTTAATACTGCATTCATTATTTGTTTAATCTACAGGAACAAGCGCATTAAATATAGGCTTAATAAGTAGAAATTTTTAAATTAATACGCCATTGTTATTAAGCACTGATGCTGAGTGACACACGCTGTATAAAATATAAAATACAACCACCTTTCTATAAACACCTGCATACTGGGCATTCTCATAATTACGGATGGTTTTTACATCTTTACACAAGCCCGCGCCGCTAAAATACAAAAGCTGGTTTATACTGTTGTAATAATAAGCAAAAATAATAACTATGAGGCGCAATGAATAAATTAATTACCGTATTTTTATGTTTGCTGTTTACGGCTCCATTTAATGTATTTGCTTGTGAAAGAACCTTTAGCGTAGCATCGCACGATGCTTTTTGGCCGCCTTATGTAATGGGCATTAACGGTAAGCTGCAAGGCTTGGAGGTTGATGCGCTTAACATTATATTTGCTGACTCCCCTTTTTGTTTTGAAGTTAAGTTACTGCCAAATTCTAAGCGGGCTTTTATTGAGCTTAAATACGGCCGTATTGATTTAGGATGGGCTGCAAGTTATACAGACGAGCGCGCTAAATATGTGCACTTTAGTGATAACTACCGAACTGAGGTTATGCGCTTATACGAAAACAAAAATAATCAGCATAGTGTTAAAAACCTCGAAGACATTTTTAAACAAGGCTTTATTGTTGGCGCTAACTTTGGAAGCTATTACGGCGAGGAGTTTGAACAATATAAAACTAAATATAAAAAGCAGATTGAATACACCAGTGCAACCAGTAAACGCTTTGAAATGCTTAATAAACAACGTATTGATTTTGCTATTGAAGACGAGTTAGTGGGGGCTTATTTTGCCAAAAAAGGCTCAAATATCAAATTAGTAACCAATATTGAGCATGTAAATAAAGACGATATTTATTTAATGTTTAGCAAACAAACGGTGTCGGTTACTGAGCTTGCGGTAATTAATGAATATATAAACAAAAATAAAACAGCACTTAAAGCGTTGTTTGAACACTAATTTAAGGAGTGTAATGAAAACTTTATTTTTAGCATTTACTACACTGCTATTTACTCACTTTAATGCCCTTGCGTGTTCAAAAACATTAGTAATGGGCACTAATGAAACTAATTGGCCGCCTTACCTTGTTAAACAAGGTGATACATTTTTAGGCGCAGAAGTGGATGCTGTTAACGCTATTTTTAAAGATTCAAAATTTTGTATTAAATGGACTTATTTTCCGAGTTTTTCGCGTGTTCAAGCTGAGCTTAAAAATGGCCGAGTAGATATGACCTACGCGGCAAGTTACACAAAAAAACGCGCACAATATGCGCACTTTAGTTTGCCCTACCGCGAAGAAGTTATGCATCTTTATAAACATAAAGACTCGCCTGATGTAACCAGCTTAGCTGATCTTTTTAGTCAAGATTTTACAGCAGGTATTAACCGAGGAAGCTTTTTTGGTGATGAGCTTGAACAACTCAAAACCAAATATTCAAAACAGGTCGTGCTTACAGCTCAAGCAAATAATCGATTTAGCATGTTGGATAAAAAACGAATCGACTATGTTATTGAAGACTCCGTGGTTGCGCAGTACTTTGTAAAAAAACACTCCTCAATTTCGCAGGTAAAAACTACTACACCGATTAACGTTAACAATGTGCATTTTATGCTAAGCAAGGAGTCGCTAACTCTTGATGACGTGGCGACTGTTAATCAACTAATTATCAAAAATGCGGCCGCTATAAAGTTAATTTATCAGCCTGTGCATTAAAGCATGGGCAATAACGTGGCTATTTGGCTGCAACACTTATTTAATGTTATTGGCGATAGTGGTTATTTATATTCCTGTTATAGGTAAACCTAACGCCACTTATGCTAAAAATAGTGACTTAAAACCGAGAATTGCCGTTATTTTTACTTGGTTATAAATTAGCTGCCTTTTATCTTTCATTCGTTGTGGCTGATCTGTATAATTCGCCAGCTAATTTACCCTATTGTCTGGTTCTTGTTTGTGGCGTTTTGCTGCAGCGTACTCCTGTCAGTACTAATCTAGGATTACCTTTTTTGATCTCCACCGCAAATATTACGATGCAGTTTGGCGCAGAGCCGTTGTTTGAAAACATTTCAGCTAAATTTGGTAACGGTAACCGTTACGGTTTAATTGGCGCTAACGGCTGCGGCAAGTCGACTTTCATGAAAATTTTAAGCGGTGCGCTTGTTCCAAGTGCGGGTAATGTATCTATTACTCCAGGGTTAAAAGTAGGTAACCTAAGCCAAGACCAGTTTGCTTTTGAGCAATACAGCGTTGTAGACGCGGTAATTATGGGCGACGTGGAGCTTTGGAAAGTAAAGCAAGAACGCGAACGTATTTACTCTTTACCAGAAATGAGCGAAGAAGACGGTATGAAAGTTGCCGATCTTGAAAGTGTATTTGCTGAAATGGACGGTTACACGGCAGAAAGCCGCGCTGAAGAAATTTTGCTTGAAGCGGGTATCGATAAAGAATTTCATTACGGTTTAATGGCAAACGTTGCCCCAGGTTGGAAACTACGTGTGCTTTTAGCACAGGCGTTATTTGCAAACCCTGACATTTTGCTACTTGATGAGCCTACCAATAACTTGGATATTCATACAATTACGTGGCTTGCTAACGAGCTTAACAAACGTAAATGTACGATGATTATTATTTCGCATGACCGTCACTTTTTAAACTCGGTATGTACACACATGGCCGATATTGATTACGGTGAGCTGCGTATTTACCCTGGTAACTATGAGAAATTTTTAGAAGCTGCGGGCTTACAACGCGAGCAACTTTTAGCTGAAAATGCTAAAAAGAGCGCTGAAATTGACGAGCTACAAGACTTTGTTAACCGTTTTGGTGCTAACGCTTCTAAAGCTAAACAAGCAAGTTCGCGCGCTAAAAAAATGGATAAAATTAAGCTTGATGAAGTTAAATCTTCAAGCCGTATGAGCCCATCGCTTTCGTTTGACGAAGGTAAAAAAATGTATCGTCAGGCGCTTGAAGTTAATAAGCTTGGCCATGGTTTTGATGGCGAAACGTTATTTAGCGGCGGCGACTTTTTACTTGAAGCTGGCGCTAAGCTTGCTGTAATTGGCGAAAATGGTGTGGGTAAAACTACATTTTTACGCTGTTTAGTAGACGAGCTTAAAAGTAACGAAGGCGAAATTAAATGGTCTGAAAATGCGAGCTTTGGTTACTGCCCGCAAGACAGCACTAAAGATTTTGATAACGATTTAACGTTGTTTGATTGGATGTCGCAATGGCGTACAGCTAAGCACAACGATTTAATGGTTCGTGGCATGTTAGGCCGTTTGTTGTTTACAGCAGACGATTCAAACAAAAAAGCGCGTAACTGTTCTGGTGGTGAAAAAAATCGCCTGTTATTTGGTAAGTTAATGATGCAAGACGTTAACGTGCTTGTTATGGACGAACCAACTAACCACATGGATATGGAAGCCATTGAAGCGCTTAATAATGCGTTAAAAGATTTCCAAGGTACGCTTATTTTTGTAAGCCATGACCGTGAGTTTGTTTCGTCATTAGCTACACGTATCATTGATATTAAAGATAAAAAAGTAATCGACTTCCAAGGTACGTTTGACGAATACCTAGCAAGTTGTGAAGAGAAAAAAGCGTAAACTTTTTCTTATTACTTATAAAAACGGTGCTAAATTTAGCGCCGTTTTTTTATGTGTGGAATTTGAGTTTAACTATAAAATTAATTAATAAAGGCTTAAATAAATAATTCACTAAGAGGTTAAGAGGCGCTACGCTTTTAGAGTCAGTGATAAAATACTCGTTTTCTTGCTTGGCTCTTCTCATTTACTCCTCTTTGGCTTCTCCTAGTGCAATAGTTTTTCAAGTAAATAGTTCACTAATGGTGATATAAGACGCAGCGCTTTTAAAGTAGGTGATAAAATACTCGTTTTCTGGCTTAGCTCTTCTCATTTACTCCTCTTTGCCTTCTCCTAGTGCAATAGTTTTTCAAGTAAATAGTTCACTAATGGTGATATAAGACGCAGCGCTTTTAAAGTAAGTGATAAAATAAAAAACACTGTTTTTTGACTTAATTTTTCTTAGTTACTGCAGCTTCGCTTTCCCTTATGCAATTAATGACTCTTATCGCAGAGCTGATTATTCACATTATTTTATTGGTAATTACTGCACACATCACTGCTTTAAATCTAGTCATATTCTCCTGTAAGTCTTTGTCACTTAATGCTAATGTTGATGGAGTGAATTATTTAAAACTTTAATAGCTAAACCAAGAGGTAACTATGTCTAATTGGGTTGAAGCAACAGTAAAAAATGTCACGTGGTGGAGCGAAACACTCTTTAGCTTAACCGTTAATGCAAACGTAGAGCCGTTTAAAGCTGGGCAATTTACAAAGCTTTCAATAATGGATGGCGACAAACGTATTGCTCGGGCTTATTCATATGTGAATGCCCCTGAAAACCCCGATCTCGAGTTTTATCTTATTAACGTAATTGACGGTTTGCTTTCTCCTCGTTTAGCTACATTACAACCTGGCGAGACCGTATTAATAGAACAACACGCAACCGGCTTTTTTACCCTTGATGAAATACCACAAAGTGATCAGCTTTGGATGTTAGGGACTGGTACTGCCATAGGGCCTTTTTTATCGATATTACAACAGCCCGATGTATGGAAAAAATACAAAACTATAAATTTAGTGCATGGCGTACGTTTTAATGACGACTTAAGCTATCAGGCACTTATTAACGAGCTATTAAGAGTGTACCCAGCACAACTCAACTATATTCCGGTTGTAAGTAGAGAGGAGCCATTACAAGGCTTAAGTGGGCGAATTACTAACGCAATTGAGAGCAACCGCTTGTTTGAATATGTAAAGTTAGACCCAAAGCCTAGTAACGCGCAATTTATGATTTGCGGAAATCCACAAATGGTAAAAGACACAACCGCGCTACTTCTCGATAAAAACTTTACGCGTAACCGCCGTAAAAACCCCGGCAATATTACGGTAGAGCAGTACTGGTAGGCTTCAGTGGTGGTATTAACTACCCGATAACGTTAAAATTTGCTATGTTGCACCCTTATACTAATTTTATCAAAAATATGATTATTCTATTGCATTAAATAACTCACTAATTGCGTTAAAGGTTATTCATATAGAACAACTATATGTCACAATTTTCGCGTTGTTATTGCGCTATTTTTTAACGCTATAATAGATCGCCTATTTAATGTAATTGGTATTACACGTATTTAGTGTTCATTTTAGGAAAGTTATGAAACCGTTATCTATTATTTTAGCCTCATTAGTCACTACCGTTGCGCTAATTACTTATGCCGCAGAGCAAAGCGAGCCTGAGCAAAAAGAGCCGCAAGTTGAAGCTCAAACAAGCGTTGAAAAGCCAAAAGTTGAAAATGAGCAATCAGTAACTCAAACCAACACTGACGACAAAGTAAATACGCTTGAATACAAAGCGCCAGAGCTTAAAAAGCCAACAATTGATGCGACTAAACCAGACGATTCAAAAGTATTAGGTAACGAGCAAATTAAACCTGCTGAAAAGCCTAAAAATAAAATAGAAAAAGCAGTGGCTGTAGCCGAAGCTGAAAAAGCAGTAACTCAAGCAAAAGAAGCACTTACAGTTAAGCAGCAAACTAAAGCTAAACAATCGCGCGAATCACTTGCTGTGGTAGAGCAGCTAGTTAAAGCATATAACGCACGTAACATTGAAGAGTTTCTGCGTGTATATGCCGAAGATGTTGAGTTTTATATTTTCCCTAATGAGCTATTATTTAAAGGTAAAGAAAAACTAATAGAACGTTATGGGCTAATGTTTAAAAAGTTAAAGTGTATTCACTCATCACCAATTAAGCGCATAGTGCACGGTGATATAGTGATTGATCACGAACTTTCAGAAACTTGTTCAACTGACGAAAACGTAGTTGATAAACGCTCAGAACTTATTTCGAGTTATCAAATTAAAGATGGGAAAATAGTACGCGTACTGTTTTTTAGATAAAGGCTTTAAATGCAAATAAATGACGACAAAAAAATTCGCTTAATGTATCGCATTGAGCCAGGTTGCCTTGGACCTAAGGGTGCTGAGCATGTTGAAGATTTTTGTCGTTTTGCAAACAAGCATATTAAATCCCCCTTTTATGGCCAATTTGTATTTTTACCACGTTACGATAAAACCATAGACGAGCGACAATACAGCGTTAACAGCCGTAATTTATCACTTGCTCAGGCTCGGGCTTACTTAAAGCACTTTGATATTAATATTGAAGAATTTGAAGAACAACTCGACGAGCTCCTCACCAAAGCGATTGATTTATACTTTAAGCGATAGCGTTTAATTGCTGTTGCTTAGGTATTGCCTCCCCTCAAACGTACATTTTTATTTATTTTAATTATTATTAAATAATATAAGTAATTTCTTTCACAAAGATAAGGTAATCAGTAATAACTGAGAAAAACCAGTCCAGCCAATATGTATCACTACTCTAAAAGCGCAGCGCCTCTTAACCTCTTTGTGAATAATTAGCTCTTTAAAAGCTTTTATTTGCACAATGAGAAGTAAAAGAGGAGTAAATGAGAAAGCCAAAAAAAAAACAGTATTTTTATGTTTTATAACTACTCTAAAAGCGCAGCGCCCCTTAACCTCTTTGTGAATAATTCGCCCTTTAAAAGCTTTTATTTGCACAATGAGAAGTAAAAGGGGGAGTAAATGAGATAGTCAAAAACAAAAACCAGTATTTTTATGTTTTATCACTACTCTAAAAGCGCAGCGCCTCTTAACCTCTTTGTGAATAATTCGCCCTTTAAAGGCTTTTATTTGCACAATGAGAAGTAAAAGGGGAGTAAATGAGAAAAGCCAAAACCAGTATTTTTATGTTTTATCACTACTCTAAAAGCACAGCGCCTCTTAACCTCTTTGTGAATTAATTAACTAAATATTTTAAAAGCCTTAAAAACAAAAAAGCGGTGTTAATTTTAACACCGCTTAATGCGTAATATGTTTAGCTTTAGTAAGCTTGGGTTACAGCATAGGTTTTATAACATCAAACACAGCTTCTATGTGGTCGTCTCTGTCGTTTAGTGCCGCTATGTAACGGTATTTTTCGCCGCCTGCGTTTTCGAATATTTCACGGTTTTCACCTTCTAGCTCTTCAAGTGTTTCTAGGCAGTCGGCGCTAAAAGCAGGACTTATAATAGCTACATCGGTAATACCTTCATCAGGTAAGGCTGCAAGAGTTGCGTCGGTATAAGGCTTTAACCACTCTGCTTTACCAAATCGACTTTGAAAAGTACTAATTACTTTGTCTTTATCAAGGCCTAGTTTTTCGACAACTAAACGCGTGGTTTGTAAACATAGGCAATGGTACGGATCGCCGCGATCTAAAAACAATTTAGGCATACCGTGATACGAAAAAACAATTTTTTGTGGCATACCATTCGCTTCTAAATCCTCACTAATACTATTAGCAAGCGACTCAATGTAACGGGTGTTTTTATGATAGCCATTTATAAAATGAAGCTCTGGCACCCAGCGCCATTTTCGCAGTACGCTCGATACAGCATCAAACGTAGAACCCGTAGTTGGGCTAGAATATTGCGGGTACATTGGTAAAATAATTATACGCGTTAAGCCTTTATCACGAAGCTTTTCAAGGCCTGCCTCTATTGAAGGGTTGCCATAACGCATTGCCATTACTACTTCAGTATTGGTATAACCTTGCTCTTTTAATAAAGTATTTAACTTTACACTTTGCTGGCGAGTAATGTGGGTAAGTGGTGAGCCGTTTTCGGTCCATATACTCTCGTATAATTTAGCCGAACGTTTTGGGCGTACGCGTAAAATAATGCCATGTAAAATTATCATCCATACCAAGCGTGGTATTTCTACAATGCGTGGATCTGATAAAAATTCGCGTAAATATGTACGAAGCGCAGCCGCTGTTGGTGCATCAGGGCTGCCTAAGTTAGTTAGCAGTATTCCCGTTTTTTGGTTAAAACGCCCATCATGGGGGTTGTCAGTAACCGCAGAAAATCGCGACACAGAGTGCTCCTTCAAGCAAATTCAATAATCTATTTTATGCACATTGTAACGAAAAAAACTGCGGTTTAGATCAATCATTTAGCAGTTTTCACCATTATTCTGAACGGAGTTGGTTTTTTCGATTCTAGCTGTTGGAGTTTTTCTATCGATTTACTGCCAAATACATGACCCTTAGGCAGCAACATTATGCCCGTATGGCTGTGTAGAGCATGGCCCAGTACCATTTGCTCTTTGAGTTCATGGGCGTTACAAATTAGCACTGATCCTGCTGAACTTTTTTGTTCATGTAGTTTTGCATGGCTTGCTTCAAGTGCACGTACAATTTTAGGATGATAAAACGATCCACTATAAAGTTTTACACTTTCGAGTGCGTCATCGTGGCGCTGCTTTTCATCACTTGCATTGCTTTGCTCAAACGCGTCCCAATAGTCGCGCGCTAAACCTAGCACCATAGCGCCTATTGGTATGTCGTTTCCGGCAAGGCCTTTGGGCATTCCGTTTCCGTTAAAGCGCTCAAACTGATAATAAATAGCATCCGACAAGTCATGTAAATGTATTGCTGGCATTAACATTAATTGTGCAGTACTTGGGTGAGTATAAAAGGTTTTGCGTTGTTGCTCGTTTAAGCGGTTAACTGGTTTTTTATAAAGATCAGGATCCATAGCAAGCAAGCCTATTTGCGCCAAGTAACCAGCCATAGGGGCAAGATCAATGCTTTTTTGCGACAAGTTTAAATAAAGTGCTATTTGTGTACAGGTGTTAGCAATATTTTGTGCTTTATTGCCATCTAGGTAAGGGTTTGCGTTAACAAAATTATATAGCAGCTCTACGGTCGATTTATGCTCTTGTTTTTCGCGCTCGTTGGCGTCTTCAAGCTTTTTTAAAACCTGTTTGATTTGTAAGGTGCGTTTTTCTACTCGTTGTTCAAGCGAATTATTAAGCTCTAGCAACTCTTGGTTTTGCGCTTTAACTTGTGCCTCTAATTTTTGATTTTGTTTTTTTAGTGCAAATTTTTCTAGGCTATCTCTAATGCTACGAAGTAATAAATCGTTTTGCCAAGGCTTTTGAATATAACCATTTATTTGGCCCTGATTAACAGCCGCTAAGGTGGTTTGTATGTCGGCGTAGCCGGTTAATAAAATGCGTTGGGTGTCGGGTGCCAGCGCACGCGCTTTTTCTAAAAACTCGGCACCGTTCATTACCGGCATACGCATATCGCTAATAATTAAACCAAACTCATGATTTTTAAAAAGCGTTAGTGCACTTTGCGGGTTATCGCAAACAATAACCGACAGGCCATTTACTTCAAGTAGCCGTGTTAACGTGCGTAGTACTATTTCATCATCATCAATGCAAAGTACATCAACCTGATTTATTGGTGTGCTTGGTGTTACTTGAGTCATTGAGTCGCCTTTAAATTACTTCTGGTTAAATAATAGCTTAAAAAAATACTCTATGGTGTGTTTGTGCCTACCTTTTATATTAAATGGTATTTACATAATGGAGTTATTAGCAATAAGTGGATAATTACTTATGCATAATATTAGGCCTTGGCTGCACTAAAGTTGCAAATTTGCATACAGACGACTAAACGTTATGTATAAAGTTATCTATATGGATGAAGGGAATGGATGGATCAGATGGTAATTTTGAACGTGCTTTTTTAAACGAACAAAAGCTGCGCTTAGCTGCAGAGCAATTACTCAAAGATAAAAGTAGCGTTTTAGTTGCCATAAATAATGAACTACAAAAAAAAGTAGCCGACTTAGAACACCAACAAATGCTGTTTGTGCAAACAGAAAAAATGGCAACCTTAGGTACACTGAGCGCAGGCGTTGCCCACGAAATAAATACCCCACTTGCCTATGCAATGAGTAACGTAGAGAGCCTACAAAACGCAAGCCCTTTACTTGTAGCGCTGCTAAAACTTAACGAACAATATTTAAATAACGAAATTAAAGAGAGCCGTTTTAAACACGAAATCGACATACTCAATTTACAGTATCCGTACGCGTGGATTTATAACAATTTGCAGGGACAAATTAACGACAGCGTTGAAGGACTTAAACGTATAAAACAAATAGTGCATGACTTATTAAACTTTGCCCACCCCACCTCTTCTCAAGATAAACAATTAGCCGATGTAACAACGGGTGCTAATAATGCTTTAAGGTTATTGAGTAGCAAACTTAAATTATGCGAAATAAAAACGCGGTTTGAACCCCTACCACTCATTTGGTGCAATTTATCGTCAATTAATCAGATTTTTGTAAATCTTTTAATGAATGCTTGGCAAGCTTGCGAGTTAGATTTAGAAAAAGGCTGCATTATTGAAGTCAATATTTTTGAACTCAACACAAATATTTGTATTGAAATAAAAGATAACGGTTGTGGCATGAATGAAGACACAATAGCGCATATGTTTGACCCTTTTTACACAACAAAAGAAGTCGGAAAAGGCACCGGTATGGGTATGACACTTGTATACGCTATGGTGAGCGATCACGGTGGAAAAGTAGAAGTTAACAGTACATTAGGCACAGGTACGACCATTCGCTGCCTATTACCTTTAAAAGTGTAAAATAACGAACAAAACCACATTGTAAATAAAGTGTTAAACATTCTGTTTTTTAATGTTCAACCCCTTATTAGCACGTATTTTAACCAATTTGATGTGGTTTTTTCTTATCTTGAAGTTTATTTGCATACTTAGACCAAATATTTAGTTTTTTTCATTTCTTTTTGTTTGCATATGTTGCTAGGATGTTTGCAACAGGTTATGAGCATCATAACCACACACATATTATTAAGAATACAAAAAAACAGGGTCGTCACTATGTCAACATACCGTTTAAACACACTTGCTGTAGCCGTTGCTTTCGCGTTTAGCGCACCAAGCATTGTTAACGCTGAAGAAGCACCAGTCCAAGCTGCTAAAAACATAGAGCAAATATCTGTATTAGGATCGCGTGTATCTAACCGTACCTCTACAGAGTCTTCTTCTCCTATTGATTTAATTGACGTGGATGATTTAACTAAAGGTGGTTTTACCGAATTAGGCCAAAGCCTTCAAGCGACAGCGCCTTCATTTAACTTTTCGCGTACACAAGTTTCAGACGGTTCTGATTTATTTAGACCTGCAACACTTCGTGGCTTACAACCAGATCAAACCCTTGTATTAGTAAATGGTAAACGTCGTCATAACCAATCAATTTTTGGCCTTAACGGTACAGTAGGCGCAGGCGCTGCGGGTACTGATATGAATGCCATTCCGCTAACAGCACTTAAAGGCGTTGAAGTATTACGCGACGGCGCTGCAGCGCAGTATGGCTCTGATGCTATTGCAGGTGTTATTAACTTATCTCTTAATAACTCAACCGGTATTACAACGGGTTTTGTACAATACGGCGGCACAAGTGAAGGTGACGGCGACACTATTTCAGCAGGTTTAAACCGTGGTTTTGAATTAGGTAACGAAGGCGGCTTTATTAACCTATCGCTTGAGTACCGTGATGCCGACGGCACTAACCGTGCAGAGCGCGATACGGGGGGTTCGCTTAATGTTGAGCCAGGTACGCTAAGTGAAGATGTACGCTGGGGACAAGGTAACTCAGAAAGTGAATTTACGTCGTTATTTTACAACATGGCATTACCAATGGGCGACGGCGAGCTTTACTCGTTTGGTGGCTACTCTGAGCGCACGGCGCTGGGTAATGGTTTTTACCGTAATTTTAACGAAGCCTCTAAAAACGTAACCCAAGTATATAGTGATGGTTTTTTACCGCGCATATATAACGAAGCACAAGATATTTCAGTAGCGCTTGGTTTTAAAGGCGATATAAACACAGATTGGACTTACGATGTATCGGCTGTTTATGGTGAAAACCAATACGATTTTACATCACGCAATACATTAAATGCTTCTTACGCGGCTGAGTATTTATTTAATAACCCAGATGCAAGCGATGCCGACATTGCAGCAAACTCAGGGCCTACTGGCGGTTACTCAGGTGGTTTTAGATTCGATCAAACAACGGTTAACCTTGATGTAAACGGTATTGTAGATATTGGCCGTAGTGAGCCTTTATATGTAACAGTAGGCGCCGAATACCGTAAAGAAAACTACGAAATAGTGCCTGGCGATGAAGCATCATACGCGTGTGGGTTAGCAAATATGGATACCTCGTACCCATCAGTAAACGATCCGGATCAATTTGCACAGTGTGGTTTTCAAGCTTATAACGGCCTTCGCCCTGAAGCGGCTAACGATAGCGACCGTAACAGCTACGCAGTTTATGTAGACGTAGAAACTATGATCACCGACGCATGGAACGTAAGTGGTGCACTACGCTATGAAGATTTCTCAGATGCTGGCGACGATTTAATTGGTAAATTAGCAACACGCTATGAATTTTCAGATGACTTTGCAGTACGTGGTGCACTGTCTACTGGTTTTAGAGCGCCATCACTTCAACAAAGTGGTTATACAGCCTTTACAACTAACTTAGGCTCAGACGGTACATTAACGCAGTCGTTCACGGCAAACACAGGGACCGCTTTCCCAAGTGCGTTAGGCGTAGATAGCTTAGAGCTTGAAACATCAACAAACTACAGTGCTGGTTTTGTTTACGATGTAACAAGCGAGCTTTCGTTAACGGTTGATTTTTACCGTGTAGAAATTGAAGACCGTATTACACTTGGCAGCTTACTTTCGGCTGACGATGTATCGTTTAGCTCAGAAGCGGTTGCAGCGCTACAAGCAACTGGTGCAGTGCAAGCTAACTACTTCTCAAACTCGGTTGATTCTACTACGCAAGGTGTTGATATTATTGCATCGTACCGCACTGAAGTTGAAGGCGGTAATTTAGGAGTAACCTTTGCAGGTAACCTAAACGATACTAAAATTGACAGCGTAAACGCAGAAGACGGTATTCCTGAAGCGGTTGCTTTTGATGATTTACAACGTAGCTTTTTTACCGACGGACAACCGAGCGAACGTGCAACGCTTACGTTTGACTACGAACGCGATGCCTACACATCAACCATTCGCTTTAACTACTTTGGCGAAACAGACGTAAAATACTTTGGTAACGACCATATTTCATTACCTGGTGAGCTTTCGCCTACGGGTTCATTTAAACCAACAAGTACAGTTGAATCTGCTGTGTTAGTTGATTTAAATGTTAGCTACCAAATTAACGACATGTTTGCGCTTTCGGTGGGTGCCGATAATGTATTTGACGAAACGCCAGATGAATTAGGCGACGACGAAGTACTTAATTTTATCACCAACGGCGCATTTAAATATCCAGTACGTGCATTGCCATACGGCTTTGACGGCAGAACGTACTACGCAAAAGTAAGCTTTAGTTTTTAATTTATCAAGCAAACTAAAGTAATATTAAGCGCAGTTATTAACTGCGCTTTTTTATGCTTTTTTATTATAAAAAAACTACCAAATGGATGTTAAAAATACTTGCGCGGTTGAAAATTAAGCCTACAATCGCCATCTCTTAAATAGGCCAATATAAAAGCCTCTTTATTATTTAACTTAAAATAACCATTAGTTGATAGGAAATATATGACTAAAAAATCTAAAACAAAAACCGCAAACACCAGCGCGGTAGACACAGGGCGAGGCTTTATAAACCACAATGCACTAGCGGCAATGGTCACCTCTAAATTATTTAAACCACAAGTGATTAAAGCTAAAAAAGGCAAAGGCTCGTTTAAACGTAGCAACAAACATTCAGGACAAGAGTCCTATTTAATCGCGGCTTAATTAGCACCGATCAAATAGGGCTTTTGAATATAGTAAGCGAGGTTTTATACCTCGCTTTTACTTTTAGTTCTTTATTATTTTAACTCCCAAGCTACCCTCTAAAAGCGCAGCGCCTCTAAACCTCTTTGTGAATAACAGCCCTTAAAATATGAATGCACAAAGAGAAGAAAAAGAGGAGTAAATGAGCAGACAAAGTCCATTTTTTTAAGTTAGATGATATTTCACCACCGAGGCGCTGTGCGCTACACAAAGAAAACACGAGTAATGGTTAGTCACTACTCCTTGTTTTCTCCTTCACTTCTCGGTGGTGATTTAATTACTTGTTTACTAATGCATCCGACTAAATGTAAAAGCGGTGCTTTTAAACGCCAGCAAGCTGCGCGTCCACAGGTGTTTAACTCAAGTTAAAGTATGGTCTGTAGAAGAAACGTGCTCACGTTAGAAGTGTAGTTTTTAACCTTTAAAACTATTATTTTTAACTGTTTGTGATGGGTTTTCACCAAATAGTTGCGTGTAATCTTTAGCAAATTGTCCCGCGTGCCAAAATCCCCAATTGGCTGCTATTACTGAAATGGGCTTATCTTGGTTTGGTTTTTTTAGCTCTCGCCTTACATTATTTAAGCGTGTTAAACGTAAAAACCGCAAAGGGTTAATTCCTAAAATACTCTCAAAGCTATACTGAAGTGTGCGCCTACTTACAAAGGAAAGCTCGCACAGCTCGGTTATTGTTATTGGGTTTTGTGGATTTGTGGCCACGTAATCTTTTACTTTATCTACTACGGCTTTTCGGTGTTTATAACTTGGCGCAATATTTTGCTGCGGATTGTCTGCTTGTAATAAGTGTAGTGCCAACATGTTTAGCATATCTTGTTGTGATTCGGTTCTAAGTCCAAAGCCCTTGCCTACAACCATGCTATTAATTATTTGTCTTGTCGTTTGCAAAGATGAGTTGCTCACCGATAAACGAGCTGATTGTGCAGATGCCAGGTTTTTCAATGTTACGCCTTGGAGCTGCGCCATATATTCAATTGAGTTCCAATCGATTACCAAACCATAAATATTAAATTGCTCAGGGGTTATCAACTCAAAGTCGTTATCACTGGTACGGCACATAAATTGATTACTTGCCACACTTAAACCATTAATTTTACTTTGCTGTGACTGACAAGGAATGCCGAGCCAAACCGAATTAGGGGCTATGTTACATTGCTGACGAAGCGCTCGCTCAGTGTATTCTTTAAACACATGAATATTGGCGTAATCCGTTTCTTCAATACAACCATAAAAGCTGCCATCGCTCATTTGATCGTATTTTTGCTGCCATTGAGTAAGGCTATGCGCTTGCTCGTCTATATCGTGTGTTTGCACCTTGCTCTTTAGTGGTGCGCTGAAGCTACTTTGCTGCGCCATATCGGGGATGCTCTTTTTCGTTACACTTTCATTATGCTTAAGTTAACACCGCTTTGTGTATGTAACCAATTGAATTGGATTAATAAATAATCTTTTGCCAAAATTCGATAGTTACTTGGTACAAAATAAGCTGTCTTGTAACTATTCAATATTGATTTATAGCTAAAGATGCAGCAAAACCTATACCAAGGTTGATCATATTAGTTATGTGGAGTAAATCATGGGGCAAGCGTACAGTTACACTTTAGGTACACATACTTATAAATTCAAGAACTTAGCCCAGTTAATGGCTAAAGCTACACCGCAGCGTTCGGGTGATCGCTTAGCGGGCGTAATTGCACAATCAGCACAAGAACGTGCTGTGGCACAAATGACATTGGCGGATATACCTCTTAAAACATTTTTAAATGAGGTACTTATTCCCTACGAAGATGACGAAATTACACGCTTAATTATTGACGAGCACGATGCAAATGCCTTTATGGCTATTGCACATTTAACCGTAGGCGATTTTCGTAATTGGCTTTTAAGTGACTTTGCAACACCTGCTGTACTTGCAAGTATAAGGCAAGGTATTACGCCGGAAATGGCTGCTGCTGTTAGCAAAATAATGCGCAATCAAGATCTCATATTAATTGCTAAAAAGTGCCATGTTACGAGCGCTTTTAGAAATACTATTGGCCTCCCCGGGCATTTATCTACACGTTTACAACCAAATCACCCAACTGACGATATTAATGGTATTGCTGCATGCATGCTTGATGGTTTGCTATACGGTAATGGCGATGCAGTAATAGGTATAAACCCAGCAACCGATAACGTTGCCCAAGCCATTAAGTTAATGACGTTAATGGATGATGTTATTCAAAAATATGAAATACCAACCCAAAGCTGTGTACTCACCCATGTTACTAACACGATTGAATGTATAGAAGCTGGCGCACCGGTTGATTTAGTATTTCAGTCGATTGGTGGCACAGAGGCTACTAATTCAAGTTTTGGTTTTAATTTAAATACCTTAGCTGAAGCGCAAGATGCGGCTTTGAGTTTAAAGCGCGGCACTGTTGGCAATAATGTGATGTATTTTGAAACTGGGCAAGGCAGTTCGCTTTCTGCAAATGCGCATCATGAGCTTGATCAGCAAACGTGTGAAGCTCGCGCTTATGCCGTTGCTCGTAAGTTTAACCCGTTACTGGTAAATACCGTGGTAGGGTTTATTGGCCCTGAATATTTGTTTGATGGTAAAGAAATTACCCGAGCAGGACTTGAGGATCACTTTTGCGCTAAGTTACTAGGCATACCGATGGGATGCGATGTGTGTTACACCAATCATGCAGAGGCTGATCAAAACGATATGGATAACTTGCTTACGCTATTAGGTGTTGCTGGTTGCTCGTTTGTAATGGGAATACCTGGCTCTGACGATATAATGCTTAATTACCAAACTACGTCGTTTCATGATGCATTATATGTTCGCCGTGTACTTGGCTCTAGACCTGCCCCCGAGTTTGAAGCATGGCTAAGCAAAATGAAAATAATGCAAAGCACTTCCGATATTACACTTTCAGATACCTTGCCTCCCGCTTTTGCTAAACCTCTGGGTGCAATTACTGGAGGTGGCTCATGAAATCACGTTTAAAACAGAGCACTCCTTTAGATGACTCAGTAAACAAGCATAAAAATAACGGTAATGTAGTGCACAATCCTTGGAGTGATTTACGCCGTTTTACCGACGCCCGTATTGGGCTTGGGCGTGCGGGTATAAGTTTGCCAACCTCAGAAATGCTGGCTTTTCAGCTATCTCATGCACAAGCGCGCGATGCAGTGAGTTTTCCGCTTGATATTAACGAAATGACTGAGCAACTAGGCAGTATTAGCGTATTAAAAGATGTTGCCCCTCCCCTGCATTTACACAGCCAAGCTGTTGACAGGGTTACTTACCTTCAGCGACCTGATTTAGGCCGCAAGCTTGATGAAAATGGTAGGCAAATACTTCTCAGCTATATGAATAAACAAAAACACACTACACAGGCTAAATACGATTTAGCGATTGTAGTGGTTGATGGACTCTCCTCGTTAGCGGTACAAAAAAATGCATGCCCATTTATAACAGAGCTATTAGCGCACCTTACAACAGACAAGCAATTTAAAATTGCCCCCATTACTTTGGTTGAACAAGGTCGAGTAGCAATTGGCGACGATATAGGTGAGTTGCTAAATGCGCAGGTGGTTATGGTGTTAATAGGAGAGCGCCCAGGACTTAGTTCGCCAGATAGCCTTGGCTTGTATTTAACATGGGAGCCTAAAACAGGACTTAACGATGCATGTCGTAATTGCATATCGAATATTCGCCCAGCAGGCCTACCTTATACAGAAGCGGCTAGGCGTGCGCTGTACTTATTACGTGAAGCTAAAAAACTAAAACTAACTGGGGTTAATTTAAAAGACCGTACACAAGACGATGTAATTGAGCATCAGGTTTCAACCACTAACTTTTTAATTGCTGAGTAATTTTAATTAAAAACACATGAAATAAAACAATAAAAACTAAACATCAACGGAGAAGGGTTATGTCTACTAATAATACAGAGTACCTTGCTAAAAGACAGTTAAAACGAGGTACTGCGGGGTGGTTATTACTCGCAGGTTTGGGTGTGTCGTATGTAATATCGGGTGACTTTGCAGGTTGGAACTTTGGTATTGCCGAAGCGGGTTGGGGTGGCTTTGCCATTGCTGCAGTGTTAATGGCAGTTATGTATTTAGCGCTGGTATTGTCGCTTGCTGAAATGTCAGCTGCAATACCTGCAGCAGGCGGTGGTTATAGTTTTGCGCGCCAAGCTATGGGGCCTGCGGGAGGCTATTTAACCGGGCTTGCGGTATTAATTGAATACGCCTTAGCACCCGCTGCTATTGTTATTTTTATAGGCTCTGCAGTTGAAGCCCTTACCGGATTTAATGGACCATGGGTATATGCATTATTTTACTTACTATTTGTGGGAATTCATTTAGCAGGCGTAGGAGAAGCACTTAAAGTAATGATGGTAATAAGTGGTTTAGCAGTATTAGCTATTATTGCAACGGCTTTTGTTTTAATTACAAATTTTGATGCATCACGCTTATTTGACGTCCCCGTAACCGATGCAGTGGGAGCCAGTGAGTTTTTACCTTTAGGTTGGTACGGGGTTTGGGCTGCATTACCGTTTGCCATGTGGTTATTTTTAGCGGTTGAAGGTGTACCGCTTGCTGCAGAAGAGGCAAAAGATCCCGCTAAAGATGTGCCAAAAGGCATTATTGGTGCAATGATCTTTTTGTTATTTACTGCTTTTTTAGTTGTTGTTTTAGTGCCTGGCGCTGGCGGTGCTGCTGCAATGGGCGCAAGTGCTGTACCTTTGGTTGATGCATTAAATGCATCGGGTAGTGAGGCCTTAGCAACTGTAGTAAATATATTAGGGCTTGCGGGTTTAGTTGCTTCGTTTTTCTCTATTATTTATGGTTATAGTCGCTTAGTGTTTGCTTTATCTAGAGCCGGATATTTATCGCGTTCGTTGTCGATTACAACTAATCGCAAAGTGCCAGCACGTGCGTTGATTGTACCTGCCATATTTGGTTTTTTAGTATCACTTAGTGGTGAGGGTGATTTAATACTTGCAATGGCTGTAGTAGGTGCAACTGTATCGTATGCATTAATGGCGCTGAGCCATATTTTGCTACGCGTTAAACAACCTGATTTACCTCGCCCGTATAAAACCCCTGGTGGTGTAGTAACTTCAAGTATTGCTTTAGTACTTTCGCTTATAGCATTAACCGGTGTGTATGCGTTCGACCCTCGTGCATTTTTATACACTATGATGCTGTTTATTGTGGGCGCCGTATATTACTTTGGCTACAGCTCAAAACACTTAGTTGCTAAAAGCGCTGATGAAGAGTTTGCAATGTTGGCAGATGCAGAATCTGATTTAGAAATGGCTAAGTAAATATTAATAGTTATTATAAGTGAGGCTAGCCCTCACTTATATTTTTATACAAGCAATTCGGTGTAAAAAATAGTGCCTGCATGTAAACATCAAGCCCCCTAATCTACTTTATTAATACCATTTAAAGCTAAAACTTTATGCTGCCGCGTAGCGCTTTGTTTTGCCCATGCTTGGTTTTTTTGTCCATGCGCTTTCGCTGTGAATTACGGCTGGGCTTGGTGGCTCGACGCGCTTTATTAACTACCGTAGCACTAAGGATTAAATCCTTTAAACGCTTAAGGGCATCTTCTCGATTTAGCTCCTGGGTACGGTGGCTTTGCGCTTTAATTATTAAGACGCCGTCTTTGGTAATTCTTGTATCATTTAAGGCAAGTAAGCGTTCTTTGTAGAAGTCAGGTAATTTAGAGCGGTTAATGTCAAAACGTAAATGAATTGCACTTGCTACTTTATTAACATTTTGACCACCGGCACCTTGAGAACGAATAGCTGTGAGCTCTAGTTCCCATTCATCGATAGTGACAGTATTTGAAATTGTTAACATTGTGTTCAGCTCTATTTGTCAAAAATACATTATATCATCAGTACATTAGCTTGTGGTGAATCAACTAAATTCTTAGAACTTAAATAAATTCTCATAAATTGTACTATAAATCAGCCAATATTTTATTTTGTGTTGGCAAGTGTTGCTTATTAGTTTCTAATTGGCACTACTTTAATACTAGGAAATGCTCAATGAAAAAAATACTTGTATCACTTAGCTTATTAGCGATGAGTTTCTCAAGCCTTGCAGAGGATATTAACGAAGGTCAACTTCAAAGCTATATGAAAGCACTTCCAGCTGTGACTAGCTGGGCAAGCAGCCAAGAGTCGTTAAAAAACTTAGATTTAGCAAGTATGCTAGGTGGTTCTGCAGATCAAAGTGTTGGCGAACAAAGCTCTTTAGCTAACAGTGCATTAAGCATGATTAAAGAACAAGACCTATACAAAAGCTTTGCGAGTGTTACAAACCGTTACGGTTTTACGCCAGAGCAGCTAGTAACTGTAGGTTCTGAAGTATCAATGGCTTATATCGAAAATCTTAAGTCGGGCCTTTCTGCTGATAATCAAGAAACTGCTAATAAAGTAATGGGCGGTTTTCAAAGTATGAAAAGTGCTAAAGATAAAGGCTCTAGCTCATTAATGGGTTCGTTTGGTAAATCGTCAAGCGCAGCTGAGGAGTCTACAGAATCTTTAGTAAGCGAAAACAACCTTGAACTTGTGAGCGAATATATGCCACAACTACAAAAGCTTTTTGCACTTTTATAAGTTTTATTGCTTTAAAAAAAGCGGGCTTATCTAGCCGTGAAATTAAAACGCATAAAAAACGGGGGAGTATTCAATACTCCCCCGTTTTTATTTAGCGTACAGATTATTTAAGATCGAACCTGTCTGCGTTCATTACTTTTACCCATGCATTTACAAAGTCATGTACAAAACGTTCTTTATTATCGTCTTGTGCATAAAACTCACTTAGGGCACGTAAAATAGAGTTTGAACCAAACACTAAATCTACGCGTGTGGCAGTCCATTTAATGGTGCCTGTTTTGCGCTCAACAATATTATATATACCTGGCTCTAGTGGCTTCCAGTTGTTAGCCATGTCGGTTAGGTTTACAAAAAAGTCGGTAGATAGCGTGCCTACATTATCAGTAAATACACCATGTTTAGTGCCTGCGTAGTTTGTGCCTAGTACACGCATGCCGCCCATAAGTGCAGTCATTTCTGGTGCTGTTAAGCCCATTAATTGGCTGCGCTCTAACAATAGCTCTTCTGAGGATACGCTAAAGTCATTTTTAAGGTAGTTTCTAAATCCATCATGAACAGGCTCAAGCGGATCGAACGATTCTGCATCAGTCATTTCGTCTGTTGCGTCTCCTCGTCCTGGTGCAAATGGTACTGTTACATTAACACCGGCTTGTTTTGCAGCTTGCTCTACAGCCGCTGTGCCACCTAATACGATTAAATCAGCCATGCTTACTGGCTTAGATAAACCCGCTTGTACTTTTTCAAGGGCACTAAGTACACTTGCTAAACGCGCAGGTTCGTTACCTTGCCAATCTTTTTGTGGTGCTAAACGAATACGTGCGCCATTTGCGCCACCGCGTTTATCAGAACCACGATACGTACGTGCACTATCCCACGCTGTATTTATTAAATCACTTGCGCTTACACCGCAATCAAGTAGCTGTGCTTTTAAGCTTGTGATTTCATCGTCTGATAATGTGTAATCAACTGCTGGAATAGGATCTTGCCAAATTAGGTCTTCGCTTGGTACATCTTTACCTAAGTAACATGCTTTAGGACCTAAATCGCGGTGAGTTAGCTTAAACCATGCGCGTGCAAATACATCAGAGAAGTATTCAAAGTCGTTATAAAAACGCTCAATAATTTTACGGTACGCAGGGTCCACTTTCATGGCCATATCGGCATCGGTCATCATTGGGTTTAAACGAATTGATGGATCTTCTACGTCTACTGGTTTGTCTTCTTCTTTAATATTTACAGGTTCCCACTGATGAGCGCCAGCTGGGCTTTTTGTTAATTCCCATTCGTAATTTAAAAGTAAGTGGCAGTATCCGTTATCCCATGTAGTTGGGTGTGTGGTCCATGCGCCTTCAAGGCCTGAAGTTACAGTATGACGACCAAAGCCGCCTTCTTTGGTGCTGTTCCAACCTAAACCTTGCTCGTGTACGTCTGCTGCTTCTGGCTCTGGACCTAAGTGCTCTGCTTTACCATTACCGTGAGTTTTACCTACTGTATGGCCGCCCACTGTTAGCGCTGCGGTTTCTTCATCGTCCATCGCCATGCGAGCAAATGTTTCACGTACGTGATCTGCCGTTTTTTGTGGATCTGGTATACCATTAACACCTTCAGGGTTAACGTAAATTAGGCCCATTTGTACTGCGGCTAATGGGTTTTCCATGGTGTCTGGTTTTTCTACATTGTCGTAGCGTTCATCACTTGGTGCTAACCATTCTTTTTCTGCACCCCAGTAAATATCTTTTTCTGGATGCCAAATGTCTTCACGGCCGCCCGCAAAACCATAAATTTTAAGACCCATTGATTCGTATGCCATATTACCAGCAAGAATAAATAAATCGGCCCATGAGAGTTTGTTACCGTATTTTTTCTTAAGTGGCCATAAAAGTCTGCGTGCTTTATCTAAGCTTGCGTTATCTGGCCATGAATTTAAAGGCGAGAAACGTTGATTACCGGTACTTGCGCCACCACGACCATCAGATAAACGGTACGTACCCGCTGAGTGCCATGCCATACGAATCATTAGACCACCGTAATGGCCCCAATCGGCAGGCCACCAATCTTGGCTGTCGGTCATAAAGGTTTTTAAGTCGGCTTTTACTTCGTCTAAATCTAGAGATTTAAATTCTTCTGCGTAGTTAAAATTAGTGCCGTATGGATTTGATTTAGTATCGTGTTGATGAAGAATGTCTAAGTTGAGTGTGTTTGGCCACCAATCGGTGTTTACTTTAGAAACAACTGAATTACTACCGTGCATAACAGGGCATTTACCCGCTGTTGGCTTGCTCATTGTGAAATCCTTAAAATAGAAAAGTAAAATACTTAAACAATCAGTATTGTTGCTTATGTGTTTATAACTTTTTAAAAAGTAACGGTTATTTTTATTTAATAGGCTTACTTTTTACTCAGCGTGCCTACCTAAGTGCTTACGTATCCTTAATATAGGCGTATAAATTATGCTACGCCAGCCTCAACATACTATTTAAAACGATTGCTCCAATTTATATTTTTGATTGCCCTTACGTTAATGATGTATTTAACAATAGGCTTAAAGTCGCGTTTAAAATAATAGTAAAAAAGTCAGATGGCGCTCATATAAAGCATTACGCAAAATAAAAATTTAAATATCGGTGAATTAACCTTAATCTTTTTACTAGACCTGTGATCGAATTGAAAAATTTCGGCGTAATGGTATGTGAAGGGTTTGAAAGTGGCTTTAGTTTACTAAAGCGCACATTGGAATACCCCCCTTCACCATGAAATTGTAGTTAGATAGTTATAATGATAAAGGTGCATTACTTAAGCCCAATGCACCTTTACTTTATAAACCGAATACTTTGAGTATTCTTATATTTTTAACTAGTTGAATTAAATTAAGTATTTGTTCATAAAGATTCAGTTAGTATGAAGTTGTTCTCCTGTGAATCCCTACGACATATTGTTGTTTTAAGCAGTTTTTGCCAGCTCACCTTGAGCTGGTTTTTTTTTGCCTATTTTTACTCAAATTACCTGGGCATGGTAATATGCTCACGCTTTACCATATTATTCTAAGCTCACTAGGCTAAAAAATTCTTACAACTATTGCTCCTATCTAAATTAGGTCAATTTTAATCCACAAAGAACAACACGCCCTAGTGCCATTAAGCCCTGCATGTTAAAGTTATTACAGTAATTAATTTAATTAGGCGTACCAATGCGTTATTACCTATCTGTACTTTTTGTTTGTTTAACTTTGTTTTCGGGCATAGTGAACTCTGCTGAAAAGCAACCAGCTTCACCTACAGCACAACAAGAGCAACAAGCTCTTCAACAACTCAAAGAGCCTATGTATAAGCCGCTAATGGAACGTTACATATTAGATGAGCTAAAAGCAGTTAGGCAAGATCAGCAAAAGCTTCGTGAAGATGTAACTAAGCAGGTTACTCATGCGCAGCTTGATACTGCCGATCGCGCATTAACGTACACTACAGATACCATTAATAATGTGTTTTTTATAATTACCGCTACGGCGTCGATTTTAGTTTTAGTGGGTTGGAACTCGTTGCGCGATGTTAAAAACAAAGTAGAAGATATTGTAAATACGCGTGTGAGTGTAATTACAGACGAGTATGAAGACCGATTAAAAATTCTTGAAGAAAAACTACGCGTTCGCTCAGAAGAAATACTCAGCAACCAAGAGCGTATATCGGTGACTAACGAAGTTCATTCGTTGTGGATGCGCGCAAACCTAGAAAGTGATTTTGCGAACAAAATTGAAATTTTTGATGAAATACTCAATCGCAAACCTGAAGATGTTGAAGCCATTGCTTATAAAGCCGATGCACTACTAGAAATTAATGAAACAGCACAAGCCATTGAGCTGTGTAATCAAGCCATTGATATAGATAGTGACTATGGTTATGCCTATTGGCAACGAGCCTGTGCTTATGCACTAACACATAAGCATGCTGATGCCTTAGCCGATATTAAAATGGCACTTGAATACTCTCCAAACTTACGTAATGAATTATTACATGAGAGCGCATTTGCAAGCCTGCATGACAACGACAGCTTTAATACGATAGTGGCTGGTGAAGTTGTTTAAGCACTCAGAATTTGGCCTGTATGATTAGGCGCAACACCATAAAAAAGGGCCTTGGCCCTTTTTTGTTTTTAAAGGTAAAGTTTGTTGTGTAATTAGAAGCTTAACTGCGCTCTACAAACTCAGCTCTAGCGTAGAGCTAAGATCAAAAGTGATTAATTGACAAAGAGGTTTAGAGACGCTGCGCTTTTAGAGAAGAGCTTAGAAGTTAAAATAATAAAAACAATCAGAAACTGTGCTTCTAACATGAGCAACAAGTCATACTCTAAACTTGGTATAAACACAGCTATTCGCGCAGGTTACAAGCTTTTAAAGCAACGCTTGTACTTTTATAATGCCGAGTCAGCATTGGTTTTGCTCTTCTCATTTGCTCCTCCTTTTCTTCTCTGCGTGCATATTGTTTTTTAGGGCTGTTATACACAAATAGGTTTAGAGATGCTGCGCTTTTAGAGTAGTTAGCTTAAGTGCTTCTCGCGCGAGCAAGCTTAGTGCCTACCTGAGAAACTTACACTCAGCAGTTTAATTTACCTGTAGACGCGCTGCTTGCAGGCGTTTAAAAACGTAGTTTTTAGGATGGTTGAATTAAATGCTACCCATTTTCTTCAGGCATAAAAAAAGCCGCATAAAATGCGGCTTTGGAGGTTAGTCTCACTTCACTTTGGGCGTGTCTCCAAAACTTAGTGAATACGTTACCAAGGAACTGTTATGTATTATTTAAGCTATTGACTCTAATGCAATTTTAACCATTTCGTTAAACGTGCTTTGACGCTCATCAGCAGGTGTTGCTTCACCGGTGATTACGTGGTCACTTACTGTAAATAATGCCATTGCATTTGCGCCGTATTCAGCTGCAACGCCATATAAACCGGCTGTTTCCATATCTACTGCTAGCATGCCTAACTTGTCTAAGTCTTTATAGAACGAGTCGTCTGCTTGGTAGAAAGTGTCGGTTGTAAATACGTTACCTACTTTTGCCTCTATTCCTAGCTCTTTAGCGGCGTTTACACCGTTTAAAAGTAGGTCAAAGTTAGCAATAGCAGCAAAATCGTAGCCACGAACACGTGCTCGGTTTACGTTTGAATCTGTGCTTGCACCTTGTGCAAAAATTACGTCACGGATTTTGATATCTGTGCCAATACCACCACACGTACCAATACGTATAATATTTTTAACGCCAAAGCTTACAATTAGCTCACGTGCATAAATAGACATTGATGGAATGCCCATGCCTGAACCCATGATGCTTACTGGCTTACCTTTGTAAGTACCAGTGAAACCGTACATGTTACGAACACCTGTAACTTGTACTGCATCATCTAAAAAGTTTTCAGCAATATATTGCGCACGTAGCGGATCGCCTGGCATTAATACTGTTTCGGCGAAATCACCAACGTTTGCACTGATATGCGGAGTACTCATTAATTGTTTTCCTTTTTATTTGGCGTTGTTAGCTCATTTAAAAAGCTGTCGCCGTAATCAAGCGCAGATAAGTTAAACCACTGTGCCAGTGTTTGACCGATATCTGCAAAGCTGTTGCGTTCACCTAGTGGTGTGTTACTCATACCTGGTTTATATGCAATAACCGGTACGTATTCGCGAGTGTGCTCAGAACCTGGAAAGGTTGGGTCACAACCGTGATCTGCAGTGATCATTAATATGTCATCTGCGTTTAACTGCTTTAGTATAGTTGGTAAATAGTCATCAAATTCTTTTAATGCTTTTGCATAACCTACTGGGTTACGGCGATGACCAAATTTTTCATCAAAATCAACTAGGTTAGTAAAGATTAAGCTATGATCTGGTGCGCTTTTCATTACTTCGCTGGTTTTTTCTAGCAAGTTCATAAGCCCAGGTGCTTTATGCTTTTGGGTTATGCCCTGATGCGCGTAAATATCTGAAATTTTACCAATACTAATTACTTCGCCGCCGTCTTTTGCTAACACATCTAGCAATGTTGGTGCTGGCGGAAGCACTGAATAGTCGCGACGATTACCTGTGCGGGCAAAGTCTTGGCTATTTGAACCCAAAAATGGCCGCGCAATCACTCGTCCTATATTCATTTCATCAAGTAGCGCCCGTGCGATTTCGCAAACTTGATAAAGCTTCTCTAGGCCGAATGACTCTTCATGCGCGGCTATTTGAAACACGCTATCAGCTGAGGTGTAACAGATTGGTTTACCTGTTTTTACGTGCTCTTCACCTAGCTGTTCTAAAATGGTTGTTCCCGATGCATGGCAGTTGCCTAAAATGCCAGGGATACCAGTACGAGCTATAAACTCGTCTATAAATTCTTGTGGGAAACTTGGCTGTGTTTTTGGGAAATATCCCCAATCAAATAACACAGGTACTCCTGCCATTTCCCAATGACCTGATGGCGTGTCTTTTCCGCTAGATAATTCTTTAGCGTAACCCCATGCTCCTTGAGAAGCTTGGCGGTCTGAAATTAAACACGGTTCTCCACCGGCAGCTTCACATGCATCCACTAACCCAAGTTTTGATAGGTTAGGAAGCGATAATGCAGCGCCTGTTTCGTCGTAATATGCTTTTAGTAAGTGAGCGAATGTATTAGCCCCAAGATCGCCGAATTTATCTGCATCTGGTGCTGCACCGATTCCTAGGCTATCTGCCATTAAGATAATTGCTCTTGCCATTTTGACCTCACTTTGATTCTAGGTGGTTA
The DNA here is from genome assembly GCF_014164345.1 of Pseudoalteromonas sp. SG43-5. Classification (NCBI taxonomy): domain Bacteria; kingdom Pseudomonadati; phylum Pseudomonadota; class Gammaproteobacteria; order Alteromonadales; family Pseudoalteromonadaceae; genus Pseudoalteromonas; species Pseudoalteromonas sp. SG43-5. Next base: position 109,498 of record NZ_JACJFA010000002.1, read on the forward strand.
CTTTATCCGCTGATCGATTTTTCCGTACAGGACAAAAGTCCTGTTTCATAAAACCTAAACATTATAAATTTGCATTCTTAAGCGAAGCAAAAGAGATTAATCGTGTCTTTTTTGCTATTGTGATCTACCAACAATATATCCTTCTGTGTGGGTGAGAACTTTAGTGACACGAACTACTATTATAGCTATTGCAGGCGCGTCTGCGTCGGGCAAATCTCTTTTTAGCCAAACTATATACAATGAATTGGTTAATGAGCTTGAACCAGGCGCTATCGCCATTATTGAAGAAGATGCTTACTACAAGGATCAGTCGCATTTACCGATGGCGCATCGTACGCAAACGAATTACGACCATCCTGATGCATTTGAACATGCGTTAATGCTTGAGCATTTAACACAGCTTCGTAGTGGAAATTCAGTTGAAGTACCAACGTATGATTATGCACAGCATACACGTAGCGAGAAAACTCGCCGAGTGCCTGCTGCTAAAATACTCATTGTTGAAGGTATTTTATTATTGAGTGACAAAGCGCTTAATAAAGAATTTGATATTAAGGTGTTTATAGATACGCCTTTAGATATTTGCTTAATGCGTCGTATGCAACGTGATATGGAGCAACGAGGCAGAACATTACAATCTGTTGTTGAGCAGTATCAAGCAACTGTTAGACCGATGTTTTATCAATTTATTGAGCCTTCTAAGCATAACGCAGATTTAGTTGTGACTCGAGGCGGTATGAACCGCGTTGCGATTGATATAATAAAAAGTAAGATAAAATATTTACTACAAGAATAACAACGGGAAACATTTGTATGACAACATTTATGAGCTTAGTGGGCATGTGTGTGCTACTAAGCATTGCCTTTGCGGCATCAACTAATCGCAAGGCAATTAATTTAAGAACCGTTGGTATAGCATTTGCGATGCAAGTTGTTATTGGCGGTTTTGTCCTGTTTTTTGAAGCAGGAAAAAATGTGTTAACGAGCATGTCAGCAGCCGTATCGTCGGTTATTGGTTATGCAAACGACGGTATTGGGTTTTTGTTTGGCCCACTTGCCTCACAAGACACATTAGGTTTTATTTTTGCGATTCAAGTTTTGCCCGTTATCGTGTTTTTCTCAGCACTTGTTGCTGTGTTGTATCACCTTGGCATTATGGATTGGATAATTAGGATTTTAGGCGGCGGTTTACAAAAATTATTGAAAACCTCTCGCACAGAATCGCTTTCAGCGACAGCAAATATTTTTGTTGGCCAAACTGAAGCACCGCTAATAGTTAAGCCATTTATAGCAACAATGACTAAATCGGAATTGTTTGCAGTGATGGTAGGTGGCTTAGCCACTGTGGCAGGCTCTGTAATGGCCGGTTACGTTATTATTGGCGTAGATCTTAAGTATTTAATAGCAGCGAGCTTTATGGCTGCTCCAGGTGGTTTTTTAATGGCCAAGATGATTGTGCCAGAAACTGAAACGCCTAAAGATAACTTAGCTGATTTAGATTTAGATGACGAAGATAAGCCTGTAAATGTAATTGATGCAGCTGCATCAGGTGCAGCAAACGGTATGCATTTAGCACTTAATGTAGGTGCAATGTTACTTGCTTTTGTAGCGCTAATTGCACTACTAAACGGTTTATTAGGTGGTATTGGTGGGTGGTTTGATTACCCAACATTAACGCTTCAAGAAATATTAGGTTATGTATTTGCTCCTGTTGCATGGTTACTAGGTGTGCCATGGGATGAAGCAATTATAGCCGGCAGCTTTATTGGTCAAAAGATAGTAGTGAACGAGTTTGTTGCTTACTTAGACTTTATAAATTATCGCGATACGTTAAGCGCGCACACACAAGCAATTGTTACTTTTGCTCTATGTGGCTTTGCTAACTTATCATCGATAGCCATTTTACTAGGTGGGTTAGGCGGTATGGCGCCTAGTCGGCGGAAGGATATCGCACGCTTAGGGCTCAGAGCAGTGTTAGCAGGATCTATGGCTAACCTTATGAGCGCAGCAATTGCTGGGTTTTTCCTCTCGCTAGCTTAGAAACTTATTGAGATGAACACCGGTGTTGCAAAACAAGAGGATAGCGCTTTAAGGGGTTAAAGCTCTATCTGACTTGAACGATACTTCACCAAGGGCCGCAAGGCCCTTTTATCGTTTTAGGCCTTCCACATTTATACACTCCCCCACCTTTAAGCTATTTAACCTTATTTATGGTTATATATAACTCAAATAAACCAATATCTTAGTAACAAAGTCACATAAATATTTTTTGTGTTTTTCGTATTTTCAGCCACACTTATATTACTTAAGCTAACCGACTAACGATCCGCTATTGTGAAATATATTCTTTATTCTCTTTTTTTAATTTGCTCTGTGTATGTTCAAGCAAAAGAACCCATCCTTGTTGTTACAGAGTTAGCACCGCCAAACCAGGTGTTGATTGATGGTGAGGTAGCAGGTGAAGGTACTCAATTTATTAGAGATATATTTGCTGAGGCTGATCTAACACCTAACATTCAAATGTACCCTTGGGCACGTGCTTATAAAATTGCAGATGAGCTTAAAAATACCTTTATATACAGCCTTGCACGCACTGTAGAGCGAGAAGACAAATTTTATTGGATAGGACCTGTCGGACGTTTTGAACTAGGCTTTATTGGCCTATCAGAGCGAGATGATCTTATTATAAACACTACTGAACAAGCCAAAGTGTACAAAATTGCTATGCAGCGCAATGATTTTTCAACACAAACCCTCGCAAAACTGGGGTTTGAAGTTGTTTTAACCTCTGATATTCAAAAGTCATACTCTTTACTACTCGCTAAAAAAGTAGATTTAATTGTAGACGATCCTTTATATATGCAGCAGATGAGTGATTATCTAAAGCTCAAACCAGCACACTTAAAGTTTATTTATAAAATAGATGAGCTAACAATTGATGCTTATTTAGCTGCGAATAAAAAAACAGATATGCATTTAATAGAATCACTGCAAGCTGCATTTTTAAAAATAAAGCAAAAGAAAGGGCTGCCTTACTGGTACTAACATTAGCGCTTATAACGTTTTTTATAAGCCGAAAAGTTATCCTTCTTTTTAAGCTTTTCAAACTCCCTATTAAAACGCTCTACAATGTAATTGGGTACTGATTTATTAAACGCGATGTAGTTACCTGCTATCTCAGGTAATGGTAATTCCTGCAGCCTAACGACATCGTCTTCACTATACCCAAAAGGCGAAGTTGATAACCAATGGTGTATTCAGAGCCTAAAATCAAATCTATTTTACTATTTAAAAACAAGTGCATATATTGCTTTTCATCACCTATGGACAAAAGGTTTTTACCTGCTTCAAACCCTACTTTTTTAATTATGGATTCGTAAATATCCCCTCTTACGATAGCAAGTGAAAACTGCTTTGCTTCATTTAAGCTATTCATTTTTAACTGAGTATTTTTTTTAAGTTTATAAAAAAATGTTTCACTGGATGCCAAAGGCCCTACCCAATTAAAAATAGGCGTTCTTTGAGATGTTTTAGCGATAGAGATAATACCTGAATGCTTATCTTTTTGGGCTAGGCTGTAAGCACGTTTCCAAGGAAGTATTTTAAATTCACAGGTAATGTCTGACGCAATGCATACATCTTTTACAATATCGAGATTTATGCCAACAAGTTGACCCGCTTTGTTTTCAAAATTGTATGGCGAAAAGTGCTCAGTGTAGACCGTGAGCTTGAAACCTTCAGCCTGTGCGTAATGACTGATAAATATAAAAACAAGTATAAGGAAGGATTTAATGATAACGATACCTACTGATGAACTTACATTAATAATAGGTGCAGCTTAGGTTGAGTCAAATTTCAGACACAAAAAAAGCGCCTTAAGCGCTTTTTTTCATTTTACTTAAAAAGTAAAATTATACAGCTGTGATGTTATCAGCTTGTGGACCTTTTTGACCTTGTGAAAGAGTGAACTCTACACGTTGGCCTTCAGCTAAAGTTTTGAAACCTTCGCTTTTGATTGCTGAGAAATGTGCGAAAACGTCTGGGCCATTTTCTTGCTCGATGAAACCAAAACCTTTAGACTCGTTGAACCACTTAACTGTACCTGATACGATGTTAGACATTGTAATATCCTGATATAAAATAAAAAATATGCTCATAAGAGCGGGTGTAGCAAAAAATGAGATGGTACTTTAAAAACTTCAGGACGGTACTACAAGTATTACTTATACAACATCGAAATGGAGATTTATAGCTTACATGCTTTCTTTCTAGCTGCAGCCCACTATATAGATTTTTTAAAATATGTCAAGTACCTATCTATAATCAGAGTGATAACAACCAAAACAGCTTTTATTTATTATTAAAATTCAAATTCTAATGCGAGCCTAAAACTATGATTTTTTTCTGATTGGCTTATCTCAGTGATAAAACCCGCTTCCCATTTTAACTGCTTTTGTCCATCAAAACGCTGCAAACCTATAAACCCAGGCCCTATGCCAACAAAGTCTTCTCCTACGTACACCTCAATAGATGGCTGAAAAGCAGAACGATAGCGATAGCGATATTGCGCTCTAAACTCGCTTTCCCATTCATTTTGTATATCCTGCCCCCACTCGTAAACCAAAAAAGCATTCATAGTTAAGCTTGTTTTGCCAAACTCTTTTTCGATCACAAAACCCGAAGTTGCTTCATACACATCTTCATTATGTTTTTTTTCAAGCTCAAATAATGCCCCCCAATCAGCCCATAATTTACCTTGCTCAATTAATTGCCAGCGTAGTTCAAGCTCATAAGCTTCTAAACCAAAGTCGCCGTTGTCATCTCGCTCACCAACTAAATAGCCTTCTAGTGCCATTGTATCGTTAATAGCACCGCCACCACCCAAACGCTGCGCTAGTATGTTGCCACTATCTGTTTGGTGCGACACTAACCGCCATTCAAACTCTCGCTCAAAAGGTAAAACATAGGGGTGATATACCTTATCAACAACAATTCCATCGGCCTTTGCTGGGGTTGAAAGTACCAACAAACAAAAAACGGTAAAGCTAAGCGCTAAATATAGGTTGAGTGCTTTCATACACGTTCCTTAGAAATTGAAGCCGAAATAACATAACAAAGTGATAAAAATATCACGCTACTTGTACTATATATAAGTACACTCATTAGATCCGGGGTAGCCTCGTAACCAACCAGGGCGCGCAGTACGCGCCCGAGTTCAGAGTTTTCGCTTAAAACATCGCGTAAATCCCACACGGTTGCGGTGTTGGTAATTAAGTCTATTTGGCTTGCCAAATCCAGTGCAACTAATAACTTAGCCGCGCTGTTAAAAGCAAGCAAAGTAAAAAGCGGATACATACCAAAGCGGTGCTTAATTGCATTCATTAAAAAGTACAGCAATACGCTAAAACTTAAACAAATTCCAACACCTAATAAAGTGCCAATAAATAAGCTTTGCCCTGCATCATTACTTTGCCAAAAACTGGTGAGGTAAATAATATAGTGGCTTAAATACAATGTTATTGTGCTTATAACAGCAATATAAAAAGCCGCTGATTTTTGTTTTATTGCAAATACTAATACGGCTATAAATATAGTAATACATAGCCCTATTTGTGAGTACTCTAGCCCTTGGTGTTCAAACCACTGGCTCACCCATGATGCACTTTGCATGTACATAAACGACATGAGCGCGCCAATTAGTAAAGCAGATCCTATTTTTAAAGCGCTTTGTTTTTTAACTACTTGTAGTAGCACTAATAAAATAGCCACAGGTAGCAATTGATTAAGGCTCATGACTAAACTAGTTATTAGCATGCTTCGCCTCCTCATCACCAACTATTACAACGCCCCTTGCTGTATTGGGCGAAAACTCACCAAAAAATTCGTAATACCCTTTACTAAGCGGCCCTATATAAATAATGCTTTTACGGTTTGGGTAGAGTACTTTTTCTCTGTTTAGATCAAAGCTATCAAACTCTTCTGGTGTGCTATCTTGGTTTTCTATCAATAGTTTTACTTTTTTATTCGCGGGAATGGTAATTTGCGAGGGATAAAACAAATGATCTTTTAAAATAATAAGGTACTCTTTACTCGCCGCATTGAACGACAAAAATAGCAAACAACAAAGGCACCGATTAAATAAACGTTTAGTCACTTTTCACTCCTGTAAAAGTAACCTTAACGGTTAGTCCGCCTAAAGGGCTATTCGCTAAATGAATAGTTGCGCCATAAATAGCAATTATGTGTTGAACAATCGCCATACCTAAACCGGCACCTTGCTCGCCTGATGGATGCTGATCGCCACCTACGCGATAAAAACGATTGAATATTCGCTCTTTTTGCTCTTCAGTCATACCCGCACCAGAATCATCAATTTGCCAACTAAAGCCGTTATTACTTGATACTAATTTAATTATAATTTGACCATTTTTGGGTGTGTACTTTATGGCGTTGCTAAGTAAATTAGCGATGAGTGTGGTTAATGTAAACTCATCACCATTAATAATAAAGTCATCGCCTTCAAGACTAATGGTTTGGTTTTTTTCATCTATTTTGTCGTATTGCTCCGATACGACTTGCTGAGTAATCGTTAGTAATGATTGTTCGCTAAACTGCCTCTGCCATTGTTCAGGCTGGGTGCGCCCTAAAATTAGCATTTGTTCAACAATATTACTTAAACGATTAATGCCCTGCGACATAGCTTGTAATTCTTGATGGTCTTGCAGATTACTTTGTTTATTAGCCAAATTATGTACATTAATTTTTAAACTACTAAGTGGAGTACGTAATTCGTGAGCTGCATCTGAGGCAAAAAAGCGCTCCCGTAAGTAGGCTGTTTCTACGCGTTTAAATAAGTCGTTTAAACGATTAATAACAGGTTTAATTTCTTCGTCAGTTACTTGCCAGTTAATTGGCGTAAAGTCGTTAGCTTGGCGAGACGCCAACTGCTTAGATAATCGAGTAAGAGGGGCTAATGCGTATTTAACAAAAAAGCTAATAAAAATAGCAAGCAGAGGGACTGCCCATAGCATAGGTAACATTGCAGATAAAATAACGGCTTCAGCTAATTCAAAACGCTTTGCCATAGGTTCAGCAACGATGATTTTACGGGTGTTTTTACTCATCACAAATACCCGCATACGCTGCCCTGCTACATTGGCCGTTTGAAAGCCCTCGCTAAAACTAATTTGGTTATTCGTTAAACTCGATGAGCCACTAAGTAAATTATTATTTTGCCAAATTTGATACAACAACTGAGCGCTATTATTACTTACTTGTACTGCATCTGTGCTTAGTGCCAATGGTTGCTCAATTAAAACGCCAGCTACTATTTTAAGTTCATCATCAAGCAAACTTTCGCCGTGGTGCATACTTTTTTGATAGCCTTTTACTAATGCTAAAAAGCAAGTTAGCACCATCATTGAAAGTAAAATTAAGGTCAGACGTTTACGAATAGACATTTTCAACCTCGAAAAACAAATACACTCTAACGCTTACCAACCACGTAGCCAATGCCACGTAAGGTTTTAATAAAATCACTAGGGAATTTTTTACGAAGATGATGAATATGCACCTCTATGGCATTAGAGCCAACTTCTTCACCCCATTGGTAAAGTTTGTTTTCGAGTTGTTGTTTTGATTGTACCCTTCCCTGATTTTCCATCAGCGCTTTTAAAAGCATGTATTCTCTTCGCGGTAGCGTAAGTGACTGCCCACTTAGTTTAACTGTATGAGCAGAGGTATCCATTACTACATCACCACAGCGCAATAAGCTTGACTGAGTTTGGTTAATGCGCCGGCTTGCTACACGTAATCGAGCAAATAACTCAGCAGGGTCAAACGGCTTTGCAAGGTAATCATCTGCCCCCATATCGAGCCCTTGGACTTTGTCGTCAATACTGCCGCGAGCAGTTAAAATAACCACAGGAATAACTTTTTTTTGCGCTTTAATATGCTTTAAAACTTGCGAGCCGTCGCCATCAGGCAATCCTAAATCGAGAATAACAAGCTCAATCTCACCACTAGAAAGGCACTCTAAGGCGTGCTTTACTGTGCCACTGTGCTCTACGCTGTAGCCCTCTTGGCGCAAAGAGCGAATAAGCCCTTGCGCCACTAAATGATCGTCCTCAACGAGTAATAAATGCATTATCTGTTTATCTTTTTAATTTTTTATCTACTTTTGCCAATAGCTGACTTATTGCTTGTTGACGATATTTATCTGCTTTTGCCCGAGTATCACGAATCCCAGCAGCTTGTGCTACAACTAGTCGCACTTTAGCTTGTTTATAATCGCCTTCGTCATACAAGTATTCACCGTATAAGTAATTAGTATCAATGCCTTCGAGATTAAAAGCGAGCGCTTGTTTAAATAATTTTTCAGCTTTGTCGTCATCACCAAAACCAATTGGCCAACCAGGTACTTTGCTATAAAGCGTTGCAAGGCTTGCGTAAGCTGAGCCATTTAATGCAGTGCCATCAATCGAGAGTGCATTTTCGAGTGACGCTTTTGCTTCTTTTGCTAAACCAAGTGCGCCCAAGCCCCCTTTTGCGCCAGCAAAGCTGGCTAACACAATGCCATTCCAAATATGTGTTTGCGCTGAGCTTGGATAGTTTTTAACAAATAATGCGCTTTGCTCACTTAGTTGCGTAAACGCGTCTATTTGCGCATCGCCTTCAAGTTCGTAATTAGCAATTGCCCACTTTTGTTGAATATCGGTTAAGTCTTGCGCTTCATCTGCGTGTACTGCAGTTGCAAATACAGAGGTTAGTATTAAATAAAATGCGAGTGTAAATTTATACATAATTTTGCCCTTGTGTGTTTGTTAACTTAAAAAACGTTTAATTTTAGGAAGTTGCTTTGCAATAGCGTTATCAACAACGCTTGGGAATACGCCATTTATGCGTGCAAATAATTTTTCAGGAAAACCAATAAAGCGCCTTGTTTGGTTTGAACTTATAAGTGCTAATAACTCTTGAGCAACTAATTCTGGCGAGTCCATTTTATTACCGAGCTCTTTATTCATTGCCCTCGCTTTACTGCTATTAATAGATGTATCTGTTGCTCTTGGTGCTAAATAGGTCACTTTAATGCCTGAGCCGTTAAGCTCACGCGAGAGCGCTTCTGTAAAGCCACGTAACCCAAATTTACTGGCGCAATAAAGCGTTTGAAACGGGTAGCCAATACTGCCAAACGATGATCCGACGTTAACAATGGTGCCTTTGGTATACGCTAACTGTCCTAAAAATAGCTGGCATAATTTAATAGGCACCGACAGATTAGTAATGAGCATATTATCTATTTGCTCATTACTTGTGTGCTCAATGCTTTGCATCGTATTTATACCTGCGTTATTAATAAGTAATTTAACGCCGCCGAGTTGCTTGGCTTTTATTGCTAGGTTAATACGTGCTGTATCGTCGGTTAAATCGCCCGTAAATATTTCACTGTCTGGGCATGCACGGCTCAGTTTTTCAAGAGCTTGGGTATTTCGCCCTACAAGTAGTAACTTCCACCCTTTTGCATATAGGGCTTTAGCAATCGCTTGCCCTATTCCGCCTGTTGCACCAGTGAGCACACACAAAGAACTACTCATGCCAATTTGCCTTGTGCACTTGCTTTAAAAAATGGTTCGTCATCGAGTCCACGAAATATATCGCCGTATAAACGATAAAAGCGCTTTGCACCATGAAGTATGGCTTGCTGATCCGCCTCGTCTGTTATTTGGTTCATTAGGTTTTCAAAAAACTTTACATGCTCTATATCAAGCGCGCCGTGAGAGGTTAAATAACTAAATGCTTTTTTAGGTAAACCCACAGCATTTGCAATATTTGAAGCCGCGCCATCCGCAAGCGCTATAGAAGTGCCTTCAAGCACATGCACCATGCCAAAAAAGCTCAACGGATTTTTACGTGCAATGGAGTCGTACGCATACGACACCATCATTTCGGTAGCAAATTGCGGCTGACTACACCGTACTGTTTCTTTGTCAAAACCACAGGCTGCAATGTCATTAAGTACCCACTCTTGATGACCAATCTCTTCTTCAATATATTCTGCGACTGCTTCGCGCAGCCATTCTTGTTCGTCGGTTAATCGTGCACCAACCGACATCATTAATGGCACAGTGTGCTTAACATGGTGATACGCTTGTGCTAAAAACGAGGCGTATTCTTCAAGTGATGCTTCGCCTTTAAAAACACGCTGGATAATCGGCGCTGCAAGCAGGTAGTTTTGCTCTTGTTTAGTTTGCTCTTTAAGGGTGTTAAAAAAATCACTCATTAATTACTTCTCCAAGTCGGTAAAATTGCTCAAACACAGCATGGTACTGCTTACTTATGGCATCTCGTTTTGGGCGATTATTTGTTGTTAATAATCCTTGTTGCACACTTAATGGGGCAGCTAAACGATGCCACTTTTGAATTCGAGCATAGTCGGGTAGTTGTTTATTAATTTCGCTAATGTACTGCGCTAACACTGGGTTACTTAGCTTTGTATCGGCGTAAATAATGGCACTGAGAAAAGGTCGCCCCTCACCAAACACAACCGCTTGTAAAATACCGCTTTGACTGAGTAATAGTGATTCAGGCCACTCGGCACTGATGTTGCGACCCATGCTGGTAATAATTAGGTTTTTTAATCGGCCTTTAATAAATAAAGTATTTTGATGCTGCTCGACTAGATCGCCGGTTGCATACCACTGGTTTTTATTGTGAGGTTGATGGTTTAAGTAACCTAAAAACAAATCGCCTTTTATAAAAAGCTGGTCATTTTCAATTTTGGTTTGAATATGAGGTAACACAGAGCCTGCACTGTGAAGGTTATCGTTTGTGGACGTATTTAAACTAACGACAGATGCCGCCTCAGAAAGTCCATAACCTTGGTATACTGGTAAATTTAAGCTACGCGCTTTGGTTAATAGCATTTCGCTGACAAGCGCACCACCTACGGCAATAAACTGTAACGAACTAGGCGGTTGCCACCCATCTTCTGCAAAAGTAACTAAGCATGCTAATAGTTCAGGCACTAAAATAAGCGTATTTGGCTTAACTTTATCAATAGCAGCTATAAGCTGTGCGGGCTGTTTTAATGCAGTACCAACAAAGCCTAATTCATTTAACGGCATTAAATGCACTGTACCGCCACTTTTTAAAGGGGCATACACACCGGCTATATTTTCAAGCAATACAGCAAGTGGTAATAAAGACAAATGAACAGGCTTTTTAATGTTAATTTTATCGCACAGAGATTGCGCTACCTGCATTTGACTCTTTGCAGATAAACACACGCCCTTTGGTTGCCCGGTTGATCCTGACGTAAATGTTACTTTTTGAGTTTCTGGGAAATAACTGACGGGTTTAGCTACAACGATTTCGTAAATATATAATGTGTAACACTCAAATAAAGTAATTGATGCAGCCGGCTCCCCAAGTAAAGGGTTTGCCGTGTCGCTCATAAATACATTAGCGCCACATTGAGCTAGTACATATTGAGTTTGTTGTTCACTAAAAAAGTGAGCAATTGGCACAGCCACTTTATTAGAAACTGCAGCAGCGGCATCAATAACAAGCCAAGCTGGCGTATTATCGAGCTTATAAGCAATACATTTGCCGTTAAAGCTATATAGTATTTTTACTACTTTTTGTATTTGCTGGTTAAACTCATCACCGTTAATTTCAAGTGTTTGCTCTTTATTATGGGCAATAATTAATGGCGGTACTGAATGTGTATTATAGTAATTCATACGTTCACCAATGCATTTACCAAAGAATTGATATTTGAGTGGTTTTGCTGCGTCAAACTATAAAGCATTGGGGTATTTAATACTTGTTGGTGAGCTTGCTCTAAACTCACAACGCATACGGTAGGCTGATTAGCGTAGTAACTTCCCCAACTTAGCGGATGCTCAACAACAAAACTGTTTGCCACAGCAATTTCAGTGCAGTTAACGCCTAATAAGCGCAGCAGTGCACGCACTTTTTTAGTGGCGCAAAATACTAAATGTTTTGCTCCTACACTTTGCAGGGCTTCATTAACAACAATAAAATGCCCAAGCGTTGCTTTGCGATGTGTAGAGCATAGATTGCCAAGCTCAAATACTTTATTACGCTGTGTGTTCTCAGGTAAAAAATGCTCAATGGGCTGTGCTAAGTATTGCTCTATAAATAGAGGGGCTGTTGCTTGCCTTAAACCCAATGTGCATTGCCCTTCGTTTGTCGTGTATTGGCAAAGTAATGGCATAAAAGAGGTAAGCGTGGCGTTGTAAGCGACTAAAAACCCTTCTTTAACTGTGTTTTCTAACGCACTTCTATGCTCATCATTAACGCGAGCACTAACAAAGCGTGAGTTATTTTGAATATAAACGGGTGATGAAGGTAGGTGTGCTAATTGCATAAACATCGCTCATATAAAGTGTATGTTTGTAACTTAGCGAGCGAAACTTAAAGAAAACTTAAGAAACCTTAATTTAAATAAAAAAGCGCCTTAATTATTAAATTAAGGCGCTTCAGGATGAAAACTGTTTAAAGGCTTAATAAGCTAAGCTATTAAAAATTATAAGCTATCGACATTTTAAATTGCGTAGGCGCCCCCGGATAAACCCACAAAGCGTTGTAACTACTTTGAGCGTAGTCTTCATTAAAAATGTTATTAATGCTCACATTTAGCTCTGTTTTATCTGTTAAATTTAATTGACCAAACAGGCCGACCAATTGGTAACTTGGTAGTCTAAAGCTCAAATCTGCGGCATCACCTAGGCGGCTGCTGGTATATTGGTAACTTGCACCAAATTCAAGCTCTTTACCCATTAATGCTGTTTGATGGCTAAGTGTAAGGTTTAGATTGTTTTTTGGTACATTTACCAGTGGGCTGCCTTTTTCTATTGGCACGCCCCAATCGGCATTAATAATGTCGTTTGCTGTGGTGGCATCTATATAGGCGTACGATAAGTTAAATGCTGTTGCATCGGTAATATAGGTATTTAAATCAAGCTCAAACCCTTTGCTATCAGCTTTACCAATGGGAGCCGAAAAACCAACGTTTACTGGATCTGCCACTAACATATTACTTTTAGAAGCATCAAAAAGTGCCACAGTACCGTTTACACCTAGGTATTCAAACTTAGCACCAACTTCAAACGAGTCGCTGTACTCAAAGCCAAACGGGTCGGCGTTTGCATCAGTACCGCTCAGTGGTAAAAAGCCTTCAGAGTAACTGCTGTAAAAGGTTATTGTATTATTTAGTTCGTACACTACGCCAACGCGTGGGCTTATTTGGCTCTCAGAACTGGTTGAAAATACACCGCTGTTGGTTTCTAAAATATCTTGGTCTACGCTATCAAATCTAAGGCCAAGTAAAAGTTTAAACTTATCAGTGATATCCATTTGATCTTGAATGTAAATACCGTAAGCGTTTTGCTCTTCATCATTTTCATAAAGTAGCGAAACAGCAGGACGTTCACCAGAATAATCAGGCTCAAAAATATCAATAGTATAAGTGCCATTACCGCCACGATAACGAGAAAGCGCCGTGTGCAAATCGTATTTATATGCATCAATACCTATTAATAAATGATGCGAAATGCCGGCTGTATCTAAACTTCCACTAACTTCAAACTTTACACTTAAATCTTCTACTTCGTAGTCGCGATAGCGCTGCTGGCGGGTAAGTGTGCGGCCATCGTCAAATAACGATTGGCGTGACGGTGCAAGTTCTGCATCTGACGAAAAACCCGTTAAGCTAGAGTCTCGATAATTTGCACCTACAACGAGTGACCATTCGTCGTTAATATCGTGGTTAAGCGTAATTTGGTGGCCTCGAGAGTAAACCTGCGTGTCTCCATCGTTTGGGTTACCTAAATAGCGCGAGCTTGGTACGGTGTCAAAATCGTTATCGAGTACGACAACACCACGGTCGAATAGCTGAGCTAAATCTACGTATTCAAACTCATAAGTTACACTGGTCGATGCGTTTATTTGATGATATATAGACGGCGTAATCACCTTTTTATTGGTGTATACCTCATCGCGGTAGCTGTCACTATCTTGCCATGCGCCATTTATTCTAAACGCGGTAGTATCGTTAATGCCGCTGGTGTAATCGCCTTCAACGCGATTAAAACTGTCGCTGCCTAAGCTTAGTTTTAGCTCACCTTGTGAATCAAACTGTGGCTTTTTAGTTACAATATTTACAGTCCCGCCTGGCTCTGATCGCCCATAAAGTGCTGAACCTGGGCCTTTTAGTACTTCAATGTAATCAATGTTAGATACATCACGCGGGCCGCTAAAACCACGCCCACCGCTAAAGCCATTAACTAAATAGCCCGATGGCATGTTTTCGTTACCCGAAAGGCCACGAATAGAAAAGCTATCCCACAATGCACCGCTATTGTTTTTACGTGAAATACTAGCTGAAAAATCAAGCGCATCTTGTAGTTGAGTAATTCCTTTTTTATTAAGCTCAGCACTATTAATACTAACTATAGATTGTGGCATTTGCTTTTGAGGAATATCACCGCGATAAGCTTGTTTATAAGTGACAGATATTTTTTCGATTTCTTCTTTTTGATCTTGGGCAATACTGGGCGCACTAATTCCTAGGCAGGCTAAATAAATTAAAGAGTACTTCATGTGATTGATTAACTAAGCAAGTGTTATAGTATAACAAAATTGTAGCATGTGTTACTTTATAACAAAACTTCTTTTTAAAAAATCACTGAGCGATTAATTAATGCACTAGCGACTGCCGTGTCATCACGTTAGTATAGTGTTCTACTTAAGTTACATAACGATAATTACATGAGCATAAAAACAAACGCGTTAATTTACTTTTTAGCTTTTTGCAGCGGTTTTTGCATTATGGGGATTGAACTTTTAGGAGGGAGAATTCTCGCCCCTTTTTTTGGTAGTAGCGTACATATTTGGGGCAGTATAATTACAGTATTTATGCTTAGTTTATCTTTTGGGTATTTACTTGGCGGTAAACTCAGCACTAAAAATGCATCACTTACCAAATATGGTTTAATATTTTTAATAGCCAGCATTATGGTGGTGCCTATTACATTATTTTCGCAGCCAATAATGGAATTTATATTTACCCATATTGAAGATAGCCGCTACGGCTCACTCTTAGCGTCAACCGCTTTATTTTTTATACCTACCGTTATTTTAGGCATGATCTCGCCCTACTCTGTGCGCTTACTAGTAACCGATAGAGATAAAAGCGGCCAAGTGGCTGGGCGTTTATACTTTGTAAGTACGCTTGGTAGTGCACTGGGTACTATAATTACCTCGTTTTACTTTGTACTCGCGTTTGACGTAAATACTATTATTAGCGCCTTTGCTCTAACGCTTGGGTCACTGGGTTTAGTCGCGATTGTAATTAATACCTTGGCTAATAATAAGGAGCTTGCTCATGCTTAAATATCTACTACTGCCGTTAATTGCATTTTCGGGTTTTGCGTGCAGTAAAGTTATCCACGAAGAGCGCTCGCTTTATCGCAATATTATTGTTGAAGAAACAAGCGACTTACGTTGCCTTAAATTTAATACTAAAAGTAGCCAAACAAGCCAAAGCTGTATGTATAAAAACAATCCCGACAAACTTGTTTTTAATTACACTAAACTTACTTTTGCGAGCCTTTTAGTAGCCGATAATCCTAAAAATGTACTTATTATAGGATTAGGAGGCGGTACGCTTTCTAACGTTATTCATGAGCTATACCCCACTGCAAAAATTCATAATGTTGAAATAGACCCCGCAGTAACTAAAGTTGCACGCGATTACTTTAACTTTATAGAAAACGATTTAGTGACATCAAGCGTGCAAGATGGCCGTATTTTTATAAAACGTGCCGCAATTAAAAAACAAAAGTACGATTGGATTATTTTGGATGCATTTAACGGCGACTATATTCCGGAGCATTTGCTTACTAAAGAGTTTTTTGAAGAAGTACAAAGCGTATTAGCCGAAGGCGGCGTTATAGCTGCAAATACGTTTTCAAGTAGTAAACTTTATGAACATGAGTCGGCAACTTACCACGCTGTATTTGGCGACTTTATAAATGTAAGTCGCGAAAATCGTAGTAATCGTATTATTTTAGCAGGACTTAAATCAATGCCGAGCGAAGCGCAAATTAACACGCGTGTAAATGCTCTCGCCCCTAAATTAGTAAAATACGGTATAGACATAAAAGCGATTAGCCAATTTATGCAATTTACTAAAAACGACCAAGATTGGCCCGCAGATACAAAAGTACTTACCGATCAATACTCCCCTGCTAATTTACTTAACTTTTAAACTCCTGCTAAACCTCACCATTTCTACAAGTGAGGTTTAGCAAATATTTTACCATTTCCCACTCTTTCATATATTTACTTAGCAAGCTAAGTAATGATAAAATAGTTAGCTTGCTAACTATGTTGGGATGGCTATGCCTACACACAAACCTTTTCACGAAACACTCGATTTAACTGTTATCGGTAATATGGGCCGAGTTCATCGCTTATGCCGCGAAGCGGTAACCATTGCAGTTGAGCCTTTAGGGCTTACTCAGTCGCGCTGGACTGCACTAATGCATATTAGTATGCGTGGTGAGGGACTAACACAACTTGAGCTTGCTAATAGCTTAGGGATAGAAATGCCTTCATTGACTCGTACGCTTAAGCAATTAGAGGAGCAATCGTTAATTGTTCGCCGTGTAGACAAACATGATAAGCGCAGTAAAAGACTCTATTTTACTGAGCAAAGTGATGCCATTTTACATTCATTGCAAGAGACTATTTCCGATATAAAAAATCAGTTATACAGCGGTTTATCTGTTGAGCAACTAGATGCGATTGCATTTGGTTTGATCAAAATAGAGCAAAACGCCCTTAAATGTATTCAAGTTAATAAGTAAGGCTAAAAATGACACCGGATCAAAAGTTTGCACGCTATGTAAGGTTTTCTCTCATAGGGTTTATCTTAGTATTTATTTACTATTTAGTGGCCGATATGGTTTTGCCTGTGACACCACAAGCACGTGTTTATCACCCTGTTGTGCAAATATCACCGCAAATTAGTGGCCGAGTCACTAGTGTGCAAGTTAGTAATAACCAATCAGTTAAAGCAGGCGATATATTATTTAGTATCGATGAAGGCCCATATAATTTAGCTAAAGAACAAGCTCAACTCGCCCTTGATGATGCCAAATTACAAAATAAACGCCTTGATACCAATGTTAAAGCGCTTGAGGCACAAATAAGTGCTGCAAATGCTAAACAGCATGAGCAAAAACTATTAAAAAGCAGAGGCGAAAAGCTCTATAAGCAAAAGTCTATATCGGAGCAAGAACTTGAAAGCATTCGTGCTAATTTTGAAGCGAGTAAAGCAAATGTTGCAGCCCTTGAAGCGCAGTTAGCTGAAGCGGTTTTAGCTAGAGGTGACTCAGGTAATAAAAACTTAGCCATGCGCCACGCTGCTAACCAGTTAGCGCAAGCTGAGCTAAATTTATCCTACACAAAAGTGCGCGCATTAAGTGACGGCGTAGTTGCTAACTTACAATTATTAAACGGCGCATACGCAGTTGCAGGCAGCCCGTTATTAGCTATTGTTGCTAAAAAGGCAGATTTAGTTGCCGACTTTAGAGAAAAGTCACTCACAAATATGAAGCAAGGCACCCAAGCGCGCGTAGTATTTGATAGCCGTCCAGGTGAAGTTTACGACGCAATACTTGAAACATTTGAAGCAGGCGTTAGCAGTGGTCAACTTAGTGCTAATGGTTTACTAAGTACAACAGAAACCAGCAATCGTTGGGTGCGTGATGCACAGCGTCAACGCATTCACTTAAAGCTCATTAATCATCAAGACTTAATAGCAAACATGCCTAGTGGTTCACGTGCAACAGTACAATTATTACCAGAATCAACAATTGGGCAATGGTTTGGCTCTGCACAAATCAGGTTTATTAGCTGGTTACACTACATTTATTAATGGAGGCTTTATGACTCAAATTGTTAGCCAAGGCCCACAATTAGACTCCAATGGCCTTCGCCAAGCACTGCGCATTGCAGGTGGGTGTACCCTTGGCTTTACTATTAGTGAATTAATGAACTGGCCCAATGGTATATTTTTTACCGTTTATCCTATGTTGATATTGGGCATGGTACCTACGTTAAGTCGTGGGCTTATAAATCAATTTATAGCATCTGCTGCATTTAGCGCACTTATAGTGCTGATAATGCAGGGATTATTTTCTCACTTACCAGTCGTTATGACATTGTTAGTGTTTGGTGTTTTCTGCTTTTTATTTCATAAAATGAGTAGCGGTAGTGCCTTTTTATTTGGCGCTTTAGGCGTGATCAGTCTTTCTATTCAGCTGCATTTTTCCAGCTATGTTGATCAAGGAAGCAGTATTTATCCATTAATTTTAACTAATGGTTTGGCTATATTTTTAACCGTTATTATTGGAGCATTAATGCATGGCCTATTTCCTGATGTAACCGCAAGGCCCAGGCGAGTAATGCCAGCTAAAGCAAAAGAAAGTATTCGCCATGAGGTATTGTTATGCTCAACCGTGGCTACGCTCTCTTTTGTTGTTTTTCAGGTTCTTGATTTACAAGACTCAATATCTGCGCAGGCAGCTTCTGTGCTTATTTTATTTTCGTTGTGCTGGAAAGCCGCAGGTATGGCCGGTTGGCAGCGAGCAATTGGAACGCTTATAGGCTGTAATGCAGCGTTACTATCGCAACTATTTTTGTATAGTCACTCTGATTTTTTACTTTTTCCGATGGCTATTTTATGGATACTTTCGTTTGTTTTTGCGCGCTTTCATATTTTAGGCGGAGGCATACCTGGCATTGGTTTTGGTGTATTGACTACATTTGGTATTTTGTTTGGAAATTCACTCGGGCCAGGCCAAGATCTTGTTTATAGTGCAATGTACCGGTTTAGTTCGGTATCTGTGGCTATAATCTTAAGCTTATGTGTTGTGTATGTTATGCACCATATACTTAATCGGTTTAGCGTAACTCGCCATCATACTTATGATTAGGTAAACCCTGTTTGTAAAACTAAAGGCTGCAATTGCAGCCTTTTTAATAAGCTTGGTTAAACTATTTTAATCATCTATATGAGCAGTATTTTCGCTTTACATATTCACAGTTTTTAGTCTTTCCTGGTGATAATAAGCGTTAGCACACCCGCTATAATCCCCCAAAAAGCAGACCCCACTGAAAGTAATGTTAAGTTAGATGCAGTTACTAAAAAAGTGACTATTGCGGCCTCAGTATATTCAGTACTACTAAGGGCTTGCTGCAAACTATTAGCAATGGTGCCAAATAGCGCAATGCCCGCCAAAGCTAAAATAAGTGCCTGGGGTAAACTTGCTACCAAGCCAACTAATGTAGCTGCGCACAACGCCATTAAAATATAAAATACGCCAGCCGCTATACTCGCCCAATAACGTTTATCATGATTTTTATCCGCCTCATCACTCATACATATAGCTGCGGTAATCGCGGCTAAATTAATAGAGTAGGCTCCAAAAGGAGCGCTAAGCATATTTACAAAGCCAGTAACATTAAGAGATGCAGATATAGGCGCTTTATATTTATGTGCTTTTAAAACCGCAATACCCGGTAAATTTTGCGAAGTCATGGTAACTATATAAAGTGGTAAACCTATACTAATACATGCTTGCAAGTGGAAAGCGGGTTCAATATAAGCAAATTCGCTCATTTTCCAGTGCAGCGCGCTGGTATCAATATGGCCCATTTGCCAAGCGAGTAATACACCTATAATAAGCACGCTTAACATAGCAAAGCGGGCAAAAAAGCGTTTACCAATAAAGTACATAACGACCATTAAACCAATTACTAAAGGCATGTCGTTCATAAAATTAAACACATCGATACCAAAGGTAACAAGCACGCCGGCCAACATGGCGCATGCAAGCTCACTTGGAATACGGTTCATTATTTTTTCAAACCAGCCCGTAACCCCCGACAAAAACACGAGCAATGCACTGAGCATAAACGCGCCAATAGCCTCATTTAAGTTATACCCTTGGGCACTTGAAATAAGTAATGCAGCTCCCGTGGTAGACCACGCAATTAAAACAGGTACTTTGTAATAGTACGATAAACCAATTGACGTTGTGCCCATCACTAAACCGAGCATTAAAATCCAACTAGCTACTAAATCGGGCGTACCACCAAGGGTTATCACTACCTGATAAATTAATGCAATAGAACTCGAAAAACCAATAATTACAGCCACAAGTCCTGCTGTAATTCGGTTAAGCAACTGATCAGACACCTTCATAAATTCCTCGTAATGCATTTATGCAGCTCACAACATACGTGCCCAATAATTACATTGCAATTAGCGATTGGTTTACAAAAGGTGAAATAAATTCACTTTTTATTTTTCATTGTAATTAACGTCAAAAAATCACTTTTAACCATTGTATTTAACTAAACAAACAAGTACCTGTAACTGCGCCAAAGCCCACGTGAACACTACTAAAAACCAATACTAAAAAGAGCAAAAAACACACCAAAAATAAATATCCTTATATTTTATAAGGAATTATAAAATTAAGAAATAATTCTTTTCGGTTACATTTATTATCTTGATCTAATCCATTTAATAATATAAAACGTAACAATTAGTTAACCAAAAATACTAAAAGAGAAACAAATGAAGAGTTCTGTCGTCTTACTAATTGCTATACCATTATCGGCATTTGCAGTTTATGGGCTATTTTTTAATGCAGATGAAACGGGCGAACCTATCGCGCCTGTTGCTATTGATTTTGTTCCTATTGATTTACAAAAAACGCGCAATACGCATCCCCCTGCACCTATTGATATGAGTAAAGATCCAATTACCGTTAAACCCATTGTTGCCCCTGACAACAGCTTACCGTTTGAAGAATTTGATGCCGTAAATCGCCTATCAGACAAAGCAAAGCAAGTGCTTATAAACGCAAAAGTTTTACCTACCGACTTACATAACGAGGCCTATATTGAGTTTGATTTAAATTCTTTACAGGCGTTAGAGACTGGCGAAAACTTTGATTTAGCTATTCCGCAAACAGCCGAAACATTCACCGCAGAGGTGACTAATGTGGTTGAGTCTGAAAATGGCGATAAGAGCATATTTGGTAAAATAGTGGGTGTTGACGGTCGCATGCATAATACCGTTTTAACGGTAGGTAAAGATGCCGTATATGGCCAATTTACTGCACCTTCTGGCAACTATGTATTCGAAAGTAAAGGTAAGTACGGATGGATTGCAGCAAAACGCGATTTATATAAAAGCCACATAGAGCATGAAGTAACCGCACCAAAATCCAAATCAGATAAAAGCATCGATATATTTGCACCAAAAATTGATGGCTAACCAAAAAATATAAAAAGCAATTAAAGCCGCACTATAAGGCAGCTTTAGTGTGTCTGCTTTTTATGATCTCAACCAAGTTAAAAACAGTTCCAACCACAACAAGAGTAAGGAAATACAATAATGAAAAAAGTAATCACAACAACCGCACTGGCTGCGGCATTATGTGCAGCAAGTGTTGCACAAGCAGAAACAATCGATATCGGTATTTTATATACCGACCAATCAGCTGCCGCAACTAGTAATATTGACACTAAAATAAATCAACTAATTGCTTTTAGTAATCAGGTATATAGCCAAAATGGCGTTGATATAACACTACGCTTAGCTGGCAAACAAAACTTAGGTGACTACGCAGTAACGCCGTCTGAGGATTGGTTAGATTCGGTTACAAATAGCAGCTACGTAGATGGTTTACGCAGCGATTGGAAAGCCGACATGATTGCCGTATTAGGTACTGGCCAAAGTGCTGGCAATGGGCTTATTTCATGTGGTTTAGCGTGGGTTGGCCAAGGCACTAATGGCAATCTATATAGCTCAATGAGCAGCCGTATGTACTCAATCACTGCAATTGATTGTGGTGCAACTACATTTGTACACGAACTTGGTCATAACCAAGGTTTAGCGCATTCACGCAAACAAGGTGACACATCTGGCGGTGTATATGTAGATGGCATGGGTCATGGCGTACAAAATGAGTTTGCAAGTATTATGGCTTACCCGCACGTTTACGGTAGCGCAACTCAGTACGATTACTTCTCTAACCCTAACTGGAGCGTAAATGGTATTGCTTTTGGTATTACAAACCAAGCGTATGCAATTCGCACGGTTACTGCTACAAAAACAAGTATTGCTAACTTTAAATAAGTAGCGCATTAAAAAGTGGGCTAAATAGCCCACTTTAAAGTTTTAACATGTTCTTCCCTGCAGAGCGCTTACGCGCTCTTATAGATTAAGCTAATGCACAACCACTTTTTGCTTAATTGCCGGCATTAATGTTTTACCATTGCCATCTACTTTGTTTAACAATTTAAGCCCCATCACTTTTGCAAGTACTGGGTAAATATCAAGGTTACTCACTTCTTTAAGGCTTATACCTTGTTTAAATGCAGGGCCTACAGCAATAAATGATGCAGCCATATCCTCGGTATATGCATAACCGTGAGTCCCTAAATAGGTTGGTTTTTTACCATTGGAAAATACCGCTGGCGCTGTAGTTTGCACCACAATATCACCTACACGGGTGCCTTTATTGTAATGGTACGCTGCTAACTGCTCGTCAGTTAATACTGTATAACGACCGTTTGCTGCTTTTTGTAAACGAGCTTTATAGCCGGCTATATCAGCATTTATTGCATCGGGTTGAGTGTATATGAGTAAACGTGGACCGGTGTTTTTAACTAAAAAGTTTTCATCTTGAGGCAGTGTGGTTACATCAATGCTTTTATCTGGATCTATACTCGCCATACCATGATCCGAGACAATAACTAAGTTTACCTCTTGCTCTAATTTACTTAAGCGAGTTTGTAATTGCCCCATTAATTCATCAAGCTGTTTAACTGCATCTCGCGTTTGTGGTGCGTCTGGCCCAAATTCATGGCCCATGCTATCAACTAGCGAAAAGTAACTCGCAATAAAACGCGGGCGCTGTGCTTTTGGTAAACTTAACCACTGAATAATTTGATCAACACGGCTTTGGTAATCGCTGTATTTAGAATAGTGATAAAAGTAATCTGGTGTCATGCCGTTAAATAATGCATCTGACTCAGGCCAAAAATAAGTAGCCGATTTAAGTCCCTGCATTTTTGCTAAATTCCAAAGCGGAATCCCCTTCACCCAAGTGCTATCGCCCAATGCTTTGCCCATGCTGTAACAGTCGTTTTTACGCGCTTTATCACAAAAGCTATTATCAACAATGCCATGGTTTACCGGCAATAAGCCCGTAATAATAGAAATATGGTTAGGAAATGTTTTTGTCGGATAAACAGGTATTAGTTTTTGTGCGCGAACACCGCGCTCGGCCATTGCTTTTAAATTTGGCGCACCGTGTTTTTCAATATAATCCCAACGCAGGCCATCAATTGATACAAGCACCACAGTTTGCTCTTTTGCAGCAAATGCGCTGTTCATTCCTAACATTAGGCAAATTGATACTGCCTTTAAAATCCACTGTTTCATTATAAACACCTATAAATGCACAACAATTACTTAAAAAATTATTTTAAAGCAAGTTGTTACTTTATGATACAAACTGATAGATTAAACCCTGTATATTAAAGACAAATGACTATGTGCTAAAAACTATGCCAGTCATCAATTGTAAAAAGGATAAGTATAAAGATGACCATAGATTTTAGTAAAAAAATAACGCCAGCACGAATGTACCGCACAACCTCCAACTTACAAATGGCGCTAGAAAGCGACCGTGGCCGTATTATTAACAGTGCCGCTATTCGCAGGCTGCAGCAAAAAACCCAAGTGTTTCCGCTTGAGCGTAACGCAGCTGTTCGTTCGCGCTTAACTCACTCGCTTGAGGTACAACAGGTTGGTCGTTTTATAGTGCAACGTATTTTTGCAAATTTAAGCTACCAACAACAAAAAGATTACGGCTTAACCGACCTAGAACGCCCCCTAGAAAGCTTAGTAGAAATGGCCTGCCTAATGCACGATATAGGCAACCCACCGTTTGGACATTTTGGCGAAGCTGCAATAAACCACTGGTTTAATAACAACCTAGCAAGCGTAACACCCGAGCGCTGCAAAGAGCCCAATACCGGTATAGGTGTTGTTTTTAAACACCTTGCGCTTGATATTTGTAACTTTGAAGGCAACGCTCAAGGCATACGTATAATTCATTCGTTGCAAACGCTTAATTTAACTTACAGCCAAAGTGCTGGTATTTTAAAATACACTCGACCTGCAGGGCTTGATACAAAAGATATACCGCAAAATAAAAACTACTTAATGAAGAAAGTGGGTTACTACTACAGCGAAAAAAACTTTGTTGAAGCGCTACAAAAAGAGCTCACTATTGAGCCATATTGCCGCCATCCAGCAAGTTATATAATGGAAGCCGCCGACGACATTTCGTATTGCCTAGCCGATATAGAGGATGCTGTTGAAAAAGGGATCATAAGCACCGAATTCTTATGTACACAGCTTAAAAGTCATTATAAAAAAGCACTCATAAACCTAACAATAGACGATACAGAGCACCAAACTTTTGTAGATAAAGCAGTTGACTACGCACATGAGCGCGCCAAAGCACAACCGTATAACTTTAATAGCGAATTTTTTATATACCTGCGCGTTGCACTTTTACATCCGCTAGTTGGACATGCTGCAAAACGCTTTATTGAAAATATAGAACCTATTTACCATGGCGACTTTAACCAAGCACTTTTAGAAGATAGAAGCCATCTACACGCTGTAACCAAAATGCTAAAGCAAGTGGCACTTGAGCATGTATTTTCAAACAAAGAAGTCGAAAAATTAGAGCTACAAGGGTATCGCATAATTAATGGTTTGCTCGATTGCTATAAACCATTACTGCTACTAAACAAGGATGACTTTAAGCGTGCACTAAATGGCGATTCACGTTTATTAATAGAGTCGCGACTTGTTAAAAAGCTCTCTAAAAAGCACTTAAACAGTTACCAACACGCAATAGATGCGATGCAAGAAGAGCCCGATCACTTTGCGGCGTATGAATTTTATTATCGCTGTAGATTAATTCAAGATTATATAAGCGGTATGACCGACCAATTTGCTTACGATGAATATCGCAGCCTTATGGTTATTGATTAGTCGTATTACTCTGGATAATTTTTAATTTTGCGCTTAAAATCAAACTATTAATATTTAAGCGCGCATAACTTCATGATATCAAAACTAATTAGATTTACCCTTTGCTTTGCCTTATTTTATAGTGCGCAAAGTGCTGCATACAACGAAGCTATGTGCATTTTAATTAAACAAGAAATGCAGCAAAATAGTAATAATAAAGCGAGTCAAAAATACCGTAAAGCTGCGCGTGATTACAAAAATAACTGTAATAAGCCAAAAGAAATTCAAGCACAACCTAAGCCCCAAATAATAGAGCCTGAGCCGACTATTATTACTCAGCCACAACCTAAAATTGTTGAACCTGCCCCTGTAATTAAACCTACTGAAGAAGCTGTTAAAGATAGCATCAACGAGCAAACACTTAATTTAACTGATGATCAAAAACAACAAATTAACGATCAGCTAAATACCAATAGTAACGAAATAGTAATTGATGCAGAGCCAACAACAGCAGTACCCGAGCAAGTAGTTACAGAGCAAAAAAACGAAGCTGTGATAGAGCAAGTAAAACCGGCGACGCCAGAGCAAAACGTTCAACCTACGCCTGAAAAGTCTGTACCTGTAAAACCAGCACCGGTGTTAACTAAACCAGCGCCAGTTATTGCGCCGCAACCTATAGCACAAAGCCCAAGCTCGTTACTTTTACCCACTTTAATACTTGTTATAGTGGTACTTATTGGCGCTATGATAGTCGTGCGCCTGCGCCGTGCAAAACAAAGTAAAGTGATGGCAGAACCGACTATAGCGGCTCCACCTGAAGTTAAATCAGAAAAAATTGCTACGCCAGCTAAACCTGAAACTACAAAAGAGCCAGAGATTGAGCCTGTCGTCATCAACGAAGTAACCCAAAATAATAAACCAGTTGAGAGCAGCGTAGAGGCAAATGAAGAGCCTTTAGAGCCTACGAACACTACACAAAATGCTGATATTGAACATACACCACCGCAAATTTCAGATGAGCAAAACAACGTAGTTACACAAGTGCAAACAAGCGAAATTGAGCCTACACCGCTTAACTCAATTGATACTTTAGAGCAAACAAGTACCGCTACGTTTAACGAAGTAAAGCAAAAACCTGAGCCTAATACAGCCGAGTTTGAAGCAGCAGCAAAAACAACCTTAGAGCGTATTAAAAATGCCAGCAGCTTTAATGAGCCAGAAGTACGCGACTTTGATCCAGATGCAAAGCCTGTAAAAAAACAACGTAAGCACCATACAGCGCAAGTAACGGAGCCTGCGCCAATAGAAGCCGAACACAACACTGTAGAGCCGGTTATTAGTACTCCTGAGCCAGTAACAGCGAGTGAGCCGGTTGTAGATTTACACGCACCAGAGCAAATAGCTGACGCTCAATCGACTACATATACAACAGAGCAAGACTTTAAAGAACCAGAGGTACGTACATTTAACCCAGATGCACCATTACCTGGTGAAAAACCGATGCCTAAAAAACAAAGCGCAACACCTAAGCAAACACAAACAACACCGCAAGTTGATGAGCCACAAAGTGAGCCTAAAAAAGCAGACAGTCACAATCCATTTGCTAACTTGTCGTTAGACTCAAGCTGGGATCCTGACTCAACTGAAAAGCCCAAAATAGAAGAGAAAAAACGCGCGCCTAAATCGCAAGCATTAATAGATGCAGAAGAACGCGCTAAAAACATGCAAACCAAATAGTAAGTTTTAAAGTAGCGCCTCATATTTGAGGCGCTGTTTTTCACCGTATTACTTATACTCTTATCCCATCCTAAAATGCGCCTTAGTTATTAGAAGCTTCGCTCCTTGCGCGAGCAAGCTCAGCGCCTGGCGCAATATTCAAGCTTGAGAGTGTTTTATAAGCTTACAACTTGTTGGCGCGATGAGTGCAGAGCATACATTTAACTGGTGGTATTTTTAGACTTGAGTTTAAGGCTACGTTATCCGCAGCCATAAATTAAAGTAACGTGGTCAACATGCCCTAATTAAAAGTCCTAGTTAACAGCCCTAGCGGTACGTTTATTTTTAAGCTTTAACCCGCCAATTAATAGCAGTGGTCCTATAAACATGGCAAGGCCATACACGCCACCGGTAACTGCGTATTCTGGTTTATTTAAAAAGCTAATAGCGATTAAAATAGCTAACGATGCATTTTGAATTCCAACCTCAATTGAAAGCGTCAGCGAATCAGTTAAATTTAATTTTGAACACTTAGCAATTAACCAACCAACAACCATTGAACCAATATTAAGCGCTATGCACGCCCAAAATACGTTGTTAAATGAGCTAACTAATAAATCGCGCTCTTTTATTACTAGTGCGGCAATCATCATAAGCATAAAAAACAACGAGAAGCGTCTAAAAAACGGCTCTGCTTTAATGGCAAAATCACTTTTAAAGTGACGCAACCAAATGCCTATAGCAACTGGCACTAAGGTAATAAAAAATAGCCCTAATGAAGTAGTTAAAATAGAAAAAGTAGCATCGTCTGCTGGGGCAAACTGACTCATAGCAAAGCCAATAATAAACGGTGTGGTTATTATACTAATTGCGGTAGAGGCAGCTGTTAAACTTACCGAAAGCGCTAAATTAGCTTTAGCAAGCTGGCTTACTACATTTGACATAGTACCGCCGGGGCAAGCAGCTAATATCATTAAACCAATAGCGATAGGCGTTGGTAGGTTTAGTAAATAACACAGCCCTAATGCTAATAAAGGCATTGCTACAAGTTGGCCTATTAAACCCATGACAATGCCAAGCGGGCTTTTAAATAAACGAGTAAAATCGGTTGTTGTGAGCCCAAGACCCATACCAAACATAATAAGTGCAAGAGCGAGCGGAAGTATTACTTCGGTTAATATAGATGCATTCAAATTAGACAGCCTCGTTTGTTATTGTTTTTAATTAGAGTGTTAATTTTTAAGTTAACTGTAACGCCCCTTTACAATAACTAGAAGTATTACTTATTTAAAATAGCAGCCACGTGCTTATCTAGTTCTGGAAGTACATCTTGTTCAAACCATGGATTCTTTTTAAGCCATATATTATTACGCGGACTCGGATGTGGAAGCACTAAATAATTTGGCCAATACTCACGCCACGATTTTACTAACTCCGTAAGTGGCATTTTTTTAGTCTCTGGTAAATGATACGCCTGCGCGTATTTACCAAGCACTATTGTCAGCTCAATATTTGGTAGTACAGCCAATAATTGCTCGCGCCATGCAGGCGCACATTCTTTTCTCGGTGGTAAATCACCCGACTTCCCCCTACCCGGGTAGCAAAAGCCCATAGGTAAAATGGCTATATTATTAGCGTCGTAAAATTCATCACGTGTTAGCCCAAGCCATTCTCGCAGGCGGTTTCCGCTTGCATCGTTAAACGGCACACCTGTTTCGTGAACTTTGATTCCAGGTGCTTGCCCTGCAATTAAAATACGTGCGTTTGGGTTAAATTGTATAACAGGACGAGCCCCTAAAGGTAAATGAGGTTCACAGATCACGCATTTACTAACTTGCTCTATTAATTGGTGACTATTCATGTTTATTTGGCCTTAAATGCTTAATATTTATCCTAAATGGCCATTTAGGATAAATGAGTTGGTAAAAAATCGGTTTATTTTAATTAAAACGAGCGTTAGTTAGTAAAATCGTGATCTTTAAGCTCATTCGCGCTACAAGCCTTGTAAAACCTAGTGTTGCTCTGCCCATACAGCAAATTCATTGCCGCTCGGCTCTGCAAAATGAAACCGGCAACCACCCGGAAATTCAAAAATAGGTTTTAATATTGTGCCACCATGGAGTTGTACTTTTTTATACGTAGCGTGAATGTCGTTACTATAAAAAACCAATAGCGCAGCACCGTTTTGAGTTAGCGATTTAAGCGGCGCATTAAAAAAGCCACCATCAAGCCCTTGGCCACTAAACGCCGTGTATTCTGGGCCGTAGTCAGTAAACTGCCAATTAAATACACGACTAAAAAAGACCTTAGTTGCGGGTAAGTCGCATGCAGGAAACTCAACGTAATTTAGTTTTTCGTGATCGCTCATCGTTATTCACTCTTTATTTTTACTCAGTTTATTAACCTTAAGCTTTACATAGAGCCTGTGCAATATCATTAAATAATATCAGATCAGTATTTTACTAAGTAACCAAGTACGTATAACTTACTTAAAAATTAAACATCACAAATGAGAATAACTATCTTTTGTATTTGTAACATATATAATAGCGCCTTTGTTTTATCCTCAGCTTTAAATAAAGGGATTAATTAACTATGCAGGCACCTTTGCACAGTGCGCCATTCGATAAGGTTAACGTGATTGCGCTTATAGTAAAAAGTGTAAGCAGTTATCGAGTTTTGGTATTTTTACGTTTTTTTATTGCCATAATTGGTGGCTATGCTTTTACCTCTGCAAGCACTGCGTTATTAAGCTTTGTGTTGCCAATAGCTAAACAAGACGCTGTGCTGTTTAGTGTTTCAATCAGCATTTTAATTTATGCCGTTGTATTTATTTATGCCTTTAGTGTTAAATCATTAAAAACAGTGTGGATCAGTATTTTACTAAGTACGGGAGCGTTCATTGGATTGCTTGCATTACTGAAGGGTTGGGTATGAAAGACAGCTTTTTCAGATCGATGACTTGGTTGCACACTTGGGTAGGGTTACTCGTTTGTTGGTTATTATATTTAATATTTTTTGCAGGGACTCTTAGCTTTTTTAGAGACGAAATAACCTTGTGGAATCAACCAGCCATACATAATGTGCAAGCCCAAACACAGCGTATAGAAGCGCAAAAACAACAAATAATTACCGGATTTGATTACTTAGCTAACCATGGAGCTCACTCATCAAGCTGGCGTATTACATTACCCGAGCCACGCATTCCTTATTTAATTTATGGTTATGCAAAACCAAAAGAGCCAGGTCAGCGCCGCAGCCGGTTTGAAAACACACAGCTAAACCCTAATACCATGCAAGAGCTTGAGCCCTTTGTAGATACTAAAGGCGGTAACTTTTTTTATCGGCTGCACTATGATTTACATTACATGGATGCAATAACCGCACGCTGGATTGTGTGCTTTGCTAGCTTTTTTATGCTGATTGCCATTATATCGGGGGTGGTTATTCATAAGCGTATTTTTAAAGATATGTTTAGCTTTAGGCGTAACAAAGGTAGCCGTACATGGTTAGATGCCCATAACTTAAGCTCTGTGCTTGCCCTTCCTTTTCATTTAATGATTACTTACACGGGTATAATTACACTTATATTTATGTTGGTTCCCTACCCTGCGCAAACGTCTTACGATAACGGCATGCGTGGCTTTTTTAACGATGTAACCCCTCGCAACACCATGACCGATAAAGCCCAAGGCGAATCGTCAATGGTGCCGATTCAAAGTATTTTGGATCAGGTTTATACTAAGTGGCCTCATGCAGATATTACTCGCGTACAAGTTAACCAACCAAATATGGCAGCTTCAACAATTACCGTATTGGTAAGCGCAGGTAAAACACTGCGTGACCAAGCACCACGCTTAATATTTAGTGGTGCTACAGGGCAAATGGTCGCTAAAACTGATGACGAGCTAACTAGCAGCAAAGCGCTTTACGAATCACTTAATTCAATGCATACAGGGCGTTTAGCTACGTGGTTACTGCGTTGGTTATACGTATTAGGCGGTATTGCAGGCTGTGTAATGATTGGCTCTGGCTGTATTATGTGGGCTAAGCGAATTCGCGAGCGAACTAAAAATAACGTTAAACCTTCGTTTGGTTTAAAACTAGTTGAGGGGTTAAACCTAGCCACTATTATGGGACTTCCACTGGCAACGTGTGCATTTTTTATTGCTAACAGACTACTTAGCCCAACTACCGCAGAGCGCGCCGATAAAGAAATACTCGCGTTCTTTTTAACATGGCTAGCGGTTGCTCTTTTAGCACTTATAAAGCGCGACACACTGCAATGGCGAGTTATGGCAGCTATAAATGCTGTTGCATGTTTAAGCGTACCGGTTATTAATGCACTTACAACTAACGGTAATCTAGTTAGCTATTTGATGCACGAACAGTGGGCTTTATTTACTTTTGATGCACTGTTTTTGTTATTTAGTATATTGTTTTTTATACAAACCGAAAAATTACGTACTGCTAAAAACAACTCAAAAATAACCAGCCCTAGTCAATCTAATAACTTTAAAGGGCAAAAACCATGATTGATTTACTTGGGTTTAGCCTATGCCTGCTCAGTTTTAACTGTTTTGCGCTGGCTAAGTATAATCATTTTAAAGATGTATTTAAAAAACGCCCTACAGAATCCCAACGTAAAAAGCTGCTATTAGCTGCTTGGATCAGTATTTTACTAAGCTTGGTGCTTTGTATAGTTACTCAAGATGGATATGGTGCATTACTATTTTGCGGATTTATGAGCCTAAGTGTCTTAATTATAATGGTTTTTTATAATTTTTTAGTAGGCTACGTGAAGTGGTTTAGTGTTTTAAATAGCGTGTTAGTTGTACTAAGTGGGTTGTTTTTAGCATTAAACTAGCCTTAGTTAGTAAAAACGTGATCCGTTACTTTCCCATAGATTAGGCAAAAAAAATGGCAAGCTATATAGCTTGCCAACAATAGGGGATATTCAGTGTTTCCAATACTTGCTGTCTCACGGCAAGTACACACAATATAACCATAATATATTTAAGTTACTTTACAGTTAAATTACTCTTTTATTACTACTTTAAAAACGTATATAACTAACTGTAAACCCCCTTTACATAGTCTCTTGGTTTACCCAAATTATTTCATCGGTAGCAAAGCCCAACTCTTTAGCTTTAGTTAAAAAGTGTTCTTTAAGCTCTTTGCTAACCGTTGGTGTACGCGACAAAAACCACAAGTAATCTTTGTTGTAACTGGTTATAAATGCATATTGATAATCGGGTTGGTCAAGTTCAAAAATCACGTAAGCGCCATAAAATGGACCAAAAAACGAGACTTTAAAATGCCCTGTGTCGGTGCCCTTAACAAACTTGGCTAAGCCTTCGGCGTCATCCCATTTTTTATCATCCGTTAAATACCCTTTGTTAAGGACCTTTACTGTGCCGTCGTCGTTAATTGAATAAGTCGCGGTAACTTGCTCCATCCCTTCTTCGAATGAGTGATTAAGACGCGCTATTTCAAACCATTTGCCTTTATATTTTTGTATAT
Source organism: Pseudoalteromonas sp. SG43-5 (assembly GCF_014164345.1). Taxonomy (NCBI): domain Bacteria; kingdom Pseudomonadati; phylum Pseudomonadota; class Gammaproteobacteria; order Alteromonadales; family Pseudoalteromonadaceae; genus Pseudoalteromonas; species Pseudoalteromonas sp. SG43-5. The sequence goes on from NZ_JACJFA010000002.1 coordinate 141,902, forward strand.
CAAAGTTTTTAACGGGTGTTATTCCCTCAGGAGGGCTGGTGCAGGCACTAAGAAAAAATAACCCTGTAATAAGTAAACCGTATTTAATAGCCTTCATGTAAGCTCCTTTTTTAATTACATAAATCGTACGTATTATCTAAATATAGATGGATATAAAGTTTGCTAGCCGATTAAAAAAATTTGCTATAGGATCATATTAATTCTAAAGCAATAAAAATGACCATAGCATGAAAATTTGGGTAGATGCAGACGCGTGTCCTGTTGTTATAAAAGAAATACTTTTTAGAGCTGCAGAGCGTATGAAAATCGAGACTATTTTAGTAGCGAATCACGCAATGCGTATTCCGCCGTCAAAATACATAAGCCGCGTTCAAGTATCGTCGGGATTTGATGTAGCCGACGACGAAATAGTAAAACGTGTTGAAAAAGGCGATTTAGTTATTACAGGCGATATTCCGCTAGCAAGTGAAGTAATTGATAACGGCGGGCAAGCACTCAACCCACGTGGCGAGCTTTATACCACCGAGAATATCCGCTCAATACTTAACGTGCGCGACTTTATGGATACCATGCGCTCAAGCGGCGTAGAAATGAGTGGTGGGCCGCCGCCACTTAGCCAAACCGATCGCCAAAACTTTGCAAATAACCTCGACCGTATTTTAGCGCAAAACAAGGCTAACTAACTTGAATACCCAATTAGTTGGCTTAGGTGATACGCAATTTAGCGTGGCAGTATACGTAGCAAAAGCGCCGCCAATGCCGTTTTTTGAAACACTTGAATGCCTAGAACCGGTTATAAATGAGCAAATAAATACCATAAACCAGTACTGTGGTAATGGTTGGCGCAAAGTGTTTAACGTTTACGCCAAAGTGCTATTTTCCCTGCCAAGTGAGCATTATTCATTTGCTAAACAAGCCCCTACTTGGCAACAATATCGCGATGAGTTTTTACTGCAAAAAAATAGTAAAACCGCCCTGCTATTTAGCGCGCCTGACACTACTATTACTTGCGCAGATAAAGCTTCTAGCAATAAAAACCAGCTACACATAATTGCTGGGCGTACGCACGCTAAAAACTTATTACAACAAGGTAAGTTGCATGCACAATTTGATTGGCTCGACGACGAGTTTGCAATAGACACCAGTAACAACATTATTGTGTGCCCGTATTTTGATTACAGGCAATTAAGTAATATAAAAATTGCGAGATTAAGCGAGCTAGTCGCGCAGCTAAAAGGCACTAAATAACACATTGTAAGGAACGACCATGGCCGGAATTTTAGAGTTAAACGAATTATTAAAATCAATGCAGCCTGTGCTTAAACAAGGTGAATACATATTTTGCTGTTTGGCAGGGAAATTGGCTGATTACGTTCACTTAGAGCCACTTGCCACTTACGTTGAAGAGGAAGGCCTAACCCTTATTTTAAAAGCTGAAACCGCCGATAAAGCAGGTATTACTTACGAGGGTAAATATAATTTAATTACTCTCAATGTACATTCAAGCTTAGAGGCCGTTGGGCTAACAGCTGCGGTATCTGCAAAGCTAACTGAGCATGGCATTAGCGCTAATGTGGTAGCTGCGTTTTATCACGACCATATTTTTGTACAAACAGACAAAGCACAAGCTGCAATGAAAGCACTTGGAGAGATTGGTTAGGATTGCTGGCACAGTAATGATCTGAGTGATGTGGATATTAGAGCGTCGGGTGGCGCCTCACTTATCCGACCTACGCTTAGAGAAACTTCGGGGTGTAGAGAGGGTTATATAAAAACACCGAGTTTGTTCACTCGGTGTTTTTATTGGTGCTAAATAGCGGGTGCTTGTTTAGCTTGTGAAACTTAAACTACATATCCGCTAAAACCTAGGGCTTTAAAATACAGCTTCGGAATGCCAAATTTGCACTCATTTAGCAATTCGCTAAAGCGCATTCTATCAAGCGGGTAAAACTCATTTTCTAAGTCGTGCCCTGTTTGTGTTTTACCTGTTTCGGTTAAACCCAATTGCGCGCACGTTGTGAGCTGGGCTTCGCGCTCAAATGAAGTTTCGGGGCGCATTAAATCTGCAATAAAAAGGTTTGCGTCTTTTTTAAGACTTCCTTTAATTGCTTTTAATAACTCTTTTTTATCGCCGTTATCTTCTAAAAAATGCATTACTAATAAACATAAAACGGCATCGGCTTTAACCGATAACTTATCAACTGGGCCATTATGTACATCTACGCGGCTTGTTATGCCTTGTTCATCAAATTGCTGCTGTGCGATAGCAAGCATATCGGCTGATGTATCTTGCGCAGTAAATTGCCATGTAGGGTTTAGTGCAGCCAGTGCAAGTACTTCTTTGCCTGTGCCTGCCCCTACTACCAAAATATGCGCATTGTCGCTTAGCGTTGCTTGTAGTTGCGCATTAGTGAGCTGATGTAATAATTCATAACCAGGCACTAAACGGGTTATGCGGCTATCGTATTGTGTTGCTTGCTCGCCTGTAAACGTTGGCATTGTATCTCCTTGTTTTCAGTAATGTTGCTTATAAAACTTCAACTGTGGAATATCCACCTGGCTTTTTGGCTACATGCACTTGAGTGGCTACACGCTCGCTCATTTGTGTTACGTGCGATATAACGCCTACTTTTCTGCCTTGTGCTTGCAAAGAATCCAAAGCGTCCATTGCAATGCTTAGGGTTTCGCTGTCTAACGTACCAAACCCTTCGTCAATAAACAAAGAATTGATTTGTACTTTGTTAGACGAAAGCGATGCTAAACCAAGTGCAAGCGCTAGCGATACTAAAAATGACTCACCGCCCGAGAGCGTATTAACAGAGCGTTGCTCGTCGGCCATGTCGCGGTCGATAATTGCAATGTCGAGCGTTTGCGCTATTGCGGTTAATTCGTAGCGTTTGTTGAGTGTTTTTAAATGGCTGTTGGCATAGTGCAATAATATTTTTAGCGTTTGTGTTTGTGCTAAGTTACGCATGGTTTTACCCGTTGCATCGCCCAATACTTTATTAAGCAAGTGCCACTGCTCTACCTGTGTTTTAAGCGTAGTTAACTCAGCTTGTTTGCCTTCAAGCGCCTTTGCGTTTTGGTTGTGTTGCTCAATAGCGGTATTAGTTGCTAGTAATGAATTTTGCAGCTGCGTTTGTTGCTCATTTAAGCTGCTTAATTGCGTACTTAAAGCCTCTGCACTTTGTGTTGGCTTATCGCTACTGTTGTGTTTTTCAAGCGTAAGTTGCTGCTGTTTTAATGCGGCATTTGCATCTGTTAACGCTTGAGTTAACTGCTCGTGTTGATTTAAATGCGCTTTAATAGTCTCGCTACTTAGCGTTAGTAAAATTTTGATCTGTTCGTGCGTTACGTCGCTGTATTGCGCTTTAAAGTCAGCAAACCACTGGTTATAACGTGCCTCAAGTGTTGCTAGTTCTTGGCTGTTTTCAAGTAAGCGTTGCTCCACATTTTTAAGCGTTATAGCGTGCTCATCTCGTTGTTTTATCGCGTCGTCATAGGCTTTTTGGCTCGCTTGAACCTGCGATTGTTTTTGCTCTTGCTCACTTGTGAGTTTTGCTTGGTAGTCGTCTGCGCTTATTTGCTCATTATTAAATAAAGCTGAGCGCTCACTTTGTACAGCGTCTAATAGCTCTTTAGCTTTTACAAACTCTTCATTAAGTGCTTTTAACGATTGCTCGCTTTTACTAACAAGCGGGGTAAGCTGCTTTATTTGCTCACTAGCTGTGTCTTGGCGCTTTTGGCTTTGCTCAAGTTGCATTTGAGTTTGCTGATACTGCGTAACTTGCTCGTGAAACTGGGTAAGCTCAAGCGTATTGGCTTGTAGTTGCAGCCAAAAATCACTGTTTTCAAATTGGCTATTGAGCGTTGTACCCAGCTCGTTAATTTGCGTACTTAGCTCGCTATGCTTACTCGTTAACTGGTTTTTCTGGTGTGTAAGCTCAAGGTGTTTATTACTCAATTGCTGCTGTACTTGCTGCTCTGCTTTAAGTGCTGCTTGTAGCTCGTTTACTTTGGTTTGCAGTGTGCGTTGGCGTTTTTGCTGCTCAAAGTATTGCGCTTTTTGCTGCGTTAATTGCTTATAAGTTACTTCAAGCTGATCAGGCGTTAAGTCGTTAAGCTCACTACGTGCGCCTTGCATGGTATTTTTAATGTCGAGCTGTTTGGCTTTTGCTGTTTGTATTATTTGCTCAAGTTGTCCGTGTTCAGCAGTTAATACAGCATGTTGAGTTTGATGCTTATGCAGCTCGCTTTGTGCATGGTCAAATTGCTTTTTAGCGGTATTAAAAGCATTTTCAAAATCAGTAATTAAGTTATTTAATTGCTGATTTTGATTTACCGCATACGGATGCTCCGTTGCGCCGCACACTAAACAAGGCTCATTAGGGCGAAGCTCAGTGCGTAAATGCTCTACGTTTTCGCTGGCTCTTAAGCGCGCTTGGTTAAGTGCGTACTCGCTGCCTTTAAGTGCTTGCTCGCTGGTTATTAAATGCTGATTAAGTAAAGCATGGGCTTGCTGGCTTTCATTTAGCTGCTGATTGAGCACTTGCTGGCGTTGAGTGCTTTGTTTTAGCTCTGCGTTAAATTGCTTATAGCGCTCTCGCTGCTCTTTTAAGTAATCAATACTTTTTAGCTGCGCGTCGCAGTGCTCTGCATTAAATTCATTAAGCTGAGTATTTAAAACCTGCAAAGCAGACTGCTCGCTCGTAAGTAACGCCTCGCACTGCTGCACTTTATTATTTTGTGTATTTAATCGCTCGCTCTGACCTGCAAGCTCGGTATTAAGAGTTTGGCTTTGTGCAAGGTTCGCAGTTAATTGCTGCTGTGCATTTAAGTAAGTATTAAAGCTTTGCTGATAGTAGCTCCAGTCTTTTGCTAAAACGTGCAGCTGTGCATGCTCATTAAGCCATTGCTGGCTTTTAGTTGAGTCGGTATTAGCGAGTTCTAGCTCGTTATTGCTTTGTTTAAGCTGCTGATTGAGCTCATCAAGTTGAGTTTGCTCTTTGATTATTTGCGACTCTGCGCCTTTTACAGCTTGAGTTTGCAAAGCAATGCTACTGTCAAGCTCTCTCGCTTTTGCTATAACGGGCGCTGCATTTTGTTTTTGCTCATTGGCGTTATTAAGTAGCTCAGTATGCTTAGCAAGCGCGGTGTTACGCTCGTTAATTACCGCTAAATGATCAACACTTTTAAGCGATGCTATTTGCTGATCTAACGCCGTATTTTGATCGGTTAATTGAGTAAAACGGCTGCGGTTATCTTTTATTTCAAGCGTTTGTTTAGCTTGTTTTGCTTGCTCGCTTTGAACAACGATACTTTCAAGCGCTGAGCTTGCTTGTTGCTGGGTTTGCTGTGCCTGCAGTAAATTTTGCTCAAGCACTGTAGCTTGCTGATACCAGTTAAGTGCTTTTTCGGTTTTGGTCAGCTCTTTTTTAGTGTGTTCGGTTTGCGCTTTTAAATCGGTTAACTTGGTTTGTTGTAACTCGAGTTCTTCTGGTGTTAATAAGGTATAGCTTTCAAGGCCTGCTTTAAGCGCTTCAAGCTTTGCCACTTGCTCTTTATGGCGCTCAAAAATACGCACGCCAATACGGCTAAATTTATCGGTGCCTGTTAAGCACTCCAAAAGTTGCGCTCGCTCATCGCCAGTGGCTTTTAAAAATGCAGCAAACTCATGTTGCGCTAAAAGTACGGCACGGGAGAACTGCTCAAAGTTAAGCCCTATTTTGCTCTCAACTTCTTTTATTGTGTGGCTTTTGTCAGCTATAAGGGTTTCGTCTGGCAGGGTTACTAATGTGTGCTCTGCTACTTTAAGTTTGCCAGTTACTTTTTTATGGGTCCGTGCAATTGTATAACGCGCACGGTAAAGCTGTTTATCTTGCCCTAAAAAGTCAACCTCGGCGTGGCCTTCCCATGTACCTCTGCGTAGTAGGTTTCGCGCATCATTAAGCTTAATGCTGTCGCCATTAAACTCAATTAAGTTACCTTTATCGCCGCGTAGCCTCGCTGTTTTTGTATAAAGGGCTAAACAAATCGCATCTAAAAAGGTACTTTTACCAGCGCCGGTATCGCCTGTTATTGCAAATAAGCCTGCATCTTTTAATGGGGCTTGAGTAAAGTCTATTTCAGCATCAACTATTGAGGCTAAATTATGAATACGAACTGCGGTTATTTTCATAGTTGTTCTTGCTCCGTAAGCTCGTTTATCACATCACTTAAAAGTGCTTTTAGCTCATCGGGTACGCTTTGCCCTGCCATATCTTTATCGTTTGCAAATGCTTGTTCTAATAAGTTAAGCGGGTTGAGCATTTCAACTTCGCTTAAATCTTCAAATACGGTGTTGTCGTCATTTTGAGTCGATTGCTCACGTACACGTTCAATACCACAAAATTTAATATGCTTGCCTTCAAGTGCTTGTTCTATTTGTTCTCTGAAGGTGGTGTCGGTATCGCTTGATTTAAGCTTTACACGTAAATAAGGCGCTATTGTATTTTGTGCAGTGTCGAGCGCTTTAATTTGCTCGCATAGTTCGCTTAATGGCACACACTCCCCTTTTGGTAAAACAATTACATCGGCAGAGCGCGGAATGTAAAGGGGGTTTACAGTTGTACTAATATGTTGTTTTTCATCAATAATAAACTCAACAACATTTACTTGGTGCGTGTAGTTACGTTCTGAAAACGACATAGGTATAGGTGTGCCGCTGTAGCGAATAATATGGCTTTTAGCGACTTGTTGCGCTTTGTGTAAGTGCCCAAGGGCAACATAGTTGGCTTGTTTACCAAATACATTGGCTGAAATAGACTCCTCACCACCTATTACTAAGTTACGCTCAGAATCACTTGAGATATCCCCGCCTTTTGCGTGTAAATGCCCCATAACTATTAATGGTGAGTTTTGCTCGTTTATATTAGTAGCTTGCTCTAATGCAAGTTCATAAGCTTTTGCAACGCCTTGAGCATAACTAGGGCCGCTTTCGGTTTGGCTAAGTAAACTTACATCGCTTGCACGTAAAAATGGCATAGCGACGATTACAGCGCGTTTACCATTGGTATTTATGGTAATAACAGTTTCATCGGGTGTTGCGACATCAAAGCGCCCTACTACGTGCGTATCAAATTGCGCTAGTAATGGCTGAGCTGCCAAAATACGATTTGCAGAGTCGTGGTTACCCGCAATAATTACTACGTGTAATTGTGGGCATGCCTTTTTGGCGTCTTTAATAAATTGGTAAAGCTGATTTTCGGCGCTAGCGCTTGGAGTCGCGGTATGATAAATATCGCCAGCAACTAAAAGTAAGTCTATTTGTTGTTCAACAAGAGTGGCTAATAACCATGTAAAAAAGGCTTGATGCTCAACACGGCGGTCGTGTTCGTAGAATTGTTGGCCAAGGTGCCAATCTGAGGTGTGGAGGACTTTCATGTCGCGCTCTTAATTAAACCGTAAGAGCGCCAATATACCCAAGGCAGTTAAAGATGCAAGCCTAAGCCGTGTATTACCTTAGGTTAAACTGTACCAAGCTGAAAAAACAACCGGCAATGCTAAAAGTGCCATTAATAATGGAATTTTTAACGTTTTAGTTTGTTTTGCGTGTAGCGCCTTTAATGCATTAGTTTCGTTGCACGCTGCTACTTTATCGATATAAAAATAACCCGAATCGAGATACTGCTTACAGTTATTCTCACTTGCTGGAATCGCAATTAGTTCTTGTTGTTTTTTTAGGATGTAAAAATCCATAAGCCCACCGCATTTCTTGCTAGTAATCGATATTAATTTGAGGATAAATGTGACGAATTTATTTGCCTCAAATAAAAAGGTTGGCGATTTTAAATATAAACTGCACTAAAGATCAACCTAAAATTGCACTATTTATCATTTATCGTAAAAATAGCGAACATTAAGGAAGTTCGGCAATATTTGAGCCAATAATTCAGCTGTTTTCACTGTGTTTTTGTTCAGTAGAGTGGGCTTTTAGCTCATTTTACTTGTTGGAAATTTGAGACACTTATACATAGGATTATTGGTTTACCTGATAATGTTAAAGCAATACTTTTTTAGCAACGTAGGTAAAATTAATGTGCTTTTACCAAGCTCTAAAACTTGTATTTAACAGCTCAAAACCATTGTTAAAACCCACTTTTGTAAAGCCCCTTTACAGTTTTTATTTATTCGTATTTTGTTACAAAATAATTGCACTTTTCAATCTAATAAACTAAGTGAACATCACCCTAAAAATACGGTATTTGGTCGCTAATTTATTGAAGCTAACTGGTATATTTGTCAAAGTATGCTCACAAAATTATATTAGGACTAACAATGAAAAAAATAGGTCTTACGCTAAGTGCTTTTGTATTGCCTTTGGCAATATCTAGTGCGGTTATGGCGTCTTCGGTTGAGCAAACAAAAGGTTCTTTTGTTGATAAATTTCGTCAATTAGACGAAGCGCTTCCTACACCCAACGTTTATCGTAGTGCCGCTGGCGAACCAGGTGAAAAATACTGGCAGCAACGTGTAAACTACGATATTGATGTAAAGCTAGATGAAAAAAAGCACCGTATTACCGGTAGCCAAAGCATTGAATATAAAAATAACTCTCCGCATACACTTAAATATTTATGGTTACAGTTAGATCAAAATATTTTTAAAAGCGATTCAATTGCCGAAACAACTAAAACGTTTAAAAGCACTTTAGAAAGCCTACCAGCTCAAAAGCCTGCTAAATTAAGTTTAGGTGACTTACGCCGTCAGCAATTTATGAGCGACAATGAACTGGGTTATACTATCAGTGGCGTAAAAGATGACGATGGTAAAGAGCTACGCGTAACTGTAGTTGATACTTTAATGCGCATTGATTTAAACGAGCCATTAAAACCAGGTAAAGAAGTAGAATTTAGCATGAACTTTGCCTTCAACATTGTTGAAGAAGATGCTGTAGGTGCACGTTCTGGTTACGAGCACTTTGAAGAAGATGGCAACGACATATTCTTAATTGCTCAGTGGTTCCCTCGCTTAGCGGCTTATACCGATTACGAGGCATGGACAAACAAGCCATTTTTAGGCTCTGGTGAGTTTACGCTTGAGTTTGGTGATTACGATGTTGAGATTACTGTTCCTGCGGATCACATTGTATCGGCAACAGGTAAGCTTGATAACGCGAGCAAAGTACTTACAAGTACTCAGCGCAAACGTTTAAAGCAAGCTGAAACATCTAAGCGTCCTGTGTTTATTGTTAACGCAGAAGAAGCGCTAGAAAACGAAAAAGAAGGCACCGACAAAACTAAAACGTGGCACTTTAAAGCACAGAATGTTCGTGACTTTGCTTGGGCGTCGTCTCGTAAGTTTATGTGGGATGCAAAAGGTTATCAACAAGGTGGTGACGTTCAGCCTTTAGTTATGGCAATGTCGTTCTTCCCTAAAGAAGGTGGTGACTTATGGAAAAAGTACTCAACTGAAGCGGTAGTACACACAATGGAAGTGTACTCTAAGTATTCTTTTGATTACCCGTACCCAACTGCACAGTCGGTTAACGGCCCAGTTGGTGGTATGGAATACCCAATGATCACCTTTAACGGTCCGCGTACTAAGTTACAAGATGACGGTACTCGTACGTATTCTCAGGCTGAAAAGCGCTTTTTACTTGGCGTAGTTATTCATGAAGTGGGTCATATTTACTTTCCGATGATTGTGAACTCAGATGAGCGCCAATGGACGTGGATGGATGAAGGCTTAAACAGCTTTTTAGATGGTGTTGCTGGTCGTGAATGGGATCCTACTATTCCTTGGGGTGTTGAGCCTCGCGATATAGTGAGCTACATGAAGTCAGAAGTCCAAGTACCAATTATGACTCAGTCAGACAGCGTATTACGTTTAGGCCCTAATGCTTATACTAAACCTGCCGCAGCCCTTAATATTTTACGTGAAGTAATTTTAGGCCGTGACTTATTCGACTTTGCATTTAAAGAGTATGCTCAGCGCTGGAAATACAAGCGCCCTACTCCAGCTGATTTTTTCCGTACAATGGAAGAAGCCTCTGGTGTTGATTTAGATTGGTTTTGGCGTGGCTGGTTTTACACCACAGACCATGTTGATATCTCTTTAGATAAAGTGTATCAACTACGTTTAGACACTAAAAACCCTGATATTGATTACAGCCGTTTACGTGATATTGAAGCAGACAAGCCTACGTCATTATTTGTTGAGCGTAACCGCGCCGAAGGTAAAAAAACATGGGTTGAGCAAAACCCTGATGTTACCGATTTTTATGACGAAAACGACCGCTTTACTGTAACCAATAAAGAACGTAACTCGTACAATAAGTTTTTAAAAGGCTTAGAGCCGTGGGAGCGTAAAACGCTTGAACGTGCTTTAGAAGAAGATAAAAACTACTACGTTATGGAATTTTCAAACCTTGGTGGTTTGGTAATGCCTATATTACTTGAGCTAACATATGAAGATGGCACGACTGAAGAGCGTTATATTCCTGCTGAAATTTGGCGTCGTAATTATAAAAATGTTCAAAAGCTAATTGTTACCGATAAAAACAAACCGCTTGTATCAGTTACTGTAGATCCTAATTGGGAAACTGCGGATGTAGATATTGAAAATAATAACTACCCTCGTCGTATTATTCCTTCACGTATTGAAGTGTTTAAAAAGGAAAAGAGTAAAGCTAAAGTAAGTCGCGATATCATGCAAGATATTAAAACTGAGCTTAAAACTGATGAGAAGAAAGACGAAAAAGATAACGGTGAGGAGCCGCAATAATGCGCTTTTTGCTTATTATTGTTTGCCTTTTAGTTGCTGCGCCGAGTATGGCGCATCAACTAAAATCGTCAATTACAACCGTGCTTTTTAATAAACGAACGCATAATGTTGAGTTAATGCACCGCTTTTATTTACATGATACCGAACATGCCGTAGGAACATTATTTGAAGGCAAAATCGATATTATTAGCAATAAAGCCGATCAGCAACGTTTTGCTAAATATGTTGAATCGCATGTTGCTCTACAAACATTAAGTGGTGAACCTTTACCACTTAACTTTGTGGGAGCACAAGTTGATGGTAAGTTTTTTTGGGTTTACCAAGAAGCACCAATTCCTGAAAACATTGAAGGAATTAAAATGAGCAATGGCGCGCTTCGTGATTTATGGCCATCTCAGGTAAATATGGTAAACGTTGAGGGCAAAGGTAAGATTAAAACTTTAAACTTTGCACAAGATGATACTTGGCTCGAAGCCCGCTTTGAGCAAAATTAACAGTTAAAACTTCCCCAACCAACGCGCACTGCAGTTAATGTGCGCGTTTTCTTCATACGTTTAAACTGCGTTCATTTTTGATCTGGTATATGTAAATTTACGTAAAAATTGGTAGTTCAATTTGTATATTTACCATTTTTTGCGCATGCTACAACTACCAATTATATTTACTGTATTATCAATAGATTGATAGCAGTGCAAATAAATAATTTAAATATAGTTAGTTTCATTTATCCCTTTAGCTATAACTGGCTTGGGCATAAGCAGTAGAGAATTTTATGTTTAAATTTTATTTAGTAATAACTAAATTCAGGGAATGATATGACTACTCAGGTTGAGGCTATTTTTGGAGTGATTTTTGATTTAGATGGAACATTGGTTTCATCAGAATTAGATTTTGCATTAATAAAGGCCCAAATAGGTTGCCCTTGCGAGCAAGACTTACTTGATTACATTGCTCAGTTGCCCTCACCGTATATGCGTGAAGAGGCAATGAATATAGTTCACCAACACGAATTAATAGATGCACAACATGCCAGTATATTACCTGGTGTGAGTGAAGCTATTCATGCTTTAAAGTCTAAAAATATTCCGATGGCGATTGTTACTCGCAATTTTGATAAAGCAGCAGCAATGAAATTACAAAATAATCCACTCCCTATCAGCACAGTTTTAACGCGAAGCGATGCCCCAGCAAAGCCAGATCCCAGCGCTTTAAATGCCATTGCTACACTTTGGAACATTAACGCCAGAAATTTACTTTATGTAGGCGATTACCTTTACGACATTCAAGCTGCGCACAATGCAAATATGCGCGCGTGTTTATACGCTCCAGAGTCAACGCCTGCTTATGCCGATCAGGCAGATTACGTTTTACATGACTTTGCTGACTTAGTGACATTAGTTGAGAGTTATTCTGAAAAAATAGAGTTATGTTAAATAGCATGCCATTTGATTTATTCTGAAATGAGTATGTAGTTATAAAAGTTTTTATTAATCAAGTTTTGCCCATTGCGGAGCTAGCCCAATACGTTTTGAATTGGTAAAATACCGCAAAACGTAACGTATTCATTAGGGGCACAAAATGGGCAGAGCATTTGTAGTTCGTCAAAGTTCTATGATCAAAACAGCCAATGCAAAAACAAAAGTAAACTCAAAGTACGGCAAAGAGATTTACGTTGCAGCGAAAAGTGGTGATCCCGATCCCGAAGTAAACCAAACACTTCGCCGTCTAATCGAAAAAGCTAAAAAAGACCAAGTTCCCGCACACGTTATTGAAAAAGCAATTGAAAAAGCAGCCGGTGGCGCAGGAGAAGATTACTCTGTTGCCCGTTATGAAGGCTATGGCCCTGGTAACTGCATGGTTATTGTTGACTGTTTAACTGACAATCCGAACCGTACTATCAAAGATGTACGTTTACCATTTACTAAAACAGACTCAAAAATTGGTACTCCTGGCTGTGTAGCGCATATGTTTGATCATTATGCGGTACTTGGCTTTGCAGGCGATGACGATGAAGTCGTATTAGAAGCATTAATGATGGCTGATGTTGATGTAAGCGATGTTGAAGCCGAGGATGGTAAAATATCAGTATTTGCACCGCCAACAGAATACTTTAAAGCTAAAACTGCCCTTGAAGACGCATTTGAAGGCATTAACTTTGAAGTAGACGAAATTACGTTTATTCCTCAAGTTAATATTGAAATTGAAGACGAAGAAGTTATTGCTAACTTTGATAAGTTTATAAATATGCTTGAAGATTGTGACGATGTACAAAATATTTATCACAATGCCATTGTAAAAAATTAAACGCAAACGGTTAAAAGCTTTAAAAAGCGTGTTTTGTGTATGCAAAACACGCTTTTTTACGTTTAAATAAATGTTAGATATTCATGTGTATTATGCTTATTTGAATATATATTTTTAAAATGCCTTAAAAGTGCTGTTATTCTAATTTTAGGCGATAAAAAACCAGCTTTAAAGCTGGTTTAGTACTTAATTTTAACTTTGATTAAGCAGTTAAAGCGTATTCGATTTTTGTGCTTTATATTTTATACGGTAGCTATGTAGTAGTGGTTCAGTGTACCCACTAGGTTGCGTTACGCCCTCTAAAACTAATGCCGTAGCGGCTTGATAGGCAATGCTGTTATTAAGGATTTCTTCGCTTGTTGCCATAGGTGTATACGCAGTGTCATGCTCGTTTTGTCCATCAACCACTTTGGCCATTTTAGCCATTGTTGATTTTATTTGCGCTTGTGAGCACACGCCATTTAGCAACCAATTAGCCATATGCTGGCTTGAAATACGCAGTGTGGCTCTGTCTTCCATTAAACCTATATGGTTAATGTCAGGTACTTTTGAGCAGCCTACGCCTTGATCAATCCAACGTACAACGTAACCTAAAATACCTTGTGCGTTATTTTCTAGCTCACTTTGAATATCTTCTTTTGAAAGCGTTTTAGGGTCTGCCATTAGCGGCGGTGTAAGCAGGTCATTAAGGCTCGCAATAGTACGTTTAGCTATACTTTGCTGCTCAGTAAATACGTTTATATCGTGATAATGCATTGCATGCAGGGTAGCGGCTGTAGGGGAGGGCACCCATGCAGTATTAGCGCCTGATTTAGGGTGCGCTTGTTTTTGCTCCATCATTAATGCCATTTTATCTGGCATTGGCCACATGCCTTTACCTATTTGTGCTTTATGACTTAAGCCACAAGCAAGGCCAATATCGACGTTGCGATCCTCATAAGCTTGTATCCATGGTTGCTGCTTAATCTGTGCTTTTGGAAGCACAACGCCCGCTTGCATAGAGGTATGAATTTCATCGCCGGTACGGTCTAAAAATCCAGTATTTATAAATACAACACGCTCTTTGGCTGCACAAATACAGGCTTTTAGGTTTACAGAAGTGCGGCGTTCTTCATCCATAATACCCATTTTAAGCGTGTTTTTAGGTAAGCTTAGCGCTTCCTCTACTAAGCTAAATAAAGTGTTAGTAAATGCCACCTCTTCTGGGCCATGCATTTTGGGTTTTACTATATTAATACTTTGCGCGCTTGAATTTTTGATACCTGTTTTTTTATTTAGGTCGTGCAGGGCAGCAGTGGCTGTAAACATCGCATCCATAATGCCTTCAAACACCGGTTGATTAAACACATCGGTAATAGCAGGGTTCGTCATTAAATGGCCAACGTTTCTTACAAACATCATGCTACGGCCTTTTAAAGTAACGGTGCCGCCATCAAGTGCGGTGTATGTTTTATCACTTTGCAGGGTACGCTCAACAGTTTTATCGCCTTTTTTAAACGATTCAACTAAGTTACCTTGCATCAACCCAAGCCAATTTTTATAAACTTGTACTTTGTCTTCTGCATCTACCGCAGCTACTGAATCTTCACAATCCATAATGGTGGTAAGCGCGGCCTCTAGCACTACATCTTTTAAACCAGCCTTATCAGCTTGGCCAATAATGTGGTGGTGATCGATATGTAGCTCTATGTGTAAGCCATTGTTTTTTAATAACACTACAGTTGGGTTTTGTGCTTCTCCTTGATAGCCAATAAGCTGAGATGGGTTAGCTAATGTGGTTTGAGAGCTGTCACGCAAGGTAATTAAAAGTGCGCCATCTACTACTGAGTAATTCGTGCTTTCTATATGCGAGCCATTGGTCAGCGGCAATGCTTTATCTAAAAACTGGCGAGCGTAGGCCATTACCTTAAAACCACGAACAGGGTTGTAGGTATTGCCTTTTTCAGCCCCGTCATCTTCGCTTAACACATCAGTACCATATAAAGCGTCGTATAACGAGCCCCAGCGAGCGTTAGCGGCATTAAGTGCAAAGCGTGCATTACTTACAGGCACAACTAACTGAGGGCCTGCTGTAAGGGCCACTTCGGGCTCTACATTTTGGGTTTCAATTTCGAAGTTGGCAGGCTCTTTTACTAAGTAACCAATATCTTGCAAAAAGGCTTGGTATTTAGCGCTATCCCAGGTTTTATTAGCAAGATGGTAGTCGTCTATTTGCTGTTGAAGCAGCTCTCGCTTTTCAAGCAGTGCCTTATTAATAGGGGTAAGTGTTTGAACGATATGTGCAAAACTTTGCCAAAATTGTGACTCACTTAAGTGAGTGTCAGGGAGTAATTGATTTTTAACGAAATCAGCGAGTTGTGTATCTACGCTGAGTCCTGAATGTGTGAGAGTGTGGGACATAGTTGCCTTCCTTTAAACGGTCGCGATGTTGTTGTGTGCTTGTGCGTAAGGCAACAATAACTCAAAAAGGCAATGTTGAGTGCTTTTTAGCTATTCACAAAATGTATAGCCACAATAACAACTATAAATTTACTAAATCTAGAAAAGGAGCCTAATGTTGAATTAAGCGCTACGGAACACACTCCTAGCCACTCTCACAACATTAAAATAATTTACACACTCGTTCGAAGGATTTTATTATGACAACATATCAACGCGAAACAGACACACTCTCTACTCTTTGCCAAACACAAGGCAGCGCATGGAAAGCTATTAACCCTGAATACGCAAGCCGTATGCGTTTACAAAACCGTTTTCGTACAGGGATTGAAATTGCGCAATACACAGCAGACGTAATGCGTGAAGATATGGCTGCATATG
Organism: Pseudoalteromonas sp. SG43-5; assembly: GCF_014164345.1. Taxonomy (NCBI): domain Bacteria; kingdom Pseudomonadati; phylum Pseudomonadota; class Gammaproteobacteria; order Alteromonadales; family Pseudoalteromonadaceae; genus Pseudoalteromonas; species Pseudoalteromonas sp. SG43-5. Next base: position 157,790 of record NZ_JACJFA010000002.1, read on the forward strand.
ACGCCGACACAAGCCAGTACACCCAATCTTTAGGCTGTTGGCATGGCTTTACAGCCCAGCAGATGATGATGGCTATTAAGCGCCATCAAAAAACAACTAAACGCAGCTATGTATACTTAAGTGGCTGGATGGTTGCAGCGCTCCGCTCTGCATTTGGTCCGCTGCCAGATCAAAGCATGCATGAAAAAACATCGGTACCTGCGCTAATTGAAGAAATTTACACGTTTTTAAAGCAAGCTGATGCACGTGAACTAGACCACTTGTTTAACGACCTAGATGAAGCAAAAGCGAACGGCGGCGATGTTCAAGCTGTTATTGATAAAATAGACAACTTTGAAACCCATGTTGTGCCAATTATTGCTGATATTGACGCAGGTTTTGGTAACGAAGAAGCAACTTACTTACTGGCTAAAAAAATGATTGAAGCCGGTGCGTGTGCCATTCAAATTGAAAATCAAGTATCTGACGCCAAACAATGTGGTCACCAAGCGGGTAAAGTGACCGTTCCACACGAAGATTTTTTAGCAAAAATTAACGCAGTACGTTACGCCTTTTTAGAGCTAGGTATTGATAACGGCATTATTGTGGCACGTACAGATTCATTAGGCGCCAGCCTTACTCAAAAAGTACCTGTGTCGCAAGCACCTGGTGACTTAGCAAGCCAATACAATGCATTTTTAGAAACTACGCCAATTAACGGTGTTGATGATTTAAATGAAGGCGATACGGCAATGAAAATTAATGGCCAGTTATGTAAACCAACTCGCCTAGATAACGGTTTATACCAGTTCCGCGAAGGCACTGAAAAAGACCGCGTAGTATTAGATTGTATTACTAGCTTGCAGTCGGGCGCTGATTTACTGTGGATTGAAACAGAAAAACCACATGTTAAACAAATTGCAGAACTGGTGAATCGTGTAAAAGAACACGTGCCAAATGCAAAACTGGTATACAACAACTCGCCTTCGTTTAACTGGACGCTTAAGTTTCGTGAGCAAGTGTATCAAGAGTGGGAAGAAGCTGGCCGTGACCTTAGTGCTTACCCAAGCCTTGGCGATAATAAAGGCCTTATGGCACCAGAAATGGATGCAACAGAGCTTGCACAAGCAGCCGATTTACTAGTGCAAAACTTCCAGCGCGATGGCGCACGTGAAGCAGGTATTTTCCATCACTTAATTACTCTGCCTACGTACCATACAGCTGCGCTAAGCACTGATATTTTATCAGAAGGTTACTTTGGCGATATGGGTATGCTGGCTTATGTACGTGATGTACAACGCCAAGAAATTCGCCGTGAGCAAGCTTCTGTTAAGCACCAAGACCTAGCAGGGTCTAACATGGGCGATACACACAAAGAATACTTCTCTGGTGATAACGCGCTAAAAGCCGGTGGTGAAGATAACACCATGAACCAGTTTTAATTCCTAACTAGATAGTGTTACTCAAGGGCCAATAGGCCCTTTTTTATTGCTTTAAACAAAGTTAAAACATTGAAGCACAATTACAGATCAGACTTTAACTAGGGCGTGTTTATCTTTGTGGATTGAAATTTGTTCAAACTAGGGGCGATTAAATCGCGGCGCGAGGTTTGTAACCTAGTGGGCTAAGTAAAAACCGAGCAACAAAAAGTTTATCGTCCCTAGAAAGAACCCAAAGGGCAGCGCATGTTTGGTATTTATGCTACGTTATCGCCTATTCATGGGGAATAACCACATTACATAAGCTCCGCCTTGCCTAAAAACCAAACATACTGCTGCAAATTAACCCACCAAAGTTCAACACGCCCTTGCCAAATCATGTTGGATCACTATTTAACTACCTGAGTGAATTTACAGATCAGAGTTTAACTAACCTTTCATAAAACGGCATATTTGGGGTGATTTTGCTGTAAAAAGCGTTTACAACAACTTTAAAAGGCTGATAAGTGACTGATTTTTGCTTTAATAGACAAACTTAGCGAATTTATAAACCGATTTTTTACTAACTTCTCCGTTCGATAAAACAAAATTTTACTAACTGAGAGGCTATAAACAGTGACTCAAACCGATTTTTTACCAACTCAAGTTACAAAAAATGCTATAAACCGAAATTTTACTAACTGAAATTTTAGCTAAGTCCGATATTTAACTGTCACAGAAGTGTAAAGGGGGTTTACAGTTTGAATACTACGGCGATAAATACAAAAGCCACTTATTTAAAGTGGCTTTTATTTGAGCTATAAATGTTATACAAATTTTAGGTTATTTAGTGTGTTTATCAAACCACCATTGAATATAAGCAACTTTGGTCATTAAGTTTGATGGGCGAGCTGTAATACCATGCGATGCATCAGGAATTCGCACCATTGCAGTATCAACACCTTGTAACTTTAATGCCTGATAAAACTGTTCAGTTTCTGAAATTGGTGTACGGTAGTCAGATTCCCCAGTGAGCAACATAGTAGGAGTTTTAACGTTTCCAACATAGCTAATAGGCGAGCGTTTCATGTAATGCTCAATGTGATCCCATGGTTTCCCTGGAAACCAGTAATCAGCAAAAAACGGGTAAAAATCGGCAGTTAGTACAAAGCTGATCCAATTAATAACCGGTTTGGCAACTACAGCCGCAGCAAAACGATCGGTATGACCCACAATCCAAGCTGTTAGCACGCCGCCGCCAGAACCACCGGTCACAAACAATTTAGACTCGTCAATAAAGCCTTTCGCTATTAGCGCATCAACGCCTGTCATTAAGTCATCAAAATCGTTACTTGGGTAATTATGATGAATAGTTTGTGCAAACTCTTTACCATAGGAATCACTACCACGTGGGTTCATGTATAAAACGACATTACCTTTGGCTGCAAACAGTTGAATTTCAGCGCTAAAGTGCGGGCCATAATTAGCGACAGGACCGCCGTGTATTTCTAGTATTAGCGGATATTTTTTACTGCTATCAAATTCAGGTGGGTAAGCAACCCAACCTTGGATTGGTAGCTCATCGTGACTTGATTTAATCCAAATTTCTTCCACTTTAGCCAAAGCTTTGTCACCCAATGCATCTGCATTAAGAGTAGTTAAACGCTGCACTTTACCGCGTTTAATTGTTGCTATATCAGCAGGGCGCTGAGTATCTGCAAGGGTAAAGGCTACCTCGCCATCTTCGCTTACATCAAAGTCGCCACCAGAATAAGGGCGTCCAAAGGCAACGCTGCCAATTTGAGTTGTTATTATTTTACGCTTGCCACTGCGTGGTTGGTAGGCGAGGGCGGTTTGACCTTTATCGGCGTAACTAAAGTACACACCTTTTGAATTGGCACTCCATTTTATTTGACCTACGCTACGATCAAAATTTGGCGTTAAGCTAGTTGTGTTACCTGTTTTTAAATCACGAATATAAAGTTGAGCATTTTCGTAATTAGTGCGTTTATCGTCATAACCTGTGTACGCTAAGTAACGACCATCGGGCGATACTTTAGGTTGTTCATCAGGGCCATCTCGGTTAGTAATTTCTGTTATAGTTTGCGAGGCCAAATCAAGTTTATAAATTTCATTATTTGTGAATTTTAGCTGGTTGTTTGTGTGCCTGTTCGCAGAAAAATAAAGTGATTTACCATCGTTACTAAAGCTTACATCGCCCGCGTTATCAAACTCATCATGAGTGAGTTGTTTAGCATTACCACCGTTAGCATCTGTGGAAAATAATTGGCTAAAACCTTTTTGTGTGTAACCGCCACCATCTGAACGGTAATACACATCATCAATAAATTTGGCGGGCTCTGCCCAGGTTGCGCCTTTTGGTTTACCTGGTAAGCTCACTGGCGCTGAATTAGCGCTTGGGACAAACATGCTAAATATTAATTGGTTAGAATCAGGGCTCCATGTAATCGAACGTGGACTACTCGTTAAGTTACTAATTTTTGCCATAGCACCTGTTTTAAGCCATTTAATATATATTTGGCTGCTGCCATCGCGGGTTGATATAAACGCAAGGCGTTGACCATCAGGAGAGAGTACTGGCGAATAATCCATATGTACGCCAGAGGTTAGCGGCTGCATTTGTTTGGTTTTGTAATCAACAGACCAAATATTACCCACTTTGCGATCTGTTTTTATATCCATGCGGTTACGCACAAAATAAACAGTTTTACCGTCTTCGGTTATATCTATTTGATTAGCATATTCTAAATTAAACACGTCTTGCAGTTGTAGTGTATTTGTTTCAGCGTAGGCTAAATTGCTACAGCCTAAAATGAGACTAAGTGTTAAAAGCTTTTTCATTTTTATCCCTGTTGTTACTTTTTTTAATTTGCTAAGTAGTTATATGTTAGGGATTATTAAATTAACAGTAGGATGCGATGAAGCTCTTATTTAAATCTATGAGTTAAAGCTGTAAAGGGGGTTTACAGCTTCTATTTGTGGTTGTGTAAAAGTGTTTAGTTAGCTGAGTTACACAGGGCTTTTATATCTATTATAAGCGCTATGCCATCAGCGTTGTCGCCATGTACGCATAAGCTATGGGCGTTGAGCGTTAGTTTTTTTCCAGTTCGTGTTGTCACGCTGCCATCGGATAAAAGCTGAGTTACTTGTTTTAGTAATGCAGCTTTGTTGTGAACGCTACCCTCAAGTGTTCGTGACACTAAATGCCCGTCGTCGGTGTACTGCCTATCGGCGAATGCCTCGAGTATTAGATCAACTCCTGAGCTTTTGGCTATTTGAATGTGCTTATTGGCATTTTTAGTCGCTAAAATCATTAGCTTTAAATCTGTTGGGTAGCTGGCAATTACGTTTATAACGGTTTGTAATATTTGATCATTTGCCATCATGTCGTTATAAAGTGCGCCGTGGGGTTTTACATAGCTAAGTGTTAAACCTTGTACTTTTGCCATCCCCTCAATAGCGGCTATTTGATAGTGCAGGCAATTTGTAAGCTCTTTTTCGCTAAGTACCATTGAGCGCCTACCAAAGCCCTGCTTGTCTGGGTAGCTTGGGTGAGCACCAATTTGTACGTTATGTTGCTTGGCAAGTACAAGAGTGTATGCCATTACATCGGCGTCACCTGCATGAAACCCACACGCAATGTTAGCCATATCAATATGTGGCATAACGTCATCGTCTAGCCCCATTTTCCACGCGCCAAAGCTTTCGCCTAAATCACAATTGAGTTTCATATTAGTGCGCCTTTTGCGGTTTTATTGTGACAGGTAATACGCCGTTAGTCGGTGCTTCTCCTAGTAACACTTTTGCAAGTGCGGTAAAAGCAGGACCAGATACAATATCGTTTTTATCTACATCAATATTATATGCATACGATGCAAGTACAGCATTTGCATAATCGCCAAATTTAGCAATGTCGTAAGGTGCTCTTAGGCTTATAAATACAGTGCTTTTGTTTTCTTCTTTTGCCACTTTTAATAATGACTCAAGTGCTTTTGGCTGCTCCGCATTATTAAGTACAAAATTTGAATCATCTTTTAAATCATCCATACCGCCAATTTCGACCGCACTTTGATTAGGTGTTGCATTACCGGCGATAACTACATCAGCAGCGTGTATTTGTATTTTAGCTTGTGCCGGATTAAACCCTTGTAAACTACTACAACTATAGTTAAGTTTTTGCTGGCTGATAGCTTCAATTGCTTGCTGCATTGCCATACATTTACGCGTGTCGGGCATAATAATATGAATATTACTTCCTGCTTTTAAATTAAGCGGCAAAGTACTGTTATTATTTTTAACCTGCGTTATTGCCTCTACAGCAAGCTGCGCTTCTATTTCGCGATGTGCTGCACTGCCAATTGTTTGCTTTGCATTTATGAGCGCGGTAATAGGGTCAAAATTAGTGCTTAATCTAAATTTATTTTTAAGTGTAATAATACGCTGTGCCGATTGTGCTATTTCTTGCTCATCAAGTTGGTTTGATTTAACCGCTGCAACAAGATCTTTAATAAGATCATCGAGTTTATTTAAATCATCTGGTGTTCTAATTTCAATAGGCATTAGGGCAATGTCAGCTCCAGCGGCAAATGTATTTATTACCGCTTGAGTTGGTGTGAAGAAGTTACTAATACCAGCCATATCAAGCGCATCAGTTACTACAACTCCTTGGTAATTAAGCTCGCCACGTAAAATATCAGTAATGATTGCGCGCGACATTGTTGCCGGTTTTATCATAGTTTTGCCATTAACACTTATAAACGTTGTGCTATCAAGCGCTGGGTATTGAATATGCGCCGTCATTATCATACCTGGGTTTTGCTTGGCGATAATGTGTTTAAACGGTGCTAGGTCTTGCTCGTAAATAACTTCTTTTGCATGGTTTACTTTAGGCAAGCCTGTATGGCTATCTACGTTTGTATCGCCGTGACCCGGAAAGTGCTTTAACGAGGTAATCACGCCATTGCTTTCAAATCCTGCAACCTGTGCGGCGCCAAATTTACTCACTAATGCTGGCTTTTCACCAAACGAGCGTACGTTAATAACTGGGTTATCGGGGTTCATGTTTACATCAACCGTGGGCGCGTAGTTTACATTTATACCCAGCGAATTTAGCTCTTTAGCTATTACTGTTGCTGTTTTTGTCGCAAAGCTTGTACCGTGTTTTTTGTAGGTTGCGCCAATCGACATATTACCGGTAAATGAGGTGGCAACATCGCGTGGTAAACGCGCTACACGTCCGCCTTCTTGATCTATTGATATAAATAGCGGCAGCTTACTACTGGATTTACTTGCAGCTGTTTGCAATTGGCTATTAAGCGCAATTGTTTGCTCTATCGATTGAGTGTTTTCAGAAAATAAAATTACCCCACCAATATCGTATTTTGCAATAGCGGTAGCGAGTTCATTAGGTAACTCGGTCATTGGAGTTCGGCATTTATTACTTACTCCTTGCTGGCAGAAGTAACGAAAGTCGAGTATTAGCTTTTGCCCAAGTTGTTGTTCAAGAGAAAGCACGGGTTTAGCAAGCGAGGATTGTAATGGCATTAAGCACCCAGATAAAAAAACGATAGACGATACAATACACTTATTTAGCAAAACACACTCCAAAGCTAAAAAGTAGATAAGTGTAAGCAGCTTAACTACTTTTTGAGGTAACTGCAAAAGAAGGATTTTTTGCAGAGGAACCAATAACGTATTGTAAAAGTTAAAGAAAATTCATAATCTTGCAACTAGCGAAAAGTTATATTTAGTTATATTTTTTGTGGCTTTGTTAATATTAGATAATAAATTTTCAAGAGGGTATAATTGCGGGCTTTATATACAATTATAGGTTCGGGTACTGAATACCTGTACTTAGGATGGCATACGTTTGCGAAAAAAATTATTAACGGCCTTAAATCTTCGATTTCTTATTTTGCTTTTAGCGATTACGGCTTCTATTAGTACTTTAGTAAGTAGCTTTTATTCTACCTACCAAGTACAAAAAGAGCAGTTAACAGCTTACACGCTAAAAAGTAACTATGCTTATGCCAATAAACTGGCATCCGCAACAGATAATTTTTTAGAATCCGCAATGCAACAACTGGCCTATTCAGCTAAAAAAATAGAGCAAAGAGTTGATGATGAAGATTTATTAAACCAAGAAGCGACCCGCTTACACTTACAAACGAATAGCTTTAACTCGGTTGTAATTAATAAGCATAGTGTTGTTGTCGCAACCTCTCCTAAATTTCCGCAACTTATTGGTGAATCAATCCACTCACCTGGCGCTGTACAAGCGCTACAAGAAAAAAGACCATTAATCAGCGCGCCTTATATGTCGGCTGCTGGGAACTTTATTGTTTTTATTTCTCATCCTTTGTTTGATAAAAGTGGAGATTACCTTGGTTATATTGGTGGCTCTCTTTATCTAAAGGAGCGTAATATTTTAAATAGCTTATTAGAGCAGCATTATTATGAGGGTGGAACATATATTTATGTGGTCGACGCCAGTAGGCGAATTCTCTATCACCCAGATCAGGCACTAATAGGGACAGTCGTCACAAATAATTCCATCACTAATAATATGATTACAGGCCAAAGCGGTACTTCTATTGTTAAAAATAGCCAAGAGATAGAAATGCTAGCAGGCTTTTCCTCTGTGCCTAAAGCAAAATGGGTAATTGTCGCTCAGCGCCCTGTAAGAGCAACGCTTTCGTCACTTGATTTACTCATAACTGAAGTAATAAAACGTACATTACCGATGGCTGTTATTACGTTTCTTTTAATCGGTTTTTTTGCTCACTTAATTTCTAGACCTTTAAAACAACTAGCAGACAAAGCAAATACACTTGACGATCCAACAAGTATTGAAGAGCTAAAAAGTGTTAAATCTTGGTACTTTGAAAGCCAAAGACTAAAAATTGCAATGCTCAATGGAGTTAATACTTTGCAAATGCAGATAGGTCAGCTTCGTCATGATGCGCAAACAGATCCCCTAACTGATACTCATAACCGTAGGAGTTTAAACGGTTTATTAAACCAGTTGATGTTTAAGCAAACTCCATTTGCTATTTTAGAGATAGACATCGATTTCTTTAAGCGAGTTAACGATACCTTTGGCCATGATAAAGGAGATGAAGCTCTTAAATCGCTTACTGATATTATCAAAAAATTATCTCGAAAAGACGATATCGTAGCACGTATAGGAGGTGAAGAATTTGTACTTGTCTTGCCTAATGAAAACAGCCAAAGTGCGCTCAAAATAGCAGAGCGACTACGTAAAACTGTTGAGTCTACAAATATGGAAACTATCGGCTTTATAACAATTTCTATTGGGATTGCAACTTGGCCTGAGCACAGTAACGACATAGACCAAGTTTACAAGTGTGCTGACAAAGCACTTTACCATGCAAAAGAACATGGCCGTAATCAGTGCATTGTTGCTGATTAAAAGTGTGTTTCGATAGGTGAATAGTTAATTGCAATTTCTACATTGCTCACTGATCTATAGCTGTTTAGAGCACTAGACAATCCTGCAATATCAACATCCTTTTCAACAAGTAATGTGTAATTGTGAGCTGTTGACTTGACTAATTCATAATTATTTTTTAACTCATCAGGCACAGAATCGGTATTTAGTGTAATGGTAAGAGTACCTGTTACTACACCTTTTTGTTTTAAGTTCTGATTATAAATAACGTCGCCTTTAAATAACTGCTCAGAGTTAAAGATAAGTTTATCACCAGATGAATTTATGCTTTTAGATGCATTTTTAACAACACCTTGACTACTTTCTTTTTTAGGGAAAATAGTGTCACTTTTCTGGTTCTTAGATGGTTCTTTTATAATGATCTCTGCTGTTTTAGGTTGTACCTGAGAGTTGTTAACCTCTGTTTTTTCACTGTTATTACATGCAGATAGTAATAAAGCTGCGATTATTGGCACTGCACTTGTAAAAATTATTTTTTGCATTCGTTTACCTTTGTTTACTTTTCTTTAAATTTAAAGCTATTCAGCCTTATTCAAGTCTGTATATTAACAACTTAACTAGATGTTTACATAAAACAATCAATTTAAAAACATTAAGTATTTAAACATAATAAATACAAACAGGTGGATACATGTCTCAATTCAAATTAACAACTATTGCCATGGTTGTAACATCTACATTAGCAGCAGGTGAACTAACGGCCGCTGAACAAACTCGATTTTATGATGTAAGTGCAACAAATTCAGTTACTCAGGGCGCTTCTTTAGCTGCCGTTCAGCAGAAAACCTTAGCCGAACGCGCCACTGTGTCGGGTCAAAAATCTATTTACGATGCACAAATGGGTAAAGCAACATTTTTATGGCAAGCAATAGGTCAGCGTAAGCCTGACATGGCTTTAATCGCAGCTGATAACCGTAATCAATATGCTGCTGACTTTTATATTGAAACTTTAACAGGTATTAGTAATCGTAAAGCAACAGCATCTTCTGCTGTTATGGTTGATTTATCAGAGCAAAAACGCGGTTCTATTAGTGCAAAATACAAACAACAAGTAAACGGTGTTGAAGTTTTTAACCGCGAATACAACTTGTTAATGGATAAAGAGTACAACTTAGTAGCAAGCTCGGGTTATTTTGCTGATACGTCGTCATCTAAAAATAAACTTGCTGCGTTAACTGGTTTTGTAAGCTCTGAGCAAAGCATAAGAAAAGCATTTAGTGAATTAGCAAATATTGATGTCTCACTTCGTAAAATTGGTAACGAAGGTGGATATGCAAAATATGAGGCTAAATCATTAGATGATTCTAAGATTGTTTTAGGTACACCACGTGCAAAAGAAGTGTTTTTTGAAGTTGCAGGCGAGCTTAAATCAGCTTACTACATTGAAGTAGAAGTAGCAGAAGTTGGCTCTTTAGAAAGTGACTACTTTAGCTACGTAGTAGATTCAAATAACAGCAAAGTATATTTTGCGAAAGATTTGAAATCTCATGCAGCTGACTTTAATTACCGTGTTTACGCAAACCAAGATGGCTACCCAATGGAAAGTCCGCACGGTGACGTAATTCCTGCAGATGGCCCAGGACAAGTAGACGAGACTGAGATTTTAGACGCGCCAATGGTATCTCTATCTTACTACAGCAAACTAAGCACAATGGACCCATGGTTAGCTGATGATGCAACGACAACTTCGGGTAATAACGTATTCGCATACGCCGATGTGGTTGCACCTCAAGACTTTAGTGAAGGTGACTTTACTGCTGAAACAACAGCAGACTTCACATTTGACTACCCTTATCAAGTAGATGAAGTTGCAAATAGCTACGCAAACCGTAAAGCAGCTATTGTTAACTTGTTTTATATGAATAACTTTTTACATGATTTTTTCTATGATCATGGTTTTGATGAAACATCAAATGTAGCGCAGGTATCTAACTTTGGTCGTGGCGGCATAGAAGGCGACCCGATTGAAGCACAGGCTCAAGATAACTCAGGTCGTAATAATGCAAATATGTCTACACCAGCTGATGGTGCTAGCCCACGTATGCAAATGTACTTGTACAACAGTAAAGATGCCACTGTTGGTGTAGATTTTGGTATTACAGTAACTTCACATGACTCTTTAGGCCTTTTAGCTTCAACAAAAGAATCTGGCTTTGGTAAATACCAATTCAGTGATGTGGCTGCAGAAGTTGTTCGTTTAGATGATGGAAATACAGTAGATTCAACAAGTATTAATGATGGTTGTGAGCCTGCTATAAATGCTGCTGAACTAGCAGGGAAAATTGCAATTGTAGATCGTGGCTCATGTGCTTTTACGATTAAAGTAAAAAATGCACAAGATGCAGGTGCAATAGCAACTATCGTTGTTAATAATGACCCAGATACGGCAGAACCGGCACCAATGGGCGGTGAAGACGATACTGTAACCATTCCAAATATGGGTTTAAATTACGCTGATGGTCATGCAATGTATGACCTAATTGATGCTGGTGAAGTTGTTACTGTAGACATGTTTACCAAAGCAACATTAAAAGATGGTACGTTTGATAATGGTATTATTGCTCATGAATGGGGTCACTACATTAGTAACCGCTTAGTCGGTAATTCATCAGGCCTTATTAACTTCCAAGGCCGCGCAATGGGCGAAGGCTGGGGCGATTTCCACTCATTAATGTTTATCGCTAAAGAAAGCGATATAAATATTACAGGTAACGATAAGTTCCAAAAAGCATATGGTAGCGGCACATTTGTAGAAGACTTCTACTTCGGTATTCGTCGTCTTCCTTATTCAACTGATACAGATGTAAATGCATTGTCGTTCCGCCATATTACTGAAAATGCTGGTGCTGATATTGGTATATCACCAACAAGCGTGGCTTCTCCTCATGCTGCCGGCGAAATTTGGGCAACTGTATTATGGGAAAACTATGTAGCGCTTATTAACGAGCATGGCTTTAATGAAGCACAAACTCGAATGGCAGATTACTTAGTTGCAGGTTACAAATTAACACCTATTGCACCAACCTACACTGAAGCACGTGATGCTATTTTAGCTGCTGCCTATGCAGTAGACCCTGCTGATTACAAATTAATGGTAGGTGCATTTGCTAAACGTGGTATGGGTCTTGGCGCAGTATCGCCAGATCGTTTCAGTAATGACCTTACTGGTGTGGTTGAATCAGATAAAACACAGCTTTCTAGCTATGCATTTGCAAGTGCTGACTTAAACAACATGTACAATGGTACAGAGCTTGGTTTTTGTACTAACGACAATATTTTAGATAAAGGCGAAACGAGTACGGTTAGCGTAACAATTACTAACCGTGGTAGTGAAGTACTTAGTGGTACAACAGCACAACTGACTGTTATAAGCGATCATGATGTAACATTTGAAAATGATGGTTTACTTACTTTTGGTGAAGTTCAACCGTACGAAGCAATAACTAGTAACGATATTAAAGTTACTTTGAACGAAGCGGGTACAGCTGAAACACTAGAAATTGAAGTCACATTCCCTGAAATTGAAACGGACGATGATATCGTTGAAGCACTTGATCAAACACTTACGTTTGAAGTAAATATGGGCTTTAAGTCAGAAATGCCTGTTGGAGCTGTAGTTTCAGATGATATGGAAGTAGCAAGTTCATCACTATTAGATTTAAAAGAAAACGTAATGTTTGGCGGTGACTTAGCTGTTGGCACTCAGGTAATGGATAATAGTAGTAATATTGCCTTCTTTGAACAAGGTGGGTTTGGGCTAGGCACACAGGCAATGCGCCTTGTAAATAATGGTTTCCAATCAGATGTAGCAGTAGAGAGTAAGTCATTCGAAGTTGGTTACTCAGGCGACTTTGAAATCTCATTTTGGCATTTCTATAGTATTGAGCAAAACTGGGATGGTGGTGTTGTAGAAGTTAGTGTTAATGGCGGTGACTGGGTTGATGCTACTGAAATTGGCGGCACATTTGATGTTGGCTATGACGCTGTTCTAATCGAAAATGATTCGCAAGAACTTCAAGAACGTGAAACTTTTACAGGTAATAACGTACAAGATAGTGGCGCGTATGGTAATTATGAAACTATCAACTTTGGTGATGCTCTAAACGGCAACTTAGTAAAAGTGCGCTTTAGAATCTCATCAGATGGCGCAGTTGATGATTTAGGTTGGTGGATTGATAACCTAACTATGTCTAACGTTTTATCTCCTGTATTTTCAGAGCTTGTAGCGGGTGATTCACTAGCATGTGATAACGCAGCCCCACTTGTTTTAGTCGAAAGTGCATCGGCGGAAATTACTGAATCTGCTACAGGAACAATTACAGCAACAGCTACAGATCGCAATGGTCAAACACTAACTTATGCTTGGACTCAGGTTAGCGGTAGTGCTGCTACGCTCACTGGTACTGACACTGAAACTTTAAGCTTCACACCTGCAGCTATTACTGCAGATGAAGAGCTTGTTTTTGAAGTTGCCGTAAGTGATGGTGTAACAACTGTGACTCAACAAAGTACTGTAATGGTAAAAAATGAAGCGGTAGCAACAGTGCCTGTAACTGAATCAAAATCTAGCGGTGGTGGTAGTTTTGGCTTTATAGCTTTATTACTTACTCCATTAGTATGGTTTAATAGACGCCGTAAAAACGTAAGTAAATAAGTTTAAATAACATCCCGTCATCTCTAAATACATGACGGTTTTAATGAAAGGCCAGTAGCGTTTGCATCTGGCCTTTTTTATACACTTAGTTTGATGTTTTTAGTCCTGAGCACAGTAACGACATAGACCTAGTTTACAAATGTGCTGACAAAGCGCTTTACCATGCAAAAGAACATGGCCGTAATCAGTGCATTGTTGCTGATATTAGCTAACCACTGCTTAGCTAAGTAATACTTTACATTGAACTTAAATTGATAAATTCTCTACAAAGAGTGCATGAGTTTATTAAGCCAGCCATCAGCTTTTGATGGTTTGTAAATCATTACTATGTCTTCTCTGTAGCGACTGTTAACCCCCTTTACAGTTAATTTTTTAAGCCCTAAATCATCAATCACGAAATTTGGTAAATATGCCAACGCCAAGCCACTTTGTATCACCTCTATTAATGCACTGTAATCGCTACATCTAAATACAATATTGCGCGGGGCTATTTCATCTTGCCAACCGTCGGAGCCAATACCTTGTTCAAGGCCGCACAGTGGTGAAAACAACGGGCATGCAAAAGACAACTGTAGTAATTGGTTTTTATTGAGTGTTAAAAAGCCTTTTTGTACTAGCTGATGTGAAGGAGACGCAGCTACACTAAACTCAGTATTAAATACGTCAACCGCCACTAAATTAGTATGTGAGCTGTTGTTTAATGCCTCGCGAGTAACTAGCGCAATATGCGCCGAACCTGATGCAACTTGGCTTATGGCTTCATCTTCAAATATATTATTAATACGCACCGAGCAAGGCAGGTTGCTAAGAGGTGTAAGCAGCTTTTTAACGCCACTTTTGAGTAAAATGGCAGGGCCTGCAATAACCGCATTAAATTTATGACTATCGCTTTTAAAACGGCTAGTAAGCTGCTGGTAATTATGAACTAAATCGCTACTGTGCTTAACAAATTCTTTGCCTTTATCATTAAGTACTAAGGTTTTACCTACGCGGTTAAAAAGCTCCGTGGCTAAGTTTGCCTCAACCTTTTTTAGCGTTTTAGACAGCGCACCAGGGGTAATATTAAAGTGCTTAGCGGTTGTATGCAGATTTTGCGAACCCGCCATATGAATTACTTTTTCAATGTCATCTAAATGCATAGCGCCAAACCGTATTGATTAAAAGGAAACAACTAACAACTTATTATCGATTATTTATACATAAAAATCAGCTTATAGTAGCGCTATATTAATTTGGAGCATAAACATGAAACACATACTGTTATTTTTTATTTTGTTTTCAACAACAGTTTTAGCAAACACTCCCCTACACAATTCACAAAATACGCATAAGAGCCACAGCTATGTAGGGCTTCATGGCATGGCGCTTATATTAGCAAACGATAAAGTGCTTGCCAGTCACATGCCTTTATATGCCACTCCCCACGACTACCAAATAGTGTATGAAGTAACTACAAGTGATACCCACTTAAAAATAATCAAAGATGCTTTAAGAAAAGCAGCAAACGAGCAAAGCCAGATCACTATTTTACCAAGTAAGTTTAACCTAAACTTATTAATAAATAAGAAGACACCCATTTTAAATACCACTGTGTTTAATGGTCATTTTGAACGCGGAGGTACGGCCCTGTTTTCGACAAAGCTGACTTTTAAAAACCCGTTATATGTAAAAAAACTCGCTATTACACAACCCGTAAAAGCAGAGTTTGATTTAATAAAGGTATCAGCAGGGCAGGGGGTGGTAATTCATAAAATACAAAGTAAACCAAGCTATGACTCGTTAAGCTTAGTGTCGCTTATTAAGGGGAAGTATAACGGGGAATTAGAGTGCGACAGCGCAATAAATACAACGCTTGCAAGTAAGCTAACGGCGTGCTTTAAAAACGCCCCCAGCTATTTAGAAACAAAAGATTTTGCGATTAATTAATTTATAAATAACGGCGATTTTAGCTTTAAAAGTGCTGTTTATATAAAGTGTTAATGGGCATTAAGTATGTAGAGGTGTACCTGAATATACTCACCATTAAGTAATTTGACTTGAGTAAATATGTGGCAGGCAAACGCTGCATACCCATGCAGCGTTTACTGCCATTTGTTTAGCCCTAATTAAAACTGATAGCTTACCCTTGCTGAAAAGTTACGCCCAGGTTGGGTGTATTGGCTAAAATCAACACTTTGCGATTGACCTGCAATCAACTCAAAAGGTACATATTCTTTATCGAGCAAGTTAAGTACACCTACATTTAGCTGCCACGCTTGCCATTCGTAGTTTGCGTATAAATCAACAACCCCGTAACCATGCCCTTGCGTAGTTTTATCATCGTTTGCATCAAGTACTACATCCGATTGCGATTTAGCTAAACGCAACGCAGCGGTCCAGTTAATATTACCCAGCTCTGTACTTAACAATATTGAGCCATTTAACGGGCTAATGCTGGTAAGTGGCTGATCGGTTTCTTTATTTTCACCATCAACGTAAGCTACGTTTGCCTCAAGTAGTATATTTTCAGCGACATACATGGCAATTCCGGCTTCTACACCGCTTATTTGTGTTTCGCTAATATTTTGATATTGATACAGCGTTTTGTTTACGCCAGGAATGTACGTTGGCTCAACACCCACTACGGCGGTTTCAATAAAATCATCGAATGCTGCATAAAAAGCACTTAAGTTTACGCTAATATCGCTGCTGGCGTATCTTAGTCCAAGCTCAAACGAGTCACTGCTTTCTGGGTCTAAATCGGCGTTTGGTAATATTTGATAAAACGGCTCAACGCCGTGGCTTTGATAGGCTTGGTCGTGTGGTGGTATTTTAAAGCCTCGTACGTATTGCCCGTACCACGATAAGTTATCATCCACTTGGTATATAACACCTAGCTTAGGCGAGAAAGCAGATTCGGTAATATCATCAAGCTGCGCATCAGCGTAAAGCTCATCACTTTTAGCTTCTAGGATGTAGTAATCATATCGCACGCCTGCAATAACCGACCAGGCACTGTTTTTAAACGAAATACTGTCTTGTACATAAGCGCCAATTAAAGAGGTGTCAGCCCCCGGGAATGCTTTTTGTTTTTGGTCTGTAAAATCAACCGTGCCATCAGCTAAAACACGTGTTTTTAAACGTGGGCGAGTGGTGTCGTATAAGTCGATATCAACTCCGTATACCACTTCGTGATCGGTGGTTTCTCCTTTAAGCTCTTTATTAAATATCGCTTTTAAACCTAAAATATTTTGCTCAAAGCGATAGTCTTTATAATCGGTGTAGGTGCTTGCGCCACTAATTTGATCGCTTTGCTGCTCGTAACTACTATAAGACACTTGCCCATACCACTTATCGAACGCGGCTGTTGCTACCTCAGAATGGTAATCTAGCGCCAGTGACCAACTCGTGTCGTCTTCTTCGGTTTCTTGAATGGCGGGAGTTATTTCTTGCTCAATTGTTTGATTAAAGTAATCAAGGGTGTATTTGAGTGTGCGTTTTTCATCAAGCTGTTGCTCAAATTTAACTAATAAAGCATCCGACTTAGCATCATAACCGGGTAAGTTTTCGTCATAGTTTTGTACTTCTTCGCTGTCGCGGTGGCTATACACGGCGCTTACTGCAAAGTCGCCTAAGTCTTTTGCAGCAGTAATATCGGCGGCTACTTGATTACTTTGACCTTGATACCCAAGCGCCATTTTTACAAAGCTGCTGTTATTTTTTAAATAATCACTAGGATCTTTAGTGGTTATAACCACAATGCCACCAAGTGCATCAGAGCCATATAATGACGATGCAGCACCTTTGGCTACTTCTACTTGTTTTACACCTGCTACGTCAAAATAATTACGGCCAACTAAATAGCCCCCTCCACCTGCATAACCATCGTTGGTGCGTCGGCCATCTTTTATAAATACAACCCGGTTACCACCAACACCACGTACTGTAAGTGTTTGCGCGCCTGCGCCACTGCCTGTCGTTGCAATGCTTGGGTCGTACTTAAACATGGTTTGTAAATCTACAGCTAGCTGACGCTCTATGTCTTGCTCGGTAATAACAGTAACTGAGCCTGTAACATCTTTAAGCTTTTGCTCAAAGCGCGAGCCACTTACAACAATATGATCGTCAATTATGTTTTCGGCAATGGCAGTGCCCGAGCCAAGTAGTAAGGTTGCTATAGCAGTAAATCTAAACGCAGAGGGATTCATTTTAACTCCAAATGATAATAGTTATTATTTATGGCGGAGATGTTACAACTAAGTCAAATTAAGATCAATTAATTATGATAATCATTTTCATTTAGATTTAACTGGTTATAATAGCCAAAAAATAAAACCGGAGTGTGTAATGAAATACCTATTTATATTGTTTGCTTTAATGGCCCAATCTGCACTTGCACAAGAGCGCGTTATTAGCGCTGGCGGCACCCTTACTGAAATAATTTATGCGCTAGGCAAACAAAATACCCTTGTAGCTGTTGATCAATCGAGCATGTACCCGCACCAAGCCACGCAATTACCGCAAGTGGGCTATTATCGCGATTTAGCTGCAGAAGGCGTACTTTCAATGCGTCCAACCACCTTGTTAGCGCTTGAAGGCGCAGGGCGAAGCCAAGCACTTAAGCAAATTGAGGCAACAGGGGTTAAGCTAATTCATTATAAAAAGCCGACCTCAGTTAACGAGCTACTTGAGCTTATAAAACGCCTTGGTACCGACTTAAACGCCAAGCAAAAAGCACAAACACTTATTACACACATTACAAAATCGTTACCTGAAAAAGCAAAAGCGCAAACACACAGCGCGCTATTTTTACTCTCAGCTAATGAGCGCGGGCTTATTGCAGCCGGGCAAGAAACCGTCCCTAATTTATTATTTAGCTATGCAGGCATTACCAATATAGGCGCTACGCATTCAGGCTTTAAAGCAATTAACACCGAAGTACTTGCTATAAATCAGCCCGACTTTTTAGTAGCCCCAGCCCATGTTGTACACAGCCTTGGCGGTAAGCAGGCTTTTTGTGAGCAACCTACACTACACTTATTAAAAGCGGCGCAAACCTGTAACTTACTTGTAATGGATAGCCTACTTTCGCTTGGCATGTCGCCACGTATTGCCACAGGAATTAATGAGCTTAACGAGTACAAAGCCCACTTATGAACACCCTAACATTGAGCCGTTTTAACCCTGTAACACTTAGCCAAACCCATAAATGGATGCTATTAGCCTCTGTGTGTATTTTTGCTTTGGCGCTACTTAGCATAGGGTATGGGCCAGCAGGGTGGGATTGGCGTTTAGCCATTGCTTGGCTTGCACCCGAGCGCTTTAATCAGTTTGATGCGCTGCAAATAAATGTCGTAATGCAAATACGTTTGCCACGCTTTGTGCTTGCAGTGCTTGTAGGGTTGGTGCTTGCCCAAACAGGCGCGTCAACGCAAGCGCTGTGCCGCAACCCATTGGCCGATCCATCTATTATTGGCATTAGTGCGGGTGCGGCTATGGTTGCTGTGGCGTTTATAGCACTTAGCGCGCAGTTTAATTTTAACGCGCAGTTGTATTTACCTTATGCGTCGTTTTTAGGGGCGCTTGGTGTTACCTCGCTGGTATATTTTATTGCCAAGCAGCAAGGGCAAATTAATATCACCACACTTATATTAGTGGGGGTGGCTATTAACGCGTTAGCATTTGCGGTTATTGGGCTACTGAGCTTTTTTGCCGACGATAGCGCGCTACGATTAATAAATTACTGGACCATGGGCTCATTAGGCGGAGCAAGCTGGAGCACGATTATTCAAGCTGCGCCGTTACTGTTTATCAGCCTAATTGGCCTGTGGCGGTTAAAAGAGCCCATGAACTTACTCCTTATTGGCGAGTCACAAGCTCAGTACCTAGGGGTAGACACCAACAAGCTCAAACTATATGTAATTATACTTGTTGCACTAGGAGTAGGGGCGGTTGTGGCACTTACCGGCTTAATAGGGTTTGTTGGTTTAGTAGTCCCGCATATTGCCCGATTAATGGTGGGGCCGCATTTACGTAATATGCTGCCGCTTTGTATGCTAATTGGCGTAGTGGTATTGCTACTTTCTGACTGGCTAGCACGCATTGTGATCATGCCATCAGAGCTACCCATTGGCATTATTACTGCATTATTGGGTGCGCCATTGTTTATTTATTTAATAGTGAAAAATAAGCGAGGTTGGTCATGATCACGTTTAACAACCTAAGCGTTGGCTTTGATAATCACAGCATTTTAAACGCTATTAATGGCAGCGCTAAACAAGGGCAACTTGTAGCACTACTTGGTGAAAATGGCGCAGGTAAATCTACCTTGCTGCATACCTTAGCAGGTATGCATTCCTTTACAGGCAGTGTACTTTTTAATGCTAAGCCGCTGGCTGCTCATGCTAAAAAGCGCCTTGCCACACAGCGCGCAGTTATGATGCAAGCTAACCACGTAGGGTTTGATTTTACTGTATTTGAGCTTATTGCAATGGGCCGCTATCCATATGTAGAGTCATTAAAAATGCAAAGTGAAAAAGTACATAAATACGCCGCTATTATGGATTTAAACCAGTATTTAAATCGCCGCGTAAGTGCGCTTTCGGGCGGGGAGCAACAACGCGTACATATGGCTCGTACTTTAGCGCAGCTAAACGCTTTTACACAATCGGCCGAGCCAAAACTAATGCTGCTCGACGAACCTACATCAGCACTTGATATGCGCCATCAACATGCTTTGCTCAGCTGCGTTAAAGCGTTTGTAGGGCAGGGTAACAGCGCCATTATTGCAATACACGACCTAAATTTAGCCAGCCTTTATGCAACCGATGCTATTTTACTGCACAACAAAAAAGTGCTGCAAAGTGGGCCTATAAACACCGTATTAACTGAACAAAACTTACAACAAATGTACGCCATGAAACTGCACGTAAACCCTCATCCTTATAACGATGCACCCATGGTTTTTTCTCAACGTCAGGAGTTTTTATGAGAGAGCAAGCGTTAAACGATGCACGCACATTGGTTTACAAAACCAATGCTGGTGTCATGTCGACCATTTCTATTAATTTACGCGGTTACCCGTTTGGCTCAGTAACCCCCTATATGTGCGACGAACAAGGCCGTGTTTACTTTTTTATTAGCGATATAGCCCAGCACACTAAAAATCTAAAGCACGACTCTCGTATGAGCCTAACTGTGTTTGATGCCGCCGACTACGGCGATCAAAACGAGCACGGCCGCGTAACACTTGTAGGCGATGGCTCTATTGTGCCAAGTGAGCAAGCACACACTTTACTTAATAACTATATTGCCCTATACCCCGAAGCCGCTAGCTATCGCAACGCGCACGACTTTCAATTATGGCAATTAGACGTAGTGCGTGTGCGTTACATTGGCGGCTTTGGCAAAATATTTTGGCTTGAACAAAACGAATGGCAGGATGAGGCAAAAAACTGGGACGAAAGCCAACAGCAAAGCATGATTAACCATATGAATGAAGATCACCAAGATGCTATGTCGCTCATATTAATGCAGCACTACGGCGTAGCCGATAACACCCCAATAATGAGCGGCCTATTACCCGCTGGTTTTTATATACAAAGCCAAAAGCGTAATTACTTTATTAATTTTAAAACCCAGTGCAACAGCCCGTTAGAGGTACGTAAAGCGCTGGTTACGTTAACCAATCAAGCACGCAACAACTTAGCTAATACAGAGGAAACAGTATGAAAAAATTAATTGCTTTACTAAGTACTGCACTACTACTTAGTGTCAATGCAGCACATGCAGACGAATGCACACTTAGCCTTGATGCAAACGACATGATGCAGTTTTCAACTAAAACGCTAAGCGCTCCTAAAAGCTGTAAAAAAGTAACTGTAAAGCTTAGCCATGTAGGTAAATTACCCGCCAATGTTATGGGCCATAACTGGGTGCTTGCTAGCGAGAAAAACATGCAAGCTATAATAACCGATGGCAACGCAGCAGGGCTTAGTAACCACTACTTAAAGCCTAACGATACTCGCGTACTTGCCGCTACCGACATTATTGGCGGTGGCAAATCAGCGCAAGTTACTTTTAATACTAGCGCCTTAACAGCAGGGACTAACTACACGTATTTTTGCTCTTTTCCTGGGCATTACGCCATGATGAAAGGCACATTTACGCTTAAATAAATATCAAAGGGTGTATTGCACTAACACTGTGTAATACACCCTATTTTATTATTGGCAATGCGTTTGCTCGCCTCGTTTGGCTAAAGCTTTAAAAGCCGCTTGTTGATGTTCTTTTTGTACATAACGGGGTGGCAAAGGATTAACCTGCAACTGATACCCTGTTTGATTAGCTTGCACGCTTGTTACCGGCGATATCCAAACAACATTTAACTCTGGCGCTAAACGCTTAATAACACGCGCTATACCTTCGCCATTTTTTACATGAAAATCGCCCGAAATATGCATTACCTGCGTATTTTTATGCGCTGTTACATAGTTAACAATAGACTCCCCCATAGTTTCATCCCATGTAACTTGTGCTGCAAAATAGTTTTCGTTTTGACTCGGTGAGCCGTGGTGCATTGACGCCATAAAACGTTGTTTATAATCACTGGGGGATGTATCAATAGCGGCTGCAATGAAGCTCTGCTGTGTTTCATCAAGTTTATTTAGGTAACTTATGCCTTGCCTGCCAATACAGGTGACTATATTTTTTGGCGCATTTGCAGCGATTACATCGCTATTGTTCGCTTTAGCCAGCTCTACCAACGCACGGTAATCACTTTTGTAATTAGGCCACGCTTGGGTGTTGTCAATTAAGTATTGCTCACCAATTTCACCTTTAACATACTGGTTTAAAGTAAGCTGATCGGCGCGGCTAAATTGTTCAAGCGACAGGGCAGTGCGTTTATTGACTCTACTTAATTGCTCAAATAACTCAGCCTGAAATAAATGCACACCCGGGTGCGTATGCCATTCACCTACTAAAACCACATCGGCATTTAATAGCTTGGGCTCTAATAATACAGAGCTAACAGGCTTTGCTTGTGCATTATAAAGCGCAGTGTAATAAAGCGATGAGCTTTTATCAGGCGGCACAGTTGTTGTGCTACAACCACTCAAACCCGTAACTAACGCCAGAGTTAACATAGACTTTTTCATACACACCTTTCAAAACCTTTTAATGCAAATAATTATCAATATCATATACTTGTAATACCTATTAAGCCAGCCAAACTGCTGCTTACTTACATAATCAAGGAAATGAGCGAAATGCGCATTTATATGCCTTAACTTTGCTTGTAGATATTAAATAGCTTTTGATAGCAATATCTTAGGTAATTTGTTAAAACTGTGTAAAGTATAAAATGAGCGTGACATCGGCAGAAGTATGCTCGATTCGAGGCCTATAAAATCGTTCGATGTTAAATGGAGTTCTATGAAGCATCCAATTTTTAGTGAAAACATGGAAGATGGTTTTAGCCTATTCTTACTAAAATTTTCAGAATCAAGAAGCTGTCTCTTATTTGGTACCTCAGCTCTTTTGTTATTTATATTTGCAAGTCAAAACATCAGTTTTATGAGTTTTCTTAATGAACACTGGTTTGGTAACATTCTTCAGATTTTATGTGTAATTGGAGCTTTATTAAGTTGGTTTTCAGCACATGCACATTCATATAAAAATGGACACTTTAAACTAGTAGCTTCCATATTATTACTTTGGCCAATTATCTATATATAATTGTTTTATATACATTTAACTGAAAAAACCTAACGTAAATATCAAATGAAATTATAGTTGGCTGTTTTTTGTTCCTAAAACCATTTTAGTCAACTATATTATTCCGCTTATGTAAGCGCTAGGCCCTGGAGAAGGTTTTATAGATGGAACCAAATTATTCAGAATATTCTATTACTGAATTGCAAGAAGCTATCACGTCTATTGATAGGGCTTTGTACCCTGAACGCTTTGAGCTATTAAAAGCCGAACTATTAAATAGAGAAGAGGAAGAGCATGATGCTTCTCAATTAGTAAGTCTTTCATCAAAGGACTTACTTATTAAGCTCAGCAATGCATTTTTTGTAATTCCGTTGATGATCTATATAGGAATAGATGCACTTAATAGCGGTGAAATACTCCTTAAAGGAGGAGCTATATCAAAAAATGAAAACTTTATATTATTTACATTAAGCGTAATATTTTGTTTTTTAATCTCAGCGGTACTGACATATAGCCTGTTTGTGGATAAGAGAAAAAGTTCCTGACATATGTGTTATGTCGTTCATAAATTCACTAGGACACAGTTCGATTGGTAGTGCTTTTCTGGAGGTTGATAATATTTTCAACTCAGGGCAAAACATGCTGCACAAGCTAAGCAAAAACAAGTTATAGAGAATAAGAAGACGGTGAAGTGTATTTAAAAACTCTTTAACTGAAACAAAAAGGCCGCAGTAATAAATACTGCGGCCTTTGTTTTTAGCTAAGCGCTTTAAACTAGGTACGTTTAGTAAGCGCCTGCGCTATATATAAGCTCGTAGCTGTGGCTGTAAATCTCAAGGATGTTACCAAACGGGTCTTCCATGTAGATCATGCGGTACGGCTTTTCACCCGGGTAGTAATAACGAGGGGCTTCCATACGTTTTTTACCGCCAGCTTCTACAATACGCTCGGCTAAACCTTCTACATCAGGGTCTTGAACACAAAAATGAAAGATGCCTGTTTTCCAGTATTCAAAATTGTCTTTTGGGTTTTCTTGGTTTTTAAATTCGAAAATTTCGACACCAATACGATCCCCTGTAGATAGGTGCGCTATTTTGAATTTTTCCCACTTTTCGCCAAATACTTCTGTACACATTTCGCCAATTGGGCTTTTGTCTTCGGTAATTAAAGTCGGTTCCATTATTGTGTACCAACCCATAACCTTAGTGTAAAACTCGACTGCTTTTTCAACGTCGGGAACCGAAATACCAATGTGCGAAAAACTACGTGGATATGTATGACTCATAATGCTTCCTCTTTAACTTGTGACTTATCTTGTGGCTAGTTGATGGAGTTAGTTTACGAACTGAACAATATTAAGTAAAATTATCATTAATCATCATTTTGAGTATGTTTTGTAATGATAAACCCTGCATGGTTAAACACGTTTTGTACGTTGGTTGAGGTAAATCACTTTACCCAAACCGCCGAACGCCTTTTTATGACCCAATCTGGCGTAAGCCAGCATATTAAAAAGCTTGAGCAGCAAGTAAACTGCGCGCTATTAGAGCGCCACGGCAAACAATTTACCCTTACCGTACATGGGCAAAACTTGTATCAACAAGGCAGCTTGTTATTAAAGGAATGGCAATTTTTAGAACAACAATTAAAAGATGATTCGCCTTACAGCGGCTTGGTAAAAATACAATCGCCTGGTAGTTGTGGGCTACAATTTTATAGCCAATTATTAGCGCTGCAGGCAAAGCATACCGAGCTTAATATTGATTATCGCTTTGCACCCAATACAAGTGTAGAGCAAGCTGTGGCAAACCACAGTGCCGACATAGGCTTTTTAACTCAAGCTCCGACACTTAGCGAAGTTACAAGCCACAAAATTGGTAAAGAAGCCTTACTATTAGTCACCCCCGCACATATTAAAAACCCAACATGGGAGGTTTTATGTGAGCTTGGCTTTATTGGCCACCCCGATGCAAAACACCACGCACAGCTATTACTGAGCGAAAACTACAGTGAGTTTGAACATATTGATCAAATTAAACGCACGGGGTTTTCTAACCAGATAAGTTTAATACTGGAGCCGGTAAGTTTAGGGCTAGGTTTTACGGTTTTACCTGCGCATGCCGTTAGCGCATTTAATAAACCTGCGCTTATTAAAACGCACCATTTAGCTAATCCAATTAGCGAGAGTATTTATGTATGCCATCACCGAAATAGGCCAATGGCAAAGCGTATGAATACAGTAATTGAGCTAATAAAGGCGGGAGTAAATAGTTAAAACGTAAACCCCCTTTACACCCACGGCACTTAATACCATAAGCAAAAGGGGGAATAGAAAATTAATTAACGCTTTCTAATTTTGCTTTTAAATCAAGTAAGTCGGTTGCGATAGTATTTGGCTGTATTTCCCACGGATCGAAAATAGATTCTTTAGATCGTTGGATCCATGCCGCGCGCATACCATGCGATATGGCACCGGTTACATCAAACGGATTACTTGATACAAGCCACGTGTTTGCGCCTGTTGAATTAGTTTCGCGTAAAAAGTGGCTATAAACCCCTGGGTTTGGTTTAAAGGTTTTAACGTCGTCGGCACTTATTACCCCTTCAAAAAGCTCACTAATGCCAGCGGTTTCTAATAAGGTATGAACTGCGTCGGCAGCGCCGTTTGAAAATGCAAACAAACGGTAATCCTTCGCTTTTAATTGCTCAAGGCCTGCTTTTACATCATCGAACGCAGGAAGCGTTTTATAAAGCTCTAGCAGTTGCCCCTTTTGATCTTCACTTAGCTCGGTTTTGTGCGCTAAGCAGGCGTAATCGAGTGCGTGTTTTGTACATAGCGAGAAAGGAATATAATTTTGCATTAATCCACGTCTAAATGAATACTCTAATTGCTTTTCGCGCCATGTATTTGAAAATGCTTGGGCGTTATCGCCAATCATGTCGTCGAGTAAGGACAGTACGCCGTGAGTGTTTATTAGCGTACCGTATACGTCAAATGCAAGTGTAGTTGCCATGTTTGCTCCGCAATAAAATAAATTAAGTTGGTTTTAGAGTACTTGCTTACAGCTTAACTTACTTTGAACGAACGCTCAATTTAATAAAACTTATACGCATCAAGCGCTAAAACATCCATTTCGATGTCTTCATGTATTTTTTCGGCTTTACCGTCACTACTTCCTAGCGCTGCAAAAAGAGGTAAAAAGTGCTCCTGGGTAGGGTGATTAAATAAAGCATGGGGTGCTTCATTTAAATAGTTAAGTAACGCTTGGGTGTTTTGCGCTATTAATTTTTGCTCAACCCAATGGGTAAACTCATCAACCATTTGAACACGATTAGGTGTTGCAGGGCTTTTAAATATTTCACGTAGATTGTGACTAATCCCGCCGGAGCCAATAATTAATACGTTATCGCTGCGCAGTGGTGTAAGTAACTGCCCGTACTTATACATAGCCTGAGCGCCCAAACGCGTGTTAATAGACACCTGAACAATGGGAATATTAGCTGCTGGGTACATTAAGCGCAGCGGGATCCACACACCATGATCCCAACCTTGATCTGCATTTTGCACCGTTTTAATACCCGCTTTGTAAAAGTACTCACTAATAGTATTAGCAAGCTTAGGGTCTCCTGGTGCTGGGTATTGAATTTCATACAGAGGCTTGGGGAAGTTATAAAAGTCGTGAATAGTATGCGGCGCATCTCCTGATGTAATAACTATATCGTGCGCTTCATCAAAGTGGGCAGAAAACACCACAATAGCACGAGGCTTACTAAGCGTTTGACCTATTGATGCAAGAAAATCTGACGTAGCCGATTGCTGTACAGCCATCATTGGCGAACCGTGAGATATAAATAAAGCAGGCTGAGTCATACTAAAACCTTAAACAAATAGACGTGTTATAAACACTATATAAGTTTCTAATTTGACGATAAATATGATACTTATTTATACATTATCAACAAAGTATTGTTAAAGATGGATAAGCTCACCACCATGAAGACCTTTTTAGCCGTTGTGCAAGAAGGATCGTTTTCAAAAGCGGCCGATAAGCTCGATATTTCCCCGCAGTTAGTCAGCAAATATATTTCTGCGCTGGAAGATAATCTACGCACGCGTTTATTACACCGTACAACGCGAAAAGTAAGTGTTACAGAGGCTGGAAATCAATATTATCAGCGTTGTCAGCAGGTGGTTATTGATATTGAAGACATGGAAAACTCACTCAATAACTTAAGCGAAAATGTATCGGGTGTGCTTAGTATTAGTGCGCCTATGTCGTTTGGTACAAAGCATTTAGCAGGCTTGTTGATTGATTTTCAAAAGCAGTATCCAAATTTAAAGTTAGATTTACGGCTCACAGACCAATATGTAGATATAGTAGAGCAGGGTATTGATATTGCTCTGCGCATTGGCGTATTAAAAAACTCAACGTTGATAGCTAAAAAAATTGCACCTATACACCTAGCGGTTTTTGCATCACCCGACTATTTAGAACACCATGGCACGCCACAAACGCTTTTAGATTTACAGTCACATAATTATTTACGCTATTCCCACAGCGAACCCACAAAGCGATTATTTGGGGTTAATGAGTTAAAAAGCGAGCTAAAGCTTGAAAGTAACTTTGTGGCTAACAATGGTGATTTGCTACTAAATACAGCCATTGCGGGTGGTGGTATTGCTATGCAGCCAACATTTATAGCAGGGGAAGCGCTGGCTCAAGGTAAAGTAGTGCGCATTTTAAAAGACTACGAACCCGAGCCAATGGGGCTTTACATGGTGTATGCAAACAGACAGTTTTTACCCAGTAAAGTACGTGCGTTTGTTGATTTTGCAAGTGGCTATTATGGCGATACACCTTACTGGGATTTAGGACAGTGATATATCGATAAGTAATCAATTAACGTTATTTGTAGATGTAGTGCAACAAGGCTCATTTGCCAAAGCCGCAGCACTGCATGATATGGATAATTCGTCACTATCTAAGCAAATTAAAAAAGGGACAAAACACCCAATTATTATGGAAGTAAAAATCCATAATAAAATAGGAATATAATTAAAATACAGATTCATATTACTGTGAGC
This sequence comes from Pseudoalteromonas sp. SG43-5, assembly GCF_014164345.1. NCBI lineage: Bacteria > Pseudomonadati > Pseudomonadota > Gammaproteobacteria > Alteromonadales > Pseudoalteromonadaceae > Pseudoalteromonas > Pseudoalteromonas sp. SG43-5. The sequence continues at coordinate 186,115 of NZ_JACJFA010000002.1, forward strand.
GCGTTAAATTAATAATGCCCATTTTACTGTAATGGGGGTTTACAGTAATTTTTTGCGTTATACATTTAGCTCTTTTAATTTATTCCAGACGCTCTCGCCGCCAGGGTGAAGCGCTGCATGGTACCGATACGCATAATATGTAATAGGTACGCAATGATGCTTTTGGCCAACCACAACTAAACTTTTCTCTTTTAGCTCTTTAGTAATGACATAGTTTGGTAACCAAGCAATGCCATTACCCTCTAAAGCCTGTATTTTTAAAAGCTCTGTCATCGACGATACAAATACTTTTTTAAGTTTAGAGCCCGATATTATCGGCTCTAACTGCCTACCCATATAAGAATCTAAACTGTAAGCTAAGTGAGGTACAAACCCATCACTTTCTAAATTGTATATTGCCTTACCGTTTGCATTGCAGGCACTCACCGGCAATAACTCTGCACTGCCTATTTTTTGATGACTAAACGGAGGTAACTTTAATCGTTCGTTATCAAAAGCAATAAGTAGGTCACATGCGCCATGTTCGAGCGTAGCTGTGGCTTTATCAACATCAATGGCTTCTATATTGAGGACTACTTTGCGATCACTTTTACTATGAAAGTGCGACAGCTTTAGCGCTAAAAACGTAGCTAATGAGTGCGCTGCAGCAACCTTTACTGAGTGAGTTTCTTCAGAGGAGAGTTCTTCTAACATACTCACTGAGTTATTCATTTGGTTTATTAGATTACGCGCTGTTATATGAAATATTTTACCGCTTGAGGTAAGTGTAATTGGTAAGTTCTCTCTATCTATTAGCTCTGCACCTACGGCTTCTTCTAATGCTTTAATTCGTCGACTAAAAGCAGGTTGCGTTATATGCCTAAGCCTTGCGGCCTGCGAAAAGCTTTTTGTATTAGATAAGGCCAAAAAATCTTCTAACCATTTACTCTCTATATTCATAATACTCACTCAAGATATGCAATTTAAGCATGGGTAGTAAAATAATAGCATTATTCAAAACAAAAAAAACACGATAAATTTAACCCATACAGTAACAACTTATCGGAATATAACAATGCTTAGAACACTAGGAATATTGGGAGGAATGGGGCCTTTGGCTACCGCCTCATTTATGAATCAAGTAATTGCGTTATCACCTGCTAAAAATGATCAAGAGCACATACCTATGTTTATAAGGAATATCCCGCAAATTCCTGACAGAACAAATTTTTTAATGGGTATTGAAGATGAAAATCCATTTTTTGAGCTTAAAAAGGGTTTTAACCAACTTACTAGCTTAGGTGTAAGTTGCATTGTTATACCGTGTAATACCGCGCATTATTGGTACAACGCACTAACGCAAAATGCTGATGTGCATACCATTAGTATTGTACAAAGCGTTATTAAGCGCGCAAAGGCAACGGGCAAACGTAAGATAGGGATATTAGCAACCACAGCCACGCTCAATATGCGGATATATCAGACGGCATTTAGTAAGCACAATATTAAATTTATTGAGCCTAACGAGCAGCAGCAAACATTTATAATGCAAGGTATAACGACGGTTAAGTCAGGAGATTTAACCTCAGGACATAATCTTTTAAAACAAAGTTATGAGCTAATGCTAGCCCACGGTGCCGATACAGTACTATTTGGTTGCACCGAAATACCGCTAGTTTTAAATGAACAAGTATTAAATTCACCCGATACATGCTTAGATACCATCGCGATTTTAGCGCAAGAGTGCGTTAATTGGGCTTATATAAGCACTCAACAATCAACCCTCTCAAGTGTGGCTTAATTAAACATTAGTTATAAATAGGTGTGCTTACACTGGCGCATTTAAGTAGCACACCTAAATAGCCAACTTACACTGGCGCGTTTTGTTCAATCAAGTTTTTAGCTTTTAACTCACTCCAAAACGCATCCGGAATAGTAACCTTCATTGAGGCTACATTAGCTTTAATTTGCTCCTCCGTGCGTGCCCCAGGAATAATTGAGGATACCGTTGAAGGCGCCTCTGCAAACTGCAGTGCAGCTGTTTTAATATCAATCCCATGTTTAGATGCAATGTCGCTTATTGCATTAAACTTTTGCTGCATAGGCCCTGGAATTTTAGGCGAGTAATTAAAGCGGTTACGACCGGCTAAAAAACCACCATTAAGCGGCGCACCAATGACTGCTGAAATACCTCGTTTATCAAGCATAGGAAAGGTTTTATCAAGTGCCTGCTTGTGATCTAAAATTGAATACTGCAGCGCTAGTAAGCAAATATCTGGGTCTGACATATCAAGCGCTTTATAAACAGCATGAGGTGTATTTACTCCAAAACCCCAGCCTTTAATTATTCCTTCATCACGCATTTTAGTCAGCTCAGGAATAGCACCTTTAGCCGCTTGATCAAAATACTTAAGCCAGTCATCTCCCATATCGCTGTTTTGTGGTGATAAATCGTGAATATAGACAATATCGAGTGAGGCGACACCAATACGATGCAAAGTATCTTCTATTGAACGGCGCGTGCCTGAGGCTGAATAATCATACTTATAATGAAACGGTGAGTGATCAGCCCAATGCCAACTATTTTCTAAAGGCTCTGCTGAAGGGGTAAGAAGGCGACCTACTTTTGAGGATAAAACATAATCTTCACGCTTTTTGTTTCGAAGTAAATCACCGAAGCGCCTTTCGCTTAAACTCAAACCGTAAAAAGGTGATGTATCAAAATGACGAATACCAGAATCCCATGCTGCATTTAGCATTGTTAAAATTTCTGTATCGCTTGATATAGTATTAAAGCCATTCCCGGCGGCAAGGCCGCCCAAGCCCATTCTTGATTCCGGCCGGTAATGCTTAGCGTTAGTAATATCGTTTGTGGGTAGAGCAGCGCTTTTATCTATTGAGCCTTTAGTTTGCATAACACTGCCGTTAGACATTTTTACCTTTAGTTGCTCAGCCAAAGCTGAAGCACTAAAAATAGAGCCTAAACTTAATGCAGCCCCTGCTTTAATAAAATTTCTGCGAGATACCATGTGACTATTCTCCTTGAGTAGGTTAAATATCTACGCTCTAAGCTAGTATAAATAACAACCAAACTCAAGCAAGGAAAATATAATAAATAACAATACTATCAATAAGATAGTTAAATTAACAAACACTGAATAGACGTTTGAATTAACATTTATAACTGATTATTTTCTTTACTCGTATAGTCCTTTTAAATGTACAAAACAGTGCATTTTAATAGCTTGATAAAAAAGCATACTTCCAAATTGGTGCACGCTTTAATACTCATTTATACAATATAAAATGGTTACATTTATTAGATGTGTACAAATTAGTAGACAAAACCGCAATAAATTAAAGATGCACAAATAATCTCACTATCAAAGCGATTGCGGCAACACTTAGCTAATTTAACCGAGCGTAGTTGAAATAATTGGGGTAAATATTACAAAAACGTTTATTATTAAAGGTTTGCCTTGCAATACACGGCCTATTTGTCTCTTTCACAATGCAATTGCTGGCAAGCCCTGTAAGAGTTTTATCTTGCCAAGTAACACTCTGCAGTGCAGCAAATTGCAACTAAATTCAACGTAGTTAGCGCTGAAAATAGCTGCTTAAATAGATCAATTATTCAAGTTCAGGTTACTTGAGCTTTTTAATACCAATTAACACACAGATGGCACCGCCAATAATACCCGCCCATGCTTCTATTGGTGTGTCGCCACTAAATGCACGGCTAAGCTGCGAAGCCGCCGCATCATACACGTCGTATCCCCACATAATTAAAGCGATACCTATAACGATTAAAACAATTCCTACAATCTTATTATTCATAAATACCCTTAAGGTTTAACTTACATAAACTAAATAAAAAATAAATCAGGGTTAATCTAACTCTAATTGGGCACGTTCTACGCTCTCACTAGGTAGCTCTTTTTGTACCGACACACCTAGCTCTTTAAACTCTGATGCTTGTTTAATTAAATTACCTTTACCACGGTATAGCTGCGAAAATGCTTTATCATAACTTTCTTTCGCTTTATCAAGCTGCTTACCTACGCCTTCCATACTCAATAAAAAACCATTGAGCTTGTTATAAAAACGCTCCGCTCGACTTGCCAGCTCTTTTGAGTATTTGGTTTGCTCTTCAAAACGCCAAAGCTGTTTAACAATATTAAGGCTAGTAAGCAGGGTAGTGGGTGTGGCTACCAGTATATTTTTTTCGATTGCTTGTTGGTAAATATCGCTTTGATATTTGAGTGCTTCTACAAAAGCTGATTCTATTGGTACAAACATAACAACTACTTCTGGCGAGTTAATACCTGGTAAGCGGTCGTACGATTTACTCGCAAGTTCATTAATACGCGCTGTAACGGCGTTTACATGCTCTTTAATTGCTTGATTAGCATCTAGATCATTTTCAGCGTTCACGTAGCGTGTATAGGCATTTAATGAAGTTTTAGCATCAATAACTAAGTGGCGACCCTGTGGTAAGTACACAACTACATCAGGGCGCAAGCGGCCATCTTCAGTGTTAAACGACACTTCGCGCTTATAATCAACGCCTGCACGTAAGCCAGCACTATCTAATACGTTCTCGAGCATAAGCTCGCCCCAATTACCTTGGGTTTTCTTTTGCCCTTGTAGGGCGTTACTGAGCTTGTCGGCTTGATCTGTTATAGCTTGGCTTTTAGCTTGCAAATGCAGTAGCTCGGTTTTAAGTGCAGTCCGTTGTTTTATGTCTTCAACGTGCATTGATTCCATTTTTTCTCTAAAGCCTTTTAGCTCGCCTTGAACTGGTTTTAATAATTGCTCAATGCTTTCTTGATTTAAGGTTTTAAAGCTTTGTGATTTTTCTTCTAGAATTTTATTGGCTAGGTTTTCAAACTCTTTTTTGAGCGTATTTTTACTTTGCTCAATTTGCGCGAGTTGCTCGCTAAAGTTTTGCTGTTTTTGCTCAAGGGTAGTGCGCATATTATTATATTCAACATCGCGCTGATTATATTGTTCACGAAGCGCTGCCAGCTCGCCTTCGGCTTTACGCCAAAAATGATTGTATTGAATGCTTTGTTTTTCTTGTTCGCTAAAACGCGTTTTAAAATGCTGCGCTTCATCGCGCTGCTCTTGGTGAGTATGTTCTAGCAGTTCATGATCTTCTAGCAAGGCGCTGTATTGCAGCTCTTTATTATCAAATTGGTTTTGTAACAGGGAAAGCTGTTGCTGCTGTTCGCTTATTTGTAGATGTAGCTTTTTGCGAAGCCGTGTTGATACAGCGCCGTAAAATAGGACGCCTAAAGCAACACCAGCACCAGCGCTTAGCCAATCAATATTAGTGAGTACTTGAGTGAGCATAAAATAAACTTATAAAATTTAGAGACATGCCATCATAACCAATAACCAACAACAGAAGTAGGGGAGTTAAGAAATTACAGACATAAAAAAGCCAGCTTAAAATAAGCTGGTCAAATATTACTAAGTTAAGTAATCAAAGGGATAATCAACATGTGCCCGAGCAAGCTGCAACTTAAATACATAATCACCAAAATAACTAATATTATTAGGTGAGGCTATATAACAACAGGCATTAGAGTAGACCGGATAACAAAATAATTAAGTCAAATTAATTTGCGGAAGATCAATTATTTTTATTCGGGTTGATTTAAACAAATCAAATTATGGGCATAAAAAAAGCCAGTTCAAAATGAACTGGCTCAATCATTACTAAAATTAGTAACTAAATAGGGGGAATCAACATGAAAACTTGTATTAACTGCAATTAATCAACAAGCATAATAGTAGACGCGTCTTTTTTAATTAAGTTCAAAAAAAATAAAAAACTTTTAAAATAAGTGCTGAACGCTAGATTTTAGACATAAAAAAAGCCAACTCAAAATGGGCTGGCTCAATCATTACTAAAATTAGTAACTAAATAGGGAATCAACATGAAAACTTGTATTAACTGCAATTAATCAACAAGCATAATAGTAGACGCGTCTTTTTGAATTAAGTTCATAAAAAAATAAAAACTTTTAAAATAAGTGCTGCACGCTAAATTTTAAACATAAAAAAAGCCAACTCAAAATGGGCTGGCTCAATCATTACTAAAATTAGTAACTAAATGGGAAATCAACATGATGCTTGTGTTAACTGCAATTAATCAACAAGCATAATAATAGACGTCCGCTTTTTAATTAGGTTCATAAAAAGATCAAAACTTTTTAGATCTTTTTTAGTTTTTAATTAATGACAACATTTGCTGCTCATCAAACTTTGTAAAGCTCATTGATTTATCAGTAAATAATGCATCAACAAGGGCTTGCTTGTCTTGCTGCATTTTAAATACTTTTTGCTCTATTGAGTTACTCATTATGAGCTTATAAACAAATACAGGATTAGTTTGACCAATACGGTAGGCTCTATCAGTCGCTTGCTTTTCTACTGCGGGATTCCACCATGGATCAAAATGAATAACGGTATCTGCTTGTGTTAAGTTAAGGCCTGTTCCACCGGCTTTTAAGCTAATTAAAAACACGGATGTTTTACCACTGGTAAACTCGTCGATTACTTTATCTCGTTGACGCGTTTGCCCTGTAAGCATACTAAAGTTAATGTTTATTTCTTCAAGGCGTTGGGCTATTAAATCGAGTGCCGATGTAAACTGACTAAATATAATAATCTTACGACCCAGACTTAGCATAAGCGGTAAGTGTGTTGTTAACCATTCAAGCTTAGCGGAGCCTGCTTGAGTATCTGGATCTATTAATTTAGGGTGGCAACAAATTTGCCTTAACTTTAAAAGCGCCTCTAAAAATGCAAGCTTACTTTTTTGTGCGCCTTGTTCGGCAAATAAGTCTATTAGCTTCTCTTCTAATGAACGTGTAATGCCTTGGTACATTTCTTTTTGCTTAGGCTCAAACTCAAACTCTTTTGTTAGCTCTGTTTTTTCAGGTAACTCTTGCGCTACTTGTGCTTTAGTGCGGCGCATTATAAAGGGCATAATTAACGCTTTTAACTGTTCAGCCCTCTGCATATCAGCTTCACGCTCAATAGGTGTTTGAAAGTGCTGCTTAAAGTGGGCTTGAGACCCAAGTAACGATGGCATAGCAAAATCGAGTAACGATTTAAGCTCAAGTAAATTATTCTCGATTGGAGTACCACTTAAACAAAGTTTAAAGTCGGCATTTAAGCGTTTAACTAATCGTGAGACCTGTGCGGTATCGTTTTTAATGTATTGTGCTTCATCGAGGATTATATTTTCAAAATATAATGGTGAATAATATGCAATATCACGCTTTAAAAGCGGGTATGTAGTAAGAATGCATTGCGCTTGTGCTAAGTGTTGTAAAGGATCGTTACGGTTTGATCCAAAAATAGTGGTTACTTTTAAACTTTTAGCAAACTTAGTAATTTCGTTTTTCCAATTACTCACCAAGCTAGTTGGGCACACTATAAGTGTAGGGCCTGCTTGAGGGCGGTTAAATGTACTCGCTAAAAATGCAATAACTTGGAGTGTTTTACCCAACCCCATGTCGTCAGCTAAAATACCACCTAATTGATGACGCTTTAAAAAGCTAAGCCAATCAACGCCTTGCTGTTGGTACTCACGAAGTGTTACTGAGTCATTTAAGCCATGTAATGAAACCTTAGGCATTGCCTTATCGGTATTATTTAACTCTTGTAAATATAGCTCAAGTGAATCGTCGTGAAGCTCTACGTTAATAGCTGTGTGCTTTACTAGTTCAGGTAAATACGAAAGCGGAATATTAAATTCGTCGCGTGTTTTTACAAATTCAAAGCGTTCTTTAAATTCGTTTAATAAGTTAATGGCAGACTTATTAATAACCCCAAATTGACGGCCAAGCGGGTAGTAATAAAACAGTTCACTTTGGCGATTCAATGACTGATAAAGCGAATCAGCATTAGTAAACAACAGCGCTGCTTTTGCGTCACACAACAATACTTTGCAGTGCATTTGATGCCCTGCTGCACGGTGTACATGTAAACTCACTTCACATTGTGGATTAGGGCTTGTTACTTTACTTACACTGACTTGCCAACCACGCTGCTTAAAGCCAGGGAATACTTCGTATATTAGCCAATGCAAATGGATAGGAGATTGCTTTGTAAATACAAGCTCACTTTGTAAACCCCCTTTACAAAATTCAAACCCTAGATTGATTAGCTCGTTAGTTACGGTGTTTTCAAATGCGCTATTTATAGTACTTGCTGGGGCAGAACCAGCTAAATAGTTTTTATTTTTATACTTAAATAAAAGCGAAAGTGATAAACCTTGCTCGCCCATTGTTACTTTTAAAACAGCATTACTAGATAGCTTAGGTAACGTTGGCTGCAAGTTAGTAGGGTGCGGTATAACACCTGCACCAAAGTTATCGGCAAGCTGTTTATATATTCTGTCAAAATTAGCGTCATGCAAAGCAGGCATAGTTTGTAAATGCGCTATTTCGTCTGCACTCAATGGGGTACGAAGACGACCCGCTTTTAAATGATCTAAATCGAGATAAGTAGGCGGTGTTGTTTTTAATAAAGCCCAGTTTTGGGTTTGCTCAAGCTTAATAACTAATTGTGATAGATCTTTATCTTGCTCCCAACTAAAACTCAATGCTTGGCCAGATTGCGCTTTAATTGGCACGCGAGAGCGCTGAAAAAACAAGCGTTCAGTAGCTATCAATTGTTGTAGGGCACTAAAGCCCCATTGGCCTTTTAGCTCAATACTTCCTACTGCATTTTGTGAACGTATCCAACTAAATAATCTAAAATCACTTTCGAGTAAATCATTTGGCGTTACGAAACTATTTAACTGTTGCTCTGTGAGGTTTCGGCCTAACGTGTAATTCTTTTTAGTCTCAAAATTAGCTATTTTAGGTGTTAAAAATACTTTGTTATTTTCAATATCTAATACAAATAATAATACTTGCGACGGCGTATGTTGATCACCACTTTTAAGAGCGCTTAATTCACTAAACCAATCATTAATGAAGTAATCTTCACCGTATTCACCAGAGTGCTCTATTTTAAGCTTAAACAAAATAGCAGCTAAATGTCGGCATTTGGTTTTTGCATTACACGTACAGTGTGTATCAACAGAATAACCAGTTGGTACTTTACTGATCTCAATACGTTGGTTAAATGATGATCCGTTATCCACTTGCACGGTAGAGTCTACAACAGAAAAATTAGGGGTATGCTCTAGCCATGTGATTTGACCTTTCTTGTAGTACTCTTTGCCTTTATCTAAGACATTTTCGCGGAAAAGTTTTTTAATAAAGCGTTCAGAAAGAGGAAACTGGGTAGCCTGCTCATTTTTAATTTCTTCAAAAATAGCCATTAAATCATTTTTTGATAAGTTAGCAGACATGTCACTCTAAGCATTAAATTTTAAAAATAATTCTGCCAGTATATGCCTTATGTGCTCTGAGCTAAAGCACTATTAACAAGATATAAACTGGTTGGAGCTGATAGGTTAGTAAAAAATCGGTTTATAGGTAAAAATGAGTATAAAATTTCGCAAAATATTAGGCATTACATACAAATATAAAGATTAAACGACACGTTATAGATCACAATTTTACTAACAATAATAATAAACCAAAAGCAAATAGCTAAAAGGGGGCGATTAGTTAGTAAAAAAGTGATCTTGAAGAGGAAATATGATTATTAAAGGTAGGATTAGCCTAGTAAAGATCAGATTTTTACTAACAAAACAATCTGTCAGATCAGTATTTAACTAAGTAGACATGTCTGACAGATCATTATTTAACTAACTAATTAAAGGCACTTAATAGCTTAGTTAATTGTTCTAAGCGTTTGTCTGTCATCACTTTATTGTCGATTTTGATAGAAACATCACCACTTTTTAAATTGCGTTGTACCGATACAAACTTATTTTCAAGTACAGCTTCACGCTTAACAGCAACTTGAGGCTCAGCAGTTAGGCGTTTGGTGATTGCCATTGCACGCTTGTCGTCACTTGTAATGGCGTTTAGCTCTTCATCACTAGCTAGGTCACTAACAAGTTGATTAAACGCCTCTTGGTCTCTCTCCTTTGCGCTCATGAGCTTTTTAGCCACTTCGCGACCCACGTGATTCGCAGTAGGGTAGAGTGCAATAACTTCAGCAGGTATTTGTTCATAGGCTTTAACAGCATCAGCAATGGCGGTGTGTGAGACACCTTCAATTGCAGCAATCTCTCTGTAAGATCCTTTTTTACCTTGTTCAATAAGCTCATTTTTAGTTTGCTGGTAAGCTTGTCCCAGCTCCCATAAACTTGGAGCGATATATTGATCTGAAGATACAGCTAAAATTTTAGCGTCTTGCTCAGTAAAGTCACTTGAGCTAAGTACTAAATAATCGGCGTTACCTAAAATACAGGCCATACGACGGCGAGAACCCGCTAAAACTAAGCTTTTATCACCCTGATCCCAAAGCAGTGCAGGGTGCTGATTACGGCCATCCTCTGCAATGGCAGGTAGAATATCCGATACTGACTTTTCGTTAAGAAGTGCTTGTACACGGCGATTTTTACCGTACACACCTGTTGTAGATTCAATGTCAGCGTGTGCGATCACTTTGCAAATAAGAGTAATTTGGCGCTCAGGATCGCTCGGTGCTGGCATGCGAATTACATCACCAGCATTTGCTTGTTCAAGTAATGCGTCAAGGCTACTACTTCCTACAGCTGTTGCAAAAGGATCTAAGCGGGTGTCATTTTTACGTTTTTTAGCCATTTTTATTTAACATCCTTACTTAGGGGTATTGAGTGTTGACTGAGTTGACTGCCAATTTGAACGAATAAGCATTTCTAGCTCATCGACAACATCTTTAATATTTTCTTGAGCGCGCATTAGTGATTCACGGCTTGCTAAGCTGTCTGACGCTTTTTGATCAAAAATAGTATTGAAAGACGAAGAGCTAGCAGTAATCGCCGAGCTGTGGTTGATTGGGTAACTCATAACTTGGCGACCGAATGCACTACGAACATCTTTAACAATATCGCGCTGTGAGTGATTACCTTTTACATAGTTGGTCACTAAAAACTGCATAAAGTCCCATCCCTCATGGCCAAGTGCCGCAACGGTATGGTAAATCTCGCCTAGTCGTTTTAAATATTTATTATTAGCATCAAAGTCTACAGCTTCTGGATGAACAGGAATAAGCATCGCAGTAGAAGCCATTAATGCATTATAAAACATAAAGTTAAGAGTTGGAGCTGTATCTATTAATATAATATCAAACTCGTCTTTAACAGGGTTAATTACTTTTTCAAGTAACTTATGGTAATGACGAGTTTGCTCATAATTTGAGGTGTCTTTGAGTAATGTTGCAGTTTCGTGCTCAAAATAAAAATCGTCCATACCTGATGGTAGTACACGAATATTTGGGATGTGCGTTGATAAAAATGAGTTTGAAACAAATTCAGGCCATGTTTCGCCCTCATCTAAATCTATACAATCACGCATTAAATCACCAACAGTAATTGGGTCATGCTCGCTTGAAGGAAAAAAGCTTGAAGAAGAACCTTGAGGATCTAAATCAATTATACCAATGCGATAGCGCTTAATATTAGTAGTTGCCAGCGCTGCTGCAATATTAACCATGCTAGTTGTTTTGCCACAGCCACCTTTGAGAGAATTAATGACAATAACTTGCAGTTTGTCATCACCAGTACGATGATCTGGTTTAATATCCATAATATCAGCCATAGCAAAAATGTTTACTAATGTGTAAGCATAATGACCATTGGCGCCGCGTTTTATGTTTAAATCATCAAAATCACCGTTGTCATGACGTCTTTTTAAAGTACGATTATTACAACCTAATAAATCGGCAGCTGCTTTTTGCGTATAAGTTCTTAATTCTTTTTCTTCTGATTTAAGATGAGCACGATAGTGCTGAATACGACCTTCTAAAGATTTTTCAGCTACTTCTGCAGTTGCTTTTAAAAGCCGGTAGGTACTTAACGCGTTATTATTGATAGACATACTTTCTTCCTCAAAGTTAGGCAGTTAGTATAATGTCCATTCAAATTGCTGTAAACAACTATTTAAGACGACATGCATTTTAAAAAGAAGACATTTAAAAATACTTTTACACTTTTAATATTGCTTAGTATAAATAAAGAAGTTTAAAGGTGGTTAAATATATAAGGTAGTAAAGGTTAAGGGCCTTAAATTAACACATAACATGATGATTAATATAAATAATATAAAAAAAAGCAGATCAGCGTTATACTTGGTAAAGATCAGATCTTTATCTACCTGCAGATCACCTTTTTACTAAGCCTTATTTTTTAAATCAAGTTATACACAGGTTGCGCATAAGGTTATGAACAAAAAGAGCCCTTGAGATCAATTTTTTACTAAGTAAATTATAAAGTTATGCACTAACCTTAGCGTCAATAGGTTCGTTTAATTAGTATAGATCTGATCTGTACTTGGTACAGATCAGATCTATGCTAACTCGATAAGCCTTTATCCACAGGGATATTAATTTTCATATGAATTTGTCGTGCTAAATTTTAAAATAAAGCCATTGTGATGGACAAAATAACAGCTGAGTTAGTAAAAAACCGATTTGAGATGACCTAGTTAGTAAAAATATGATCTGAAATCGCAAGTTATGTACATTACTTAGTATAATAGTGATCTAAACGTTTTATTTAAAGTCAGATCACTTTTATACTAACTTAAACATTTAACTTTTGTTGTTTAATGTGTTGTTATTAGATGTCGCAATAAAAATGGAAATAAGAACAATGAGCCGAAAGGTCAACATCTCGGTAGATAATTTGCCCGATACACTCAGGGGCCAAATCCACGGGGTGGAAAGTGCAATTGATAACGAAAGTTTAGCACTATTTACAGACAACAAAGACGTGCGAATTTCTATTGAAAATGCAGCTCATGGTTTACGTGCATATTCAAACACGTTTAATCATTATGATTTGTGGGGCCGTTTTGTTCGCTCTGGCTATAAAAAATTGCCACTTGAAGAAGCGCCTAAAAAAACAATCATTACGCGTAAAATATCAGAGAAAGTAGATGGTATTTTATACGATGGTGAGATAAAAATTACCCCTGCTGTTGTCAGTACTCGTAAAGATGGTGAAGATATTGAGTATCTTGTTTGGCCATCGGACAGGGAAGAAAAAGTAGAACGAGCACTTATTCGTTTAGCTTCTAAAGGCAAAATAGTTAAAATTAATTTTAAGTCCGGTATTCAATACGCGGTTGTTTTTTCTATGAACGAATTAGCGCAAGAGCTCAAAGCGGTAGGGCAGTCAATGCCCTATCCTGCAATTAAAGAGTCACTTGAAGCATTGCAAGGTTCTAAACTTTCATTTAAATATTCAGCAACCGATACTAAAAACTCCGATATAGATGATTCGTTTTACGAGTCAAATATGAACTTTTTATCGTCACTTCACTTTAGTGGTAAAAAAGGTCAAGGTGGCAATGTAAAGTGTGTGGCCTGCTTAAATGCGTTTGTTCATAACATGATTGATAACCTTGAATACAAAGGGTATTACTTTAATAGTGCACAAGAACTAAAACGGGGATTATCGCGTTGGATGATGCTTCGTTTGTATCACCTTTGGCGTTATGCAGCTCCAGGTAAAACGTATCATTTTAGATTACTTTCTATTATGGAAAAATATGGATCTATTTATTCAACTGATGATATTACGGAAAATAAATTAAAAGCGCTTCGTCGTGATATGACCACCACAATGAAAGATTTGATTGAAAAAGGTGCTATATCAGAATACAGCATTACAAACGTCAAAGATGACAAAACTGGTAACATTATTGATTACACATACGAAATGCACCCCTCTGATCAGTTTTGCGATGAAATACTTACATTGAACAAACACAACAAGCGCATTGAGATTCAAGGCGGTAAACGTATTGTTGAAAATGCAGTGTTAATTGATGAAGATAAAATAGAAGAGATAGTAGAAAAATAATAAACGTTATTTTAAATACTGTACAATTTACTAAAAAGGCCACATATTGTGGCCTTTTTAACATAATAGCTATCGGTCAACTTGTTCTAAATATAGCCTATCAACTAAAAAATCATACTCACGTTTTCGAGGATGAGCTTCGGGTTTTTTATAATCAGGTAAGATACCTAGTTTAACGTCTGGTTCTGGATTAATCAGAATAAATGGTAATGCGGCGCTCACATGATAGCGGTTTTGTGCTGTGTATCTCACATTAACTTGAGGGCTTACACGAGTAGGGCGACGAATTCTTAATTTTTCCTTTTCACCTAAACTAGCAACCCGTAATTGTTCTTGAGCTACAAGTGATTGCCATTTTTGCTGATCTATCATTCTTGGATTTCGATAACTGGCCGATTTGTCGAGCATTTCGAGGGCCATTTTTTTAGTCAACGTTTTAGTTGCGTGCTTGTGCATCCAAGTAAACCTAACAGAAAATGGTGATTCACTCTCACTGTGAATCTTACGATAAGCAGCAAGTGTTATTAAATTTGGTATTGCATTATGAACAGCCTCAAATCGGGCATCGTTATTATCAATTGCCAATATACACTCTTTGAAACTAGCTTTAGCTTTGTTAACCTGTGCTATACGATTATTTAAAGCTTGTTTATCTGCATTTTTAATAACAAGTAAACCAGGGTGCCTTTTTAACACGCGACTGCTTAAGCCCGATTTTTTATAAATGTCAGAAAAGGAGTTTAAAATTGCCTTTTGAGCCGGCGCTCCCGTTATTTTAGAGACATGTATGGACTCAGGAACCTTATTTTCATCTAAATTACTTACATCAGGTAACTGATAGTACTCTGCTCTGGAAAACTCACATTCGTTTAATTCCTCAATTAACCTTAAAGTTAATTCGTTCATTAAATCAAACTGACTCCTAATTTGCACTTTAGTAACCACGGCACACCTCAAAGAACACATCTTACTAATTCCATATTATTGCATGCACTTTGCATTGAGTAAATATTTAATAAAATAATACTTGGCGTCCAGACTGTATCAAAAGTGGATAAAGTATGATGTGTTCTTTCTGGAGTGAATGGTTCTACTTATTCCTGTAATTTAGTACTGTTTTATTGATTAAAGAGTTAGTCCGCTTAGAGCTTAATTGCCCATATAGTGTAATAAATGAGAAATGTAAAATGAACTTGGTGCGGTTGTATTCTAAATAATAGTGTTAGTTTTGGTTGTTTCTCTAATTAGTGATTAATATTATAACGTGTTTTAACTATGGGTTTATCATCCAAAAGCGTAGAATGTCATACATGATTTTTGCATGAGAGCCATTTAAGGCATCACTGGCAGTTAAGTTTTTAGTTATCACAACTTGCTAAATAACGTTGCCGGCAGGATGGGAAGGTGAGTGGTGAATCAGCAGATTACCTTGTGTCAGTTGTAAGTATATTCTGGCATCAGAATAATCAACAGCGCTATTCTACTAGGCTTAAAGTACATATAAATGAACAACACAAAATGCCATATCATATATTTAGGCCTGCACATAGTCCCTGTTAGTTAATAATTAATTTATCGCGTAAAGTTAAGAGTACACTTGATGCAATTTAAGTATGATGTGTTCTTAGGTAAAATACATATAATATACCCTTGTGCTTTATTTATTCTCAATGTGTTAAAATTGAAACTAATTAACTCTAAATGTATGTTTTAAATCACTTTAGTTTATTTGAAATAAAACTAAAGTGATTGTTATATAACCACCTGAGTTAAGTAAAATTACTTTTATACTTAACTCATAACTAAATAATTGGAAAATAGTGAATTTAGTCCTTGAACATAGGGGTCTGCATACGTTAATTTCTTCTTATCAGGTAATGTAGGAATGAGGAAAAATTATGTCATCGTGGAACCCAAATAGCTGGAGAGAGCTGCCAATACTGCAGCAGCCACAGTACCCAGATCAAGAAATACTTAAATCAGTTGAAGGCCAATTAAAAACGGCTCCGCCTCTAGTTTTTGCAGAAGAAACAAGAAGCCTATTCAAACAACTTGAAGACGTGTGCGAAGGTCGTGCATTTCTACTTCAAGGTGGTGACTGTGCCGAGTCGTTTAGCGATTTTAATGCCGCTAATATTCGCGATACATTCAAAACAATTTTACAAATGGCTGTTGTATTAACTTATGGCGGTAAATGCCCTGTAGTTAAAATAGCGCGTATGGCTGGTCAATACGCTAAACCTCGTTCAGCAGACTTAGAAACAATTAATGGCGTGTCTTTACCATCTTACCGTGGCGACATCATTAATAATATTGAGTTTACAGAAGAAGCGCGCATTCCAGACCCACAACGTTTAATGACTGCATACCATCACAGTGCCGCTACGTTGAACTTATTACGTGCATTTGCACAAGGTGGCCTAGCCGATCTTCATCAGGTTAACCGCTGGAACATGGGCTTTGTTGCTGCAAATCCACTTAAAGAAAAATACCAACAACTTGCAGATAAAATTCAAGACGCACTAGAGTTTATGGAAGTGTGCGGAATTAACTCTACAATTGCGCCAAGCTTAAAAGAAACCGATTTATACACTTCTCACGAAGCTTTACTACTTGGTTACGAAGAGGCACTAACACGTCGCGACCATTTATCGGGTGATTGGTACGATTGTTCTGCTCACTTTGTTTGGATTGGTGAACGTACACGCCAACTAGACCACGCACATATTGAGTTCTTTAAAGGCATTAAAAACCCAATTGGTGTTAAAGTTGGCCCAGGTATGGACCCAGACGACCTAATTCGTTTAATTGACGCATTAAACCCAGATAACATTCCTGGTCGTTTAACGCTAATTACACGTATGGGTGCAGACGTACTGCCAGAAAAACTCCCAGCACTAGTACGAAGAGTTCAACAAGAAGGCCGTAAAGTAATTTGGAGCTCAGATCCAATGCACGGTAATACTGAAAAAGCGACTTCAGGTTACAAAACGCGTAACTTCGATAATATCATGCGCGAGATCAGTCAATTCTTCGCTGTACACAAAGCAGAAGGTTCATACGCAGGTGGTGTTCACCTAGAAATGACAGGTCAGCACGTAACAGAATGTACAGGCGGTGCTTACGGTTTATCTGACGATGACTTAGCACAGCGTTACAAAACACAGTGTGATCCACGCCTTAACGCCGACCAAGTATTAGAGTTAGGCTTTTTAGTAGCTGATTTACTAAAAGACGCACGTAAATAATATTTATTGATACAAAAAAAACCGCTTAGTTGCGGTTTTTTTATTTCAAATTTGATGAGTAAGTCAGTACTTACGTCGCTCCAAGTCTGTTTCTATCAGTATTTTTGCAGAAATCTCTTCAACAGAATGATGCGTAGAATTAAAGTAAGCTATTTTGTGACGCTTATACAACATTTCTACTTCGCGCACCTCAATACGGCACTGTTTAATTGAAGCATACTTAGAGTTAGCCATACGTCGATGCCTTATAGCCGCAAGCCTCTCAGGGTCAATCGTCAGTCCAAATAACTTATGTTTATAAGGGACTAAACATTTAGGCAAACCTTCATTATCTAAATCTTCTTCTGTAATAGGGTAGTTAGCCGCTTTAATGCCGTACTGCAGTGCTAAGTATAAGCTTGTCGGTGTTTTACCACTTCTGCTAACGCCAATTAAAATGATGTCTGCTTCGGAAAAGTTTTTAATATTTCCACCATCATCATTCATAAGAGCATAGTTAACCGCATCAATTCTAAAATCATAACTTTTTTCGTGGATAGAATGCGTACGATGCATTTTTGGAACAGGGGCTACATTGAGCTCTTTTTCTATTTTTTCGCTATACGTAGTTAAAAAATCATACGTAACTGCATCAGCCGATTTTATAATTTCACTTAAATTGTGATTTACAAAAGTAAAAAACACGAAAGGCTTTTCACCTGTTTTTGCAGCGGTTGCATTAATTAAAGCTTTAATTTCGTGCGCTTTTTCTTCCGTTTCTACAAATGGAATTGTTTTATGATTAAAATCGATAGGAAACAACGACAAAGTCGCATGCCCAAACACCTCTGAAGTAATTGCTGTTCCATCTGATATATAAAAAGCAGTTCTCATAATTAACCTTTTTATTGCGTTTAAATCCCTAAAATGGGTTTCCCACGGTTTACGTGAGGACTGTTGCCAGTGTAGAATGATGACGACCTTTATAAAAGGTTTTCTTTCTTAACTCTCACAGTTAGACCTACAATTTGTTTTTTTTTGGAGAAAGATCCGTGCAAGAATACGTTCTCTGGTATCAAGAGCTTGGTATGCAAGATGTTCCTCGAGTTGGCGGTAAAAACGCGTCACTTGGCGAAATGATTTCAAACCTCGCAAACGCAGGTGTACAAGTACCGGGTGGTTTCGCAACTACCGCAGATGCTTTTAATGAGTTTCTAGATCAATCAGGACTCACCGCCAAAATTCATGACATCTTAGATACACTTGATGTTGATGATGTAAATACACTCGCTAAAGTCGGTGCCGATATCCGCCAATGGATAATCGACACACCATTCCAACCAAACCTAGATCAAGCCATTCGCGACGCATATAGCCAACTCCATGGCGATACTGCAACAGATGTTTCATTTGCGGTACGTTCATCAGCTACCGCTGAAGATATGCCAGATGCATCATTCGCAGGCCAACAAGAAACTTTCCTTAACGTTGTCGGTATCGATTCAGTCATGGTCGCTATTAAACACGTATTTGCTTCATTATTTAATGACCGTGCAATCTCATATCGTGTTCACCAAGGTTACGATCACCGTGGTGTAGCGTTATCTGCAGGTATACAGCGCATGGTACGTTCAGATAAATCAGCATCTGGCGTAATGTTTAGTATTGATACAGAGTCTGGTTTTGAAGACGTTGTATTTATTACATCAAGCTATGGCTTAGGTGAAATGGTTGTACAGGGCGCCGTTAACCCTGATGAATTTTATGTTCATAAACCAACACTCCTTAAAAACAAACCTTCAGTAGTACGTCGTAATATTGGTTCTAAAGCCATACAAATGATTTACTCAGAAGACAAAGCACATGGTAAGCAAGTAGACATCGTTGATGTTGACCCTGAGCTTTCTAATAAATTTTCGATTACAGATGAAGAAGTGCAAGATCTTGCCAAACAAGCTGTAATCATTGAAAAACATTACGGTCGTCCTATGGACATCGAATGGGCAAAAGACGGAAACGACGGCAAACTATATATAGTTCAAGCACGTCCAGAAACTGTCCGCTCAAACGAAGACTCAAACGTAATGGAACGTTTTCAATTAAATGGCACAAGTAATGTACTTGTTGAAGGCCGTGCAATTGGTCACAAAATTGGTAGCGGTGTTGTACGTGTTCTTGATTCAATTAAAGAAATGGACCAGGTACAAGTAGGCGACATTTTAGTAACCGATATGACCGACCCTGATTGGGAACCAATCATGAAACGTGCAGCAGCGATTGTTACAAATCGTGGTGGCCGTACGTGTCACGCGGCAATAATTGCACGCGAACTTGGTATTCCAGCAGTTGTTGGTTGTGGTAATGCAACTGATTTAATTAAAGCGGGACAAGAAGTAACAGTATCGTGCGCCGAAGGCGATACCGGCTTTATTTACGAAGGTATTTTAGATTTTGAAATACTAACGTCACGCGTTGATAAAATGCCAGAACTACCAATGAAGGTAATGATGAACGTGGGTAACCCCGATCGCGCCTTTGACTTTGCACGCTTACCGCATGCAGGTGTTGGCCTTGCGCGAGTTGAATTTATTATCAACCGTATGATTGGCGTTCACCCTAAAGCGTTATTAAATTTTGATGCGCAAACCGATGCATTAAAAGCAGAAATTACTGACATGATTGCCGGTTACGAATCACCGGTAGAGTTTTACATAACAAAACTGGTTGAAGGTATTTCAACGCTTGGTTGTGCTTTTGCACCGGAGCGTGTAATTGTGCGTATGTCTGATTTTAAATCAAACGAATACGCAAACCTAGTTGGTGGCCAGCAATACGAGCCAGAAGAAGAAAACCCAATGATTGGTTTTCGTGGCGCCGCACGTTATATCTCTGAAGACTTCCGCGATTGTTTTGCATTAGAATGTGAAGCTATAAAACGCGTAAGAAACGACATGGATATGGCAAACATTGAAATCATGATCCCATTCGTACGTACCCTTGAAGAAGGTAAACGCGTAATTGAATTACTAGAAGAGCATGGCCTTAAACGTGGTGAAAATGGTCTTAAAGTAATCATGATGTGTGAGCTGCCTTCAAATGCATTACTTGCTGATGAATTTTTAGAAATGTTTGATGGTTTTTCTATCGGCTCTAACGATTTAACACAGTTAACGCTTGGTCTTGATCGTGATTCAGGTTTAATCGCACATTTATTTGATGAGCGTAACCCAGCAATTAAAAAACTACTTTCTATGGCAATTAAAACAGCTAAAGAAAAAGGCAAGTACGTAGGTATTTGTGGTCAAGGTCCTTCAGATCACGAAGACTTTGCAGCATGGTTAGTAGAGCAGGGCATTGACTCTGTTTCACTCAATCCAGACACAGTAATAGAAACATGGTTATACCTAGCTAAAAAATTAGCAAAGTAATAAATAGGTAAGCTATAAAAAATGCCAGCAATGTATTGCTGGCATTTTTTTATACCCAATTAAAAGTTAAATTAACGGGCTATTTTTTTATCTAAATAAGCACATGATTTAGTTAACGCCTTTTGGCAAAGTGATAAGTAATGTCGCGCTTTAGGGTAATAAAACGAAAAACACAATAAACCCGCCATAAAAAATATAAGTGATGGTCCTGGTACAACCGCAAAAAATAACCCTAGTAAAATAAATAGCACGCCACTGATCTGTAATAGTAATTTTTTCATATAACACACCTCATTACTCGTTAACTTGAGTATAATTTAAGCTGCATTAAAATCGACTAAAAGAGTGTTACAAACTGTAAAATCTTCAATTTCTATTCGCCATCACCATGATATAATTAGTCAAATGCCCTAAAATATCGCCGTCATGATAGCAACAATTACACAGCAAGATGCCGCGACAGAACTTGTCGCAAATTACCTAAATACCATTGCAAGCCAAGGTTTTAGTGGAGATACCGATGCAAGTTATGCAACGCGTATTACTGCTTCAACCGATAACAGTGTATATCAGGAAATACCCCAAGGTGTTATTTTTCCAAAAAATGAAAAAGATATTCAACTCGCACTGCAAACTGCATCTCGCGACCCATTTTTATCTTTAACTTTTGGCCCTCGTGGTGGCGGAACAGGTACTAACGGTCAATCGTTAACACCAGGTATTGTTGTAGATTTGTCTCGCTATATGCGCGAAATCCTCGAAATAAATGTAGAAGAAGGCTGGGTACGCGTTCAAACCGGCGTAATAAAAGATCAACTTAATGACTTTTTAAAACCTTATGGTTTTTTCTTCTCGCCCGATTTATCTACCAGTAACAGGGCAACTATTGGTGGCATGATAAGTACTGACGCCTCTGGGCAAGGTTCGTTAGTTTACGGAAAAACAAGCGATCATGTTTTAGGGCTTACAACTTATTTAGTCGATGGCACACCTATGTGTACCTCACCAATAGACATCGACAAAGCAAAAATTATAGCCGAGCAAGACTCTCTAATTGGTAGTTTATATAAAACAGTTTTAGATATTTCAGTTAATGAACGCGCAGCTATTTTAGCTAAGTTTCCACGGTTAAATAGGTTTTTAACCGGCTACGACCTAGAGCATGTGCTAAGTGATGACTTACTTACTTTTGACATGAGCCGACTAATAACAGGTTCAGAAGGCTCATTAGGTATAGTAACTGAAGCTAAATTAAACCTAACACCGATTGCTGAATTTAAAACCCTTATAAATATCAAGTACGATAGTTTTGATTCAGCACTTCGTCATTCACCGTTTTTAGTTGATGCACGCGCAACATCGGTAGAAACCGTTGATAGCAAAGTTTTAAACTTAGCGCGTGAAGACATTATTTGGAATTTAGTATCGGACTTAATAACCGACGTACCAAATAAAGATATGCAAGGCCTTAACATGGTCGAGTTTAATGCAGTATCAAACGATGATATAAAAGACAAAGTAGACACGCTTTGTAAACTTCTAGACGAATGCGTAGCAAATCAAACTAATGGCGTTATTGGTTATCAGTTAACCAGTGATAAAAGCGATATACTTAAAATTTACGCAATGCGTAAAAAGTCTGTGGGTTTATTAGGTAATGTAAAAGGCAGTCAAAAACCACTCGCCTTTGCAGAAGACACCGCTGTACCCCCTGAAAACTTAGCAGATTATATTGTCGAATTTAGAGCATTACTCGACAGCCATAATTTACAGTATGGTATGTTTGGCCATGTTGATGCGGGGGTTTTACACGTACGCCCAGCACTTGATATGTGCGACCCAGAACAAGAAAAACTACTTAGAACTATTTCAGATCAAGTAGTAAAACTAACCGCTAAGTACGGTGGTTTAATGTGGGGCGAACACGGTAAAGGTTACCGAAGTGAATATAGTCCTGAATTTTTTGGTGAGCATTTATATACTCAACTTCGTAAAATAAAGACAGCTTTTGATCCTAACAACCGTATTAACCCTGGTAAAATATGTACTCCTATCGATAGTGAAGACTCACTAGTTAGTGTTGATGGACAAAAGAGATCGCACTTCGATAAGCAAATATCAATAGAAGTTAAAACCAGTTTTAACAATGCAATGACCTGTAATGGTAATGGCATATGCTTTAATTACGATGAAAATTCACCTATGTGTCCATCGTATAAAGTAACTGGCGATCGCCGTAATTCACCAAAAGGACGCGCAAGTTTAATGCGCGAATGGCTTCGATTACAAGAGTCAAAAAATGTAGATTTACTCGAAGTAGAAAAGCAACTTAACAAAGGTGAAGTAATCACCTGGTGGGAACGTTTTGTTCATAGCCGCGAAAAACGAAAAGGTATTTACGACTTTTCTCACGAAGTAAAAGCGTCAATGGATGAATGTTTAGCATGTAAAGCATGTACAACTGCATGCCCAATTAAAGTAGATGTACCCACTTTTCGTTCACGCTTTTTAAATTATTATCATAGTTATTATGCGCGTCCGCTAAAAGATTACCTTGTTGGTAACATAGAAAACAGCGCGCCATTAATGGCAAAGTTCGCTAAAGTCATAAATCCAATTGTTAAAACATCATTAGTAAGCAATGTTATTAAAAAAACAGTTGGCTATGTTGATACACCACAGTTAAGTATTCCTGCACTTTCAAAGCGTATTACTAAAACACAAAAATTTGATTTTGATTTATTAAATAAATTAAATGCAGAGCAACAAAGTGAATATGTATTAATAGTACAAGACCCATTTACGAGCTTTTACGAAGCCGAATTAGTAGAAAGTTTTATTACTTTAATAACCCAACTTGGCAAAAAACCAATGCTATTACCTTTTAAACCAAATGGTAAACCGCAACACGTAAAAGGTTTTTTGCATGAATTTAAAGTTACAGCTAAAAATGCAGCCGAGTTTTTAAATAAATTAAATGATATTAATGCACCCCTAGTCGGTTTAGATGCGTCACTCGTTATGTGCTACCGCGATGAATATAATACAATTTTAGAAAATAACCGTGGGCAATTTAATGTGCAACTTGCCCATGAATGGCTAGAAACACAATCGTTTAAATCACTAAGCGCAAAGCAAAATACAGATACTGAATTTACATTACTGAGTCACTGTACTGAGACAACTGCACTGCCAAAAGCGGCAAATGTTTGGCAAACAATTTTCAGTGATATTGGTTTAACATTAAAAACAACAAATACAGGTTGCTGTGGAATGGCGGGGACTTATGGCCACGAAGCACAAAATCAAGATAACTCACGTGCGCTTTACGAAATGAGTTGGAAACCAATTGTAGATAAAAATAAACCAGAGCAACTTTTATCTACGGGATTTTCTTGTCGTAGCCAAGTTAAACGTTTTGAACAATTTAAACCAAAACACCCAATTGAATTACTAGCACAGGTTCTTAAATAACTTTATAAAATAAGAGTACTTAAATAGATTTATTAAATTAGTTCTTAAGCAAAAAAGGCGTAACAATTAACTTCATCAATAATGAAAGTAATCGTTATGCCTTTTTTAAATCTATTATTTTAATTATCTAATTTAAATAACTGTTTTAAAAACTACTTTTTAGCAAAGCTATCTGCAATAGGTTTAGTGCTAATGCCGTGTATAAATACACTAAATAAAATAGTCGTCATTGCTATAGTCGCTATTTGATATTTGTTTTCTATTTGCGTATCTATCACCATCAATGTAAAAACAATTGATGCTAATCCTCTTGGTCCAAACCACGC
Organism: Pseudoalteromonas sp. SG43-5; assembly: GCF_014164345.1. Classification (NCBI taxonomy): domain Bacteria; kingdom Pseudomonadati; phylum Pseudomonadota; class Gammaproteobacteria; order Alteromonadales; family Pseudoalteromonadaceae; genus Pseudoalteromonas; species Pseudoalteromonas sp. SG43-5. Next base: position 210,539 of record NZ_JACJFA010000002.1, read on the forward strand.
AAATGTAAAACGCTCTTTAATACTCAATGCCGTAAACTGCAGTGACAACATAACTGGAATTATTCTAATCAATGTTGTACTTAACAAAGCGTAAATTATAATTTCAGTATTTAATTTAGGAATAACTAAGTAAGCACAAACAAACCCGAACAAGCACCAAATCATTAACGATGTGAAATCTGCGATATGCTCTGAGTCTTCAATTAATTCTGTTCTAACTTCTTCGGTCGAAAATTTATCAAATAATAAGCCTGCAATAAACACCGCAATAAATCCACTGCCATGAAAATATTGAGTCACAGAAAACACAGCCATAGCAAAACCGAGTAATAAAAACGGACTGGTATTTTGTGCAAAGTAATGACGTTTCATTGCAAAGTTTAAACTCGGTATAAATACAGCGATACTTGTAATAGCTATTAATAGAGCCAGGCCAAGCTCTCGGCCAAACACAGTTAATGTTTGTGTTGCGGTAATAGCTGAATCAGGATTTTTAGCGAGTAATATAAATATTAAAAATATGGGCACACATAATCCATCGTTCAAACCACTTTCAGTATTTATCCCTTCACGTATTTTTTCAGGCACTTGTGTACTTGCTAATAGCCCTTTACTTAAAGCTGCATCGGTAGGCGTTAAAATAATTGCGAGTAACGCCGCTTGAATAAGTGAAAGCTCAGCAAAGAAAAATAAAGCAACAGCAATACCGAGTAATAATGTTAAGGGTAGGGCAACAAACAATAGTAAACTAGGATACTGAAAACTATGCCTTAAAACACTTAGCTTTGATTTAGCTGCATCAGAAAATAAAAATATACTTAGCGTAAGCTCTATAAATGGTAATAAAAGATCAACGCCTTCTTTTATTTTATGTCCTTCGTTGGGTAGCATAAAAGCTAAACATATTCCGCCGACAACAAAAAACATTGGACCTGTTACTTCTGTTTTTTCTAACTGGCGAAGTGTTAAAGAATAAATTAAAAATAGTCCGCCTATAAATGCTATTACTAAATACTCCATTAAATTTTCCTTTTAAGTCCTGATTTTGCTCGCTCTTTAATATTTGTTTGAATATAAATTTGATCGGTAGTCGCAATTTTAGAATGGCCTAAATCTTCTGATAAATGTTTGAGCGGTCTGGTTTGCGCATCATGTGTAGCACCAGTATGACGAAGCCAATGTGCAGTTGCAGCGCCAAGTTGTTCAGCGTCATCTTTAAAACCATCATCAAGTAATGATTGCTGAGCATAATCAAAACTTTGTTGAACTAAACGCCTAATTTGCCTTACGGTCATGCCACCTTGACCGCGAATTTTATGAACTAACGGCTCAGATTCATCAACCCGAGGAAGGGCAGGTAGCCCTCGATATAATCTGTATCGTTTTAAATATTCAACAAAATCATCACTTAAGGTTACATCTCGTAATTTATTACCTTTACCCATTATACGTAAAAACCAAAATCCATCATTATCTTGCCAAAAATGAGACATTACCGGCGACCATTGTGGGCGCTCAGATAATTCTGAAATTCGTAAATAAAGACCTTTTAAGCAGGCAAGCGTAAATAAGTTTCGCTCTAAATCAGGGTTATGTTCGCATAAATCACGCGTTACACCAAAAACGTATTCCCATTGAATATCACTTAATGTATCAGGAATTTGAATCTGTGATTGAACAACTAAATACGGGCTATTTTTTTTAACAACAGGGACAAAGTTCGCAAATGTTTTTTCTTCGAGTAGGGCAAACTTATAAAATACATTTAAGGCAGTAAACATGGCTGATAAAGTTTGTTGGCTGGCAGTCGATTCTTTTAGCATAAAAGGGCGCCAATTTTGATTTAATCTACGAATTCCTTGCTCATCTTTATAACGCCATTGCACTGAAGTTGCAGCCCATTCTTTATCAGGTTCAACCATAAAATCAACGTAAGCTTCAATATCTTCACGTTTTAAATCGAATACTGATTTTTCTGCTATTAACCACGACCATAAATAAAAGCGTTCAAGCTCATTTCGAAAACGACTATAAGTGGCTTCTGATTTTCTGCCATAAACATATAAAAACTGATATAAGAATGTCAGATCGGCTTTTGATTCAGTTACAGTCAAGCCAACTTCCTGTATAAAGGATGCAAGTTCTGGGTATTCTGAATTTAGAGTACCGTCATCTAGATGGGCAATTTGATATCTTAATTGTTTTAACGTATCAACCAAAGCAACAAGCATAATGTATAAATATTCAATTAAATAATAGACTTACAGAATAACGTTAAAGTCCGATACTGTCTAGTATTGGACATAGTAAAACTCTAATTATTTTAATACTGTGACTATTCTATGGTTGTTGCTTGCTATATCTTATTAAGGAAAACATTATGAAAAAACTAATTACACTAAGCATACTTGCTTTAACTGTTGCGTTAACTGGTTGTGCGACTACGGGTAGTGCATCACCAAGCGAAAAACGTTCACTTGTACAAAGTATGAAAGCAAACACGTTAGATAAATTATACGCTGAAAAACCTGATGTTAAAAAACAAATTGCTAATTCGGCTGGTTACGCTGTTTTTGATAACGCGAACGTAAATGTTGTTTTAGCCAGTTTTGGTGGCGGTTACGGCGTAGTTAAGAATAACCTTACAGGTAAATCGACTTACATGAATATGGGCGAAGCCGGTTTAGGGCTTGGTTTAGGTGTAAAAGATTTTAACGTTGTAATGGTTTTTCATAACCAAGCTGCACTAAATAGATTTATTGAACATGGTTGGGCATTTGGCGGAAACGCTGATGCAGCAGCAAAATATGAAGATAAAGGCGGTGCACTGGTTGCCGAAGCGATTGCAGATCAAGTGACTGTATATTCTGTAACCGAAAATGGCCTTGCACTACAAGCTGTATTAAAAGGTACCAAGTTTTGGGTTGATTCAGAGCTTAATTAACCTCCAAATTACTCTCCTAAAAGCGAGCTGGTTTGTATAATCACGCTCGCTTTATTAAAACCCATGCAATTTAACATAACGTAATTTATGGGTTGTGTTCTATATTTCTATGCTGAAGTATTCTACGTAAGTTTTTCATATTTCAATTCAAATAAATTGCTGTCAAGTTTACATTTATAGACATTTCTAAAATTTTCATAGCTATTATAAAACCTTCCTCTATTTCCAGATGCTAACTTAGTCCCCTCTATTATTGCTTCTTTCATTTTCTTTACATCTGAATTTACTCCTAAGTAAATTTTAGATATTTTACTTGGATTAACTTTAATTAAGAACATCACTTGATAAGCTTCATAATTTCTCCAAACTGAATTCCATCTTGAAAGGTCATTTTCACAAAACCCTGCTAGAAAAAACACATTAGATAGATCATTAATTTTTTCTCTTAAATCACCTTTATAACCCAGTGAGCTCAGTTTATTTTTGGTTTCATCTGAATTACCAAGTGTTATGACTTTATTGCAGTTCGTAAATGGTAGTGCAAATCTATATTCTTCCTCGTGCTTCCAAGATTCATGTTTACTAAAGAAATAATGTTTAGAAAAATTATTAACCTCTTCATCTGATAAAGTAGTGATATTTTTGCTATAGCTTCGCTCTCTATTATAAATAACATTGTCACTCAGGTAGGCTTCAATATCATTAGTTTTATCTATATCAAAAATAGAAAATGGATCTTCTTCATCAACTTCAAATTCAACTAATATACCTTTACTGTTAGTTGCATAGTTACCCCACATTGGCATACTTTCTTTATTTTTGCTTAAAGACACATAACCATATAAATCTAAATATGGATTTATATCTCTGTGCGAATTAAATTCTCTCCCACAAATTTTTATAGTCTCTTGGCTGACATCTTTTATTTTATTTATATCTATTCCTGTTGGTAAAACTTCAAAAGGATCATTCTGACTATTGTTCTGACTTAGCCTAAGTGTAGGCTCTGTTAAGAATGCCGTAGCAGCATCAGCAGATAAATATTTGTATAGTTTCATAAAATCTCCTTTTTAATTTCTTATTTATAACAAGTAACTAAATAAATAATCCTATCCCATTATATCTATGGTACTAAATAATTTATTTTCTAAATTTTTATCTAACGCTTCAGCCAACTTTTCTGTTTCACTAAAAACAGTATTCCAATATTTAATGCGTGTATCTGCATCAAGATCGGTAAAGTCGTTTCTGTCTGGAATTTTTCCGTACGGTAAGCTTGCTACAAATTCTTTTGATGGGGTGATCATTACTACTTTGTCGTAATTAAGTGGCGACACTTTACGTTTTAAATTTTTATCAAACCACCCTGCTTTTGGCTCTGAATTAAAATGCGGATATAAAATTAAGCCTGGGTTATTAATTTTTAAATCAAAGTGGTAATCGATAATTCCGCCGTCGCGATATATTCCTTGCGGCGAGCCTGCAATATTTTTTATGCCTTGCATAACAAGTGGTATAGAGCCCGATGCAAGTAATGCATCTTTTAAATTATTTTGAGTAAGCGCTATGTTTTGCGTTTTAAAATTGTAGCTGTCGGTAATTGATAAGTCACTTGTTGCTGGGCCAAATATAAAGCGCTCATACTGTGAGCCTAATAATTTTCGGTTAACGCGGTTAAGCATGTAACTTTTTGATAAACCCATTAACTGTATTAATTTATTTTCGCTGGCAATAAAGCCATTCGATTTTGCTACTATAAAGTGCGCTTTAAATATTGGGTTATTTATAATTTCGATTACGCCGTTATCGCCAAAAACATCTTCAAGTAATGCGCGCGCTTTTATTGTTATTTCATTTGGTGTTGGTTTATTACTTGAATATCGGGTTTGCGAATACGATTTTGCTAATCGCTCAATCGCAGCAACAGGATCGTTTTGTGCAAAACACGCAGAGCGAAAAGCGCCAGCAGATGAGCCAATTAAATTAAGTGGTTGGGTGCGGTTTTTAAAAAATTCACCAAAAATATATTTATCTAAGCCAAATAATGTAAACCATTTAGGACCGCCACTTGCACCTAAAAAAGAGGTGAAAAGTTCAGGTTTAAAGCCCTGTTCGTTAATAATTTTAGCCGCTGTTTTCCCTGCGTGAATCTCGATCATCTAAAAAATTGTGCCTTTTATTTTGGTTGCTTCTGTTATTTTTACAATACTGAAAGTGAATATTTATGCAAAGTAAAAAGCGGTTTTATGTTGCCATAAAACCGCTTTTTGTAGTTAAGTGTGCTGAACTAGTCCCAAATGCCGTCTTCGCATTTGCCCTGTACTTTTACATCTTTTACTTTAAATTCGGGCTCTAAACCTTTGTCTCTTTGTGCGTGGTAATCGCTCGTAACAGACAAAATAGTCGGCGTTAACAGTATAATAGCGATAACGTTAACCACTGTCATTAACCCTAAGGCAATATCGGCTAAATCCCAGACTTCTTTTAAGGTGGCCGACGCGCCCCACAACATCATTGATAAATAAAGCAAAGTGTAAATGCCGCGCCCTACTTTGTTGTCGAGCTTAAATAAGTGCAAGTTGCTCTCTGCATAGGCGTAGTTTGCCACTACCGATGTAAAAGCAAATAAGGTTATAGCGGCTGCTACAAAGTAAACACCACCTTGTGCTAAATGAGCGGTCATCGCGCTTTGTGTTAAACGAATGCCTTCCATTTCACCGCTTATGTCTATATCGGCTAATAAAATGATCACCGCGGTACAGCTACACAGTACTATTGTATCGAAAAATACGCCTAGCATTTGTATGTAACCTTGCGTTACAGGGTGATTAGGAATTGGGCTGGCACTTGCTGAAGCATGCGGCACACTACCTGCACCGGCCTCATTAGAATATAAACCACGTTGTATACCGTTTTTAATGGCTGCGCCCATTGCACCAGCCCCAGCTTCTTGTAAACCAAACGCCGATAAAAATATATCTTTAAGCATGGCAGGTACTTGCGTGAAATTTATAATCGTAATAATTACGGCAGCAAGTACAAACACAATGCCCATTATTGGCACAACACGCTCTGCAAATCGGGCAATTGCTTTAAAGCCACCGAGTATAATTGAGCCGGCTAGTACGGTAATGACCAGGCCTGAATAAAATGTAGGAACTTCAAACGCGTAATTAAGTGCGTCGGTAATTGTGTTAGTTTGCATTGCGCTAAACGTAAAGCCGTAACCTAAAAACAAACACGCGGCAAACACAATTGCAAATGCTCGGCTACCCAAACCTTGTTGAATATAATATGCAGGGCCGCCTCTAAACTCGCCGCCACTATCTCGCACTTTATATACTTGCCCAAGTACGCTTTCAGCAAAGCCTGTAGCCATACCCAATATGGCTATTACCCACATCCAAAATATTGCACCGCTGCCGCCAAGTGAAATTGCCACAGCCACACCGGCTAAATTACCAGTGCCTACTCGTGCGCAAAGCCCTGTACACAATGCTTGGAATGATGAAATGTCGTTTTTTTTACATTTGCTACTGCCTTTTAAAAGGCTAAACATATGTTTAAATTTAAGTATTTGAATTGCTTTTAGTCGTACTGAAAACCATACCCCCGTAAACAAGAGTATATAAATAAGTACTTGCCCTTCTCCCCATAAAAGGTTGTTTACGCTTTTGACGACGGTATCGAACATTGCTAATTCCTTCTTATATTTTTTATATTAATACCCTTTTTTGGGTATAACGGCATTTGCTTACGACATCGACTAAAAATTTAATGCAAATAAGGCAGCTAAGCTGCCTTAAAACTATACATTATTTATTTTGCAAATGAACTCCTGCAATCATGCACCTAACTGAGCCACCAGCCGACTCAATAGTAGGTATTGGTAATGGCACAAGCTTAGCCGTTTTTTGTATAACTGTTATTTGTGCCGGTGTAAGTGCATTAAACGCAGTTTGCGATAAGGCTAAAATACGACCATTTTTACCTTGTAGCTCAATAGCATTGCCACAAAAGTTATTAATTTGATCGAGTGATAAATCAATTACTTCGTGGTGGCTTTGTAAAAAATGAGTAACTAGCGCTTTACGCTCCTCACTTGGCACCATGTTTAAGCCAACCATTACAAACTCAGTTGCAACGCACATTAATACATTAGTGTGATATACCGCTGTACCTTTTTCATCATATGCATTAAATATAACGGGTTTTAATGCGAGCAAATTACAAACTGTATTAACAACCGATTGAGTTGTTCTTTTAGATTTTGCTGCATAAGCCAGTTTATATTGATGATCGAGAACCAGTGAGCCCGTGCCTTCTAGGAATGAATTTTCTTTCGCTAAATGCGCATAATCAGTCACAACCGTCACTTTATAGTGATCCGTTAAAAAATCAATAATATCTTTTCGATATTCTAACCTTCTGTTTTCTACAAACATTGGGTAGATTATTAATTCCCCACTTTGATGAGTAGAAAACCAATTATTTGGAAACACAGAGTCGGGAGTCTGTGTTTGCTCATCTTCAAAAAGGTGAACTTTTACCCCTTCATTTTTTAATAATTTTACTGCATTTGTGACTTCGCTATATGCTTGTTCACTTTGATTTGGTGCTAAGCATTCACTTTGAAATGCATTGTCGAGCATTGTTTGTGGGTTAGACGTAAAGTGATGCGGACGTACCATAACAACCGCACTCGGAGCTTGATTTACGTGGCTCATGCTACGTGCTCTTGTGCTGATGTTTGCTCTGTATTAAGTACCGAAAACAAGTTGCGCGGATCGGCTTGCTGTGTAATTAAATCGAGCAATGTAAATTCACCGCTTTTAATAAGTTGATCGCGTATAAATACAAGCGCTGTAAAGTCTTCGCTCGCAAAGCCTACACCATCAAAAATAGTTAATTCGTCTTGGCTAGTACGGCCAAGCGATTGCTTATTAACGACTTTATGAAACTCAGTTACAACAAAGCTTTCACTCATTTGTTGTATTTCGCCCTCTATTCGAGTTTGTGGCTCGTACTCTACAAATACATTAGCGCGCTCGAGTAATTTAGCATCTAACTCTGTTTTACCTGGGCAATCGCCACCTATGGCATTAATGTGCACACCTTGTGGGATCATGTCGTTTGTTAAAATTGTAGCATTGGTTTTATCGGCAGTGCAGGTTGTAATAACGTGCGCACCTTGCACAGCTTCCTGTGCGCTATTACAAATAGTTACGTTTAACCCGTAAGCACTTAAATTAGTAAATGCTTTTTTAGACGCGTTTGCATCTATATCGTATAAACGAATATGTGTTATGCCCAATACAGCTTTAAATGCCAGTGCCTGAAACTCAGACTGTGCCCCATTACCAATTAATGTAAGTGTTGTTGAGTTTTTTGGTGCTAAATACTTAGCCACCAGCGCCGATGTAGCCGCTGTACGTAGCGCTGTTAGTAGGCACATTTCGCTGATCATTACCGGATAACCACTATCTACATCGGCTAAAATACCAAATGCAGCGACTGTTTGAAGTTCTCGAAAGGTGTTTTTTGGGTGACCGTTTACATATTTACAGCTGAACATCTGGCCATCACTCACAGGCATTAGCTCTATAACACCCTCTGGTGAGTGTGCTGCATAGCGAGGTGATTTATCAAACTCTTTCCAACGGGCAAAGTCGGTTTCTAATTTATGTGTTAGCTCTAACAAAACGTTTTCGACCCCTAAGCTATTTATAAGCTTAGCCATTGCCTGAACGCTAACAAACGGAACGCCTTGTTTTGGCTGTGCTATAAAATGACTCATGTTGAAACCTCTTAAATAAATGTATTAGTTAATTTAAAACAAGTTTAGCGAGGCCGCATGCTATTTAATATGGCAATTAGTTATACAAATTTTATCAATTTTTATCACTTTGCTATGCAGGTATATACAAATTGTGTATTTTAGTAGGCCATGCTCTAAAAGGTTTGATTTATGACTCCTTATATTTACGATTCCCTTGATAACGCTTTAATTGCTGAATTACGAAAAGACGGTCGCGCTTCGGTTTCAGCTTTAGCCGGTTCTTTAAATGTATCACGCGGGACAGTTCAAAATAGGTTAGACAGATTAGTTAGCTCAGGCGCAATATTAGGGTTTACTGTACGCGTTCACGAACACATAGAAACAGAAGCTGTGCGCGCAATTATGATGATAGAAGTCGTTGGTAAATCTACCTCACAAGTAATTAAAACAATGCGCGGAATACCCGAGCTTATAAAATTACACACCACCAATGGTGCTTGGGATTTGGTAGCAGAGATACAGGCCGCGAATTTAAGTGAGTTTGATGGAGTACTTAGGCAAGTAAGAGAAATAGACGGTATTTTAAATAGTGAAACGAGCATATTACTCTCATCAACTTAGGTTTATTTTTAGGTTTAAAATGACACCCATTTATATTATTTAAGTGTTCACAATAATTTTAGCTAATTTAAAAATTTAGAATGACACCCATTTATAGTTTTAAAGAATTGAAGCGCCAGAATCTAGGGGTTAATAAACATACAAATTTAAGTGGGTGTCATTTAAATGAAGAATAGTACTGCAATTTTAAGTTGCAGTACTATTTGCAATCTAGGTATAAGAATTTGGTTTAATTGTAACTATATTCGCTTTGCGTATAGTTATGCGTATTGCTGGTCTCAAATTGGCTTTGCTGCGCTAAATAAGATCGACCTGCAGCTAAGCCTAATTTATGATCAAAACGTAAATCGTTATTTGAACTACCTAATAATTTGCTATGCAGTTTTTCGTCTGCAAAAATTTGTATTATTTCTACATCATCTGGTGGATTTGCAATAAACTCAAGCTCATCTAAATAAGCCTTCTCGTGCTGTATTAAGTAGTCTAATGTTTTTGGACAATAGCCCGATGCTATAGCAAATGTTCTTAGCTTTTGTACCCATGCAGATTGCGCTTGAAAATTAGCGTCAACCGTTCTTATTACAACAATTTTACGAGCACCTCGGTTGTAAGCCTCACGCACGGGGAGTGGAGCGGCTAAACCGCCGTCTAGATAAAAATCGCTCTGTGCTTGCTCTTCAACAATATGTGTTTCATTCGCTGCTTTTGCGTTTAACCAAGGTGTTAACTTTACACCTTGTTTGTATAAAAACGGAAGTGCGCTAGAAGCCTTTAACAAATCACGCCATTGACCACTATCACCTGTAGGCGATAAGTAATAAGCTTTTCTGTCTCGTGCATTTGTGGCTGTTATAAGTAGTTCACGCTCACCTAAACTAGTTTTCGCTGTTTTGAAATCTATAGCTCTGTTTACTTCAGTGGTTTTGTCAAAGTACCAATCTAGATCAACTATATGCTTACCCACTAATCCGCGACCAAGCTGAAAAAAACGCTTATTACGCGAAAGTCCTCTAATCAGGCGTTTAGCGTAGCCTTTTTGACGCGCTAAGTAGCTAGTTAAGTTTTGTGAACCCGCTGAAGTACCAATAAATAAATCAAAAGGGTCATAGCTTTGCTCTAACCACGCATCAAGTACGCCAGCTGTGAATATCCCTCGCTGCCCGCCACCTTCAGCAATCAGAGCAACTTTTGGCTGCGCTGTTTTGTTAACTGAATTAGCTGTTGCGGTGTTTAGAGAGTTCACGGTGTACCTGCCTTTAATTTTATGATGTCTGGTTTATAGCTACATTATAAAAAACAAAAGTGATATCTTAAAATTGATTGTTTAAATCAGTTCAATTGAAAAAACAGAACGGTATATAAAGCAAAATATGTACTAAAAATAGAAATCAAATTTACTTTGAATATTTAAATAACAAATACAGACATCACTTAAAGTTAATTAAATGAGTTAAAAAAGTTTAACTTTTGATGATGTCTGTATGTTAACAAGCCCAGAGTGTACGCTTGCTTAACTAACTATATTTTAGTGTTTTATTTCCATTAAAATTTCGAGTGCACGGTGGCGTTTTTCACTATCGAATACATCATTGGTAAATATAAACTCATCAACTTTTAGCTGTTTAGCTATCATCTCTAACTTGTGTTTAATACTTACATGTCCGCCTACTACGCTTAGACTTAAAAAGTTCTCTACATGAGCGCGTTCTTGTTCGCTCCATAACCCGTCCATGCTTTCAACAGGTGGTTTTAGCCACAGCTCGTTACCGCGTATAAGTTCGAGCACACGTTGCTTAGAAGTAGTCGACAAGTATTGCGCTTCATCGTCGGTGTCTGCTGCCACTAAAGGCAGTGCAAGCATTACGTATGGCTTATCAAGTACGCTTGATGCTTTAAATTCGCGCTTATACAACGCTATTGCATCGTGCACAAAGCGCGGTGCAAAATGCCCTGCAAATACATACGGTAACCCTTTTTGCGCCGCTAGTTGCGCGCTAAATAAACTCGAGCCTAATAACCAAATCGGAACGTTTGTGTCCTCCCCCGGTATAGCACGTATAGGATGCGTACCATTGTAAGGACCTAACAATGTTTGCAGTTCAGTTACCTCACCTGGGAAATTTTCTGCGCGGCTCATATCGTTGTTTAATGCACGACTCGTTACAGGATCGCTACCTGGGGCACGCCCTAGCCCTAAATCTATTCGCCCTGGATATAAGCTCTCTAATGTACCAAATTGTTCAGCAACAACTAATGGGGAGTGGTTTGGCAGCATAATACCGCCTGACCCAACGCGTATCTTTTTGGTATTACCTGCAATGTGACCAACCAAAATTGAAGTGGCCGCACAAATTATACCTGGCATATTATGATGCTCAGCAAGCCAAAAACGGTTAAAGCCAAGCTCATCAGCACGTTGAGCGTATTTAGTACTTTTATGAAGAGTGTTAGTAACGCTGTCCCCTTTGATCATGGGGGCAAGTTCTAATAACGAAAAAGGAATGGAATTTAACAAAATAGCAGCTCCTAAAAATGCATGCTAACAATGTATTACATCATTAGCATAAAACACTTAAATGGGTCTTCTATTAGGTCAATTCAAGTTACGCAGTGGTATTAGAGCAAAATAGGTATATGTTATTTTGCTCTAAGGTATTCAAGCAAGCTGTGCATCACGTTGGCGCAGCTTTTTATAGCCTTCTGAATCCACGCCTTTTTTCCAATACCCTGAGGAAACAATATTACCGCGTGGTATATTAAATTGCTCTGTTAACAATGTCTTTGCTTTACGCACAAGCCCAGCTTCCAATGCCATAAATACAATGGGAGGCTCTGCTGTAATGTGCAAATTTTGAAGCGCGCTTAGTAGCACTTCGTCAGCGTTGTCGGTAACAAGCCAATTAATATCGCGGCTTGTTTCTAAATCAATAATGTCTTGCTCAGTGGGCGCATGTACAAAAGCATCAATTTTTGAAGTTAAAGGTAATTGCTGCGCATACCCCTTTATTGCATTTACCGATGTTAAATCCCCTAGCAACACATAATGCGAATGCCCATAATTATCTAGCTTTTTAGGGCCTGGGCCTGCAATACCTACCTCATCACCTACTTTTGCAATTTTAGCCCAGTCAGTTGCCGGACCTTGGTGCATATTTATAACAAAATCAAGTGTTAACGCGCCTGTTTGTGCATCTACATGCCTTATTGTGTAAGATCGCATACACGCTGTTTTTAAGTTAAAATCTACTTCACCATTTTTTGGGATCAGTACTTTTACATAGTTACCAATGTGCTGTGAGGTTAAGTCGTTAAAATCATCAGAGCCTACAACAATGCGTTGTAGGTGTGGTGTGATTTGCTGCGTACTTAATATGTTAGCTTTGCGAATTTGTTTACCCATGCATTACCTCGTTTTACAAAACTTGGACTTTAATACCAACTTGCATAAATCTTTGATCAATTTAACAAATTAAATAAACCCCATATATAAGCAGATTGGTATAATAATTAGCTGCTATAAAAGCAGACATTGCACAACGCCCCATTGGTTGATAAAATCAACTATAACAAGTTAATTGACTTTGTCAACTACATTGAGAGTTTTATGAATACACCTTTATCAAATACGCTGTTTGAATTGATGCAAAATTACCGCGTCACAATTCGTGAAGCAATTAACGCAGGCGAACTTGGTATAAATGCTATGCACGTACGCTGCATACATATTATCGCGAACGTAAATAACTGTACGGCTAACGATATTGTTACTAAAACGCAGCGCGACAAAGCGCAAATAGCACGTTTAATTAAAGATCTTATTGGCTTAAATTTAATAAATAAACAGGCAAGTGAGCACGATAAGCGCTGCTTTATTTTGTCGCTCACAGAGCAAGGCAAAGTTCTTTTTGATAAGTTATTAGCCTCAGAGCAGAAAATAAATAATCAAATGTGTAAAAACTTAAAACCTCAGCAAATCAAAGACTTTTTAGATATCGCACAGCAAATGATCAAAAATATGGATTGATCGGTTATACATTTCTTGGCATAACTTACACAAAACGCATATACTGTACACTTATACAGTATATGCGTTTTAGGTTGTGTTATGTTTGTCATTCCCATTTATATAGAAGCAGGCGTGTGTGGTTTTGAATCGCCCGCAGCGCAGTACACCGAGCTAGGTGTAACCCTTGATGAGCTTTTAATAAAGCACCCAAATGCTACCTTTATTGGCCTAGCATCGGGCAACTCTATGCAAGAAGTCGGAATTTTTGAAGGGGACTTATTAGTTATCGACCGTGCAGAGCCTGCAGAAAATGGTGACGTTATTGTTGCTAACTTAAATGGTCTTTTTGTATGCAAACTGCTTGATAAAACCAATGCACGGCTGCTTTCAGCGTCTTCTTTACATAAGCCTGTACAACTCACCTCTGCAGACGAGTTTCAGCTCGAAGGCGTAGTAACGCTATCAATAAGAATGCACAGGCAAAGCCCAGAGTTACTAAAATGTATGCCTTAGTTGATGCTGTGTCGTTTTATGCCAGCGCCGAAAAAGTATTTGACCCTGCTATTCGATCCAAACCCGTGGTTGTACTTACCAATAACGATGGCTGTGTATGCGCTATTTGCCCTATTGCTCGGCGCTTAAATATTCCTAAATTTGGCCCGTACTTTAAAGTTAAGCATTTACTTGAACAAAACAACGTTGTTATTCGCTCTAGTAATTACGAGCTTTATGCTGATTTAAGCGACAAGATGATGAATATCATCGCTCGCTTTTGCGATACACAGCACATATACAGTATTGATGAATCGTTTTTGCACTTTGATGGCTACACATCATTAATTAAAGACTGGCATGAATACGGTCATACAATAAGGCGCACAGTATGGCGCGAAACAAAGCTACCTGTAGGTGTTGGTTTTGGCCCGACCCCTACTTTAGCAAAAGCCGCTAACCATGCTGCTAAAAAGCTCAGTGGTTTTAATGGTGTAGCAGTAATAAATAGCGAACAAACTCGCCAAGCTATTTTACAAAGAATGAGCTGCGAAGATGTGTGGGGGATAGGCCGGCGGCTAGCTAAAAAACTTAAAATAATGAATATACACACCGCCTGGGATCTTGCTCAGCAAAACCCTAGAGCAATGCGCCGTGCATTTAGTGTGGTTGTTGAACGCACAGTAAGCGAGCTTAACGGGATAACATGTTTAAACTGGGATGATGTACGACAAGATAAGCGGGAGATTTATTCAACCCGTAGTTTTGGAGAGCGCATATGTGAGCCAACAGCACTTAAAACAGCGCTAATTAACCATGTAACCACAGTGGCTAATAAATTAAGAGCGCAACACTCGCTCACTCACCAGCTTTATATTTTTGCAGCCAGTGGCGCGCACGAAAATAAATATTATAAAAAGTCTTTTGTGTATAAGTTCCCCTCACCCACTAACGACACCTGCGTGATGGCTAATGCTGTATCTGAGGTATTTAATAAGATTTACCAACCCGGTATACGGTTTTATAAATGTGGTGTGGGTGCGGTAGAGCTAATATCAGAACAGTTTCAGCAAAATGACTTATTTAATAAAAGCCCTGATAATCCAAAACTTATGCAATGCTTAGACACAATTAACAATCGATACGGAAAAGGAATGCTAAGCCTTGCAAGTAGTAAATTAAATGACCGGTGGCACATGAACCGTGATTTTTTGTCGCCGCAGTACACTACGCGTTGGCGCGATATCCCTAAAATATACTGCGAATGATTTGCTACTTACTACTTACTAGATGCTTTATTTACTCTCATCTGCTTTTTTAAATGTGCACTCTACATTGGGTTCGCTCAATGTGTATTTGAGTGTGTTATCAGCTAAAAATTTGATACTTTGACTGATTGTTTTTTCGTTTGCAGGGCTTTCACAACGGCTCATTCTTAAGCCGTTTTCAAGGCCATCACTTTTATATTTAAGAGTGCTGGTTATAAAGCAAAAGTTTGGTTTTTTAATGGTTCGGGTACCATTGTGGAGCGATCCAAATACAATTTGCTCACCAAGTTTAAAACCAGCACTTAAATCACTTTCATCTGTCAAACTCAAATTGCTGTTAACGCATAACCCTGAGTTGCTCGACACAACTTCGTAGGCTCCCAATTTTGACTTTAAAAGCGGTATAAATCGTGTTTTATTACTCGGCTCAGAAAAAGCATTTGCACTTGTAAAAGCGACAGTTAATAAAGCGAGTGTTAAATATTTCATTTCGTGGGTGTATCCTCGTGAGTCAGCGTGTTAAATAATAGCAAAATGCCTAATCACCTAGCTTTTATAACTTTTAACAACTATAACAGAGATTTACTATAAAAGGAGAGAAGTCGTATTCAGGAACTAAGACACGAGCAGCTAAGGGAGCTTTGCTCGACTATACTGATTCTTACATGTGTGTAAGCCAGTAAGATAACGCAAGAGCAATTACCGATCCCATTAGGTTACAAACCTCGTGCCACAAATAAATCCCTTAGATTGAACACATTTAAATCCACAAAGATTCATCCTAGATACTGCATTACAAATCATTTTGCTGTTAAGTACTTTAGTTAATACGTACTTAAACAACAAAACGATTTATATCAATGCGCTTACTTGTAGGGAAATTAAACTCATTAAATTGTTTAAATAGCGCACAAATTACTATTTATTTTATTGCCAGTACTTTGCAAATAATAACGGGTAGCTTTGCTTTAAAAACTTAGGTTTGTCTTTAAAACGTTTACCTTTAGGTTCATCACTGCCAGATGGGATAAACGGTAATTCGTCTTCGCTGCGTTCTTCAAATAATAAACCGGCTATTAAATCATACTCATCAATGTACGGATAAGGCTGCTCGTTTAAGTAATAAACAGGTGTACACTGCGCTAACGAATCAGCATTTTCTAAAGCGTTTTCGAATACTGTTTTACCACGCGAAATTAACCAACATCTAAATTCGCTAAAACCGTAATCGTCGTTACATCCAGCCATAACAAAAGCGGCACCAAACAAATCCCAGGTAAAACACTTGCGCATATGTATGCCAAAATGCTTATCAAAATCAATAAGGTGTTGATCGCTTAAATCATTAAGTTTAGTTTTTAGGTTATCGCTCACACTTTGCGGATCGAGCCCTAAATCAGGCGTTGTTACTAAATCCCAAAAAGCCTGCTCTGTTAACGTTGCCATTATAAAATCTCTTTTACTCGGCCAACTTGACCATCTTCTAAACGTACTTTAATGCCGTGTGGGTGGTTTGGTGATTTTGTTAAAAGGCGCTCAACCACACCCTCAGTTAATGTGCCGCTGCGTTGATCTTCTTTTAATACAATATTTACTGTGGTACCTGGTGAAATTTGCGAACGCGAAGGAACAGCCATAATTTAAACCCTAAAAATAATTTATCTAATTATAACGTCCATGTGATGTCATACCAACTAAACCGCTGTTAATTGGCTAAAAATGAGATGTGTGCTGGTTTTGCGTTCAACTTAATAGCTGCTAGCTGGCTAAGTATAATCTGCGTTAACTCATCAAGTTGCGGTTTTGCATCTTCACGGGCTACCTCATCAATAAAGTAACATTGTACTTTTAACGTGTTTACTTCGTTATTTAAATCAACTGTATGCGTTAGATAATCAAAATCAATTACCATTTCTTTTATTGCTTCGCATGCATTAGTAAGCGCTAAGCGAATTTGCTTATCGCGCTGTTTTTGAGTTTTAGTCATAAATATAAAGGTTACTTATTTAGTCTGGGCTTGTTGCTGTTTTTTAAACTCTTCGTAGTTAGAGTCTTGTTTATCCAGGCATTCGTAATATTCTTTGTCAGCTTTATAGTTACACTCATCAAGGCGCGCCGATTGTAATTCATGAAAACGTGCATCAGAGCTGCAACCAGCCAAAACACATGATCCAATAATAAGTAATGCGCTGCTTTTTAGTTTATTGATAAACATTAAATTTCCTTACACTTTCTATATCGAAAAAGCGTTAAATTATTACGATACTATTGTATATTAGCGCCATAAAATCTTAATATCCAAAGGATCTATTACTATGATGTCGCAGTTACAAAAGTTGTTTCAGCGTATAGACAAAAGCAAGATATTTCAATCATTTGTTATAGCTGTAATTATTGTTTCTGCCCTTACAGTAGGTGCACACACTTACTCACTACATCCTACCGTAGAGCTTGCTCTAAATTGGATGGATGTTGGCATTACTGCATTCTTTTTAATTGAACTAATAATTCGCTTTGTTGCAAGCAAAGGCATTAAAGACTTCTTTTCTAAGGGATGGAATATATTTGACACTATCATAGTATTGGGCAGTTTATACCCTGCTGCTGGCTCTACAATGTTAATAGCTAGGCTGTTGCGCATATTTAGAGTGTTACGATTGGTTTCGATGATCCCAGAGCTGCGCTTATTGGTTAACTCATTGCTTAAAGCCATTCCACAAATGGGTTATATAGCCCTATTAATGTTTGTTATTTTTTATATATACGCTGCAATGGGTAGCATGATGTTTGCTGAAATCAATCCCGTACTTTGGCAAGACGTCTCAATATCAATGCTTACCTTGTTTAGAATAGCAACGTTTGAAGATTGGACCGACATAATGTACGAAACAATGGCGGTGTACGAATTAAGCTGGATATATTACCTTACGTTTATATTCTTAACTGCATTTGTATTTTTAAACATGATGGTAGGTGCGATTTTAGAAGTAATGAGTGAGGAGCACCGAAATGCCCGAGAAGAGCTTGCGGATAACGATTCTCTACCTGCAACACAAGGTCAGGTAAATGAGCTACAACTTCAAATTGCAGAGCTTAAAGCGCTATTAAGTAAAGACAAATAGAAACCTCTAAACCAAGTAACACCAACATCAATGATGTTGGTGTTACTTTGAGTTAAACGTTTAATTTGGGAAATATAAATACATTAATTACTTTTATTACTTAAAGATTCATCACTCTTAGGATCTTCAAAAGAAATAACATTATCCACTTTCATTTTAAACGCATCAAAAAAAGCATTTTTTAAAACCGAAATAACGGCTTGAAAAGTCGAAACATCCGTATTATCTAATTGCCCCTCTATAGGAATGCGTGCAGCAACAAGTTTAGACTCATCGTTTTCAAGTATAGAGCCCAGTAAATCTACACTGCCTTCAAATATAGCAGTAAAGATACCGTCATCATCTTTTTCTATATCTTCTCGCCAAGAAAATACACTCAGGTTTTGAACACCCGCTTTTACATAACCATTTAAGTTATTATCTTTAGCCACAAGTTCCATTGCGCCATCAATCCCCCCCGCTTCAATATCAAACGGTGTATACACTTTAAATACAGTGTCGAGATTTTTAACTGAGAAGCGCTGCACCTCTGCGTTAAAATCAAAATTAGCATGTTTACTAAAAGGGTCTAGTTTGCCATCAAGTTTTAATGCGGCCTCCCCCATTAACGCCCCCTCTACATTTAGAGTAGTCACAAGTGCTTTTGATAGGTTTTGCGCATTCGTTATATTTTCAATTTTGGCATTAATATTTGATATAAAAGTGGGTTTTTCACCGCTATTGGTTGAGTTAACTAAGGTTAACTTGCCTTGCTCAATTATTAAGGTATCAATAGAAAACAGTACTAAGTCATTCGCCAGCCCCACCCAAGTGGTTTCATCTTTTACTTGTTGATTTTGCTCAGAAGCATTGGGGTCTTTATCGTAAATAACTATCTCAGGACGCGTAAAAGCCATATTTGTGACTAAATTCCCTTTTAAAAGGGCTGACCACGCAAGTGAAAAATCGAGAGTTTGAATACTCAGTAAAGGCTTAGGAGCTGAAGTTGCATCAACAGCGTAAATTTCAACGTCGTCAATCGCGTAGGCACCGCGATATAAAAACAAATCTACATCACCAACATGCCCCGTAACACCTTGCGTATGTTTTAGCTGATAATTTACATACTGCTGAAGCGCATAAGGTGCGGCTATTCTGGCAATAATAAGGACTAATAAAATAACCGCTAATGAGTTAAACCATTTGCTATGAAATACATTAGAAACCGAGCTCATTGTAATTTCCTTTACCTAATACTTTCAAATGAGCATTTTAAACATGTAAAAATTACGCAAAATTGTAATAAGACTACGTAAATCGTATTTAAAATACATCGTTAATAGCCTAAGTGAAGTTAAAGTGGCTAATTTAAGTATTAACAGCAAAGGTTATACCAATTTAAAATTGCTACAAAAAATTGGGTTTATGCAGCAATGCTAAACTAAATAAAAACAGCGAGTACCTTTAATATATCAAGGATAGTGCTTGATCAAATCTAACTGGTTTACTGAATATAAAACCTTGGTATTTATCAATTTCTAAACTTTGTAATAACGTTAACTGAGCGGAGTTTTCTACGCCCTCCGCTATTACTTGGCAACCAATCATATGCGACATGTTAGTTACCGCAGAAACAATACTTTTATCTTTTGAGCACTCACAAATATTATCAATATAAGATTTGTCTATTTTAATGTAATCAACTGATAGCTCTTTTAAAACCGATATAGAAGAAAACCCAGTACCAAAGTCATCAATAGAAATACGCACTCCAGTATTTTTTATGGCCGTAATCACTTTTGACAAATACGGTAAATTTTTAATCATGACTGTTTCTGTTATTTCTAAATGCACATTGTATGGTTTAACTGCGTATCTATTTAAAAGCGCAACTAAAAAATCTAAAAAGTTATGGTTTTCTAGTTGCAACACCGACACATTAATCGACAATCCAATATTACTATTTACGGCATTTAGCCTACTTAAGCTCGCAATAGCTTGCTCTAGTACAAATTCGCCGAGTATATTAATTTTTCCATATCGCTCTGCAATATCTATAAATTCTGAAGGGGGAATAAATTCATCATTAAACTGCCAACGAAGTAGTACTTCAAACGTAGTTATTTCATTTGTGCTTATATTAACAATAGGTTGATAGCACAGATGAAAGTCACCTTTTTCTACGCACTCTTTAATTGAGCTACGAAGTACTTCTTCTCTTTTAAGCGATTCATGCATTCGCTCGTCAAATACCGATATTTCGTTACGGCTTTTCTTACCTTCATACATAGCAACATCAGCGTATTTAATCGCGTCTTCAAGATTAAAATTTTCACGCGTAAAATAAAGCCCAACCTTAAAAGAAGGGTTTACTTGATAGCTATCCATGCTTACTGTTTTCGTTAAAGTTTTAACTAATCTAAAAACACAGTCAAAAAGTTCGTCTTCGGTGTTACTACGAGAATAAAAAATAAACTCATCCCCTCCCCAACGACAAGCAATAAAGTCGCCTTGGGTTTGTGTTTCAACTAATCGTTTACCTGTTTGGGCCAGAACAAAGTCACCAAAATCGTGACCGTATTTATCGTTGATGATTTTAAAATCATCCATATCTAAAAATAAAACGGCTTTAATATCATCATTTTGATTGGCTAAATCAAGTTCAACATTAGAAACAAAGCTCCCCCTGTTAAACAATTTAGTGAGGTTATCTTTTTGCTCTAAAAGGATTATTTGTTCGGTACGAAGTTGCACTTCGTTTTCTAAGTTTTCAATAAATTGCTCTAACTTGAGTTCATTATTAATTGATGACTTTACATCTTTAGCAGAACGTACAGCGGTAACAAAACACAAAATAAACCATAAAACGAGCCCTAAAATACCTAGTACATTCTCATCTTCAATAGGCTGTAAAAGTAATAAAATACTAAAAGGAACCAATAAACAGGTTATATACGACAAGGAGGAACGAATATCAGAAGCTAAAACATTTACACCGCCACCAGCAAGGGAGCTAAAAACAACGAGTGATACAAATTTTTCCTGCATTGGCATATTTTCATAAAACAAAATGGGGAAAGCGGCCCATGTTAAAGCCGTTAATAATAAACCTATAAAATACAGATGATATTTAAAAGCATGGGTGTTGTTAACAAATACATGGCTGGCTATTCGAAGTAATGAAATAAATGATAACGTAAAAAGCCAGTAAAGTTTTTCTTGCGAGGCGCTGTGGTTAATACTGCTAAAAATAAGAAAACAAGAAACAACCGTGTTTATAGCAATTGCAGAACTAAAATAGGAGCTAACAAATGCTAATCGCTTATTGGCAAAGTTATTTATATGAGAGGTCATTAATGTTACTTGAATAGGCTGTTGCACAATGTAAACAGTTTACTTAAGTTCAATAATAAACAACAGTGAACATTCATAAAAAAGTATTGTTTTAGCCTCTTAAGCGGTTTTATAAGCCATTAAACTAAAAAGGGCTGGCAAATTGCCAACCCCTTTTGTTAATACTGATTATATATTATACCAATTCGCTTAATTAAGTGATCTATTTTGAGGGAAGAAAATCGTGTCGATAACAAGGCAAAAATTTCGTTATTTAGTTGTTCTATATCAGAAATATTTAACGTAGTTAACGTCAGATTTAACCCCTCAAATTGATTAAGTATTATTGCGAATTGGTATTACTCACCATCAACAATTATGCGTAACATACGACGAAGTGGCTCTGCCGCGCCCCATAAAAGCTGATCGCCTACTGTAAATGCGCTAATGTATTTTGGTCCCATCGCTAATTTACGAATACGCCCAACAGGAATGCTTAAAGTGCCCGTTACTTTAACCGGTGTTAAATCTGTGGCACTAATTTCACGCTCGTTTGGAATTACCTTAACCCACTCATTATGAGACGCTAAAATTTCTTCAATTTTTTCTACGCTAATATCTTCACGTAATTTAATGGTCATCGCTTGTGAATGACAACGCATAGCGCCAATACGTACACATAAACCATCAATAGGTACTGGTTGCTTAGAAGAGCCTAAAATTTTATTCGCTTCAACCTGTGCTTTCCACTCTTCTTTAGACTGACCGCTTGGCATTGGTACGTCAATCCACGGGATTAAACTGCCCGCTAATGGCACACCAAATTGGTCTTGTGGTAAGTCTTTTGACGCCATTGTTTCACTGACTATTTTATCAATTTCTAAAATAGCAGAACTTGGGTTATCTAATTGCTCGGCAACACTTGCATGAATAGCGCCCATTTGTGCAATAAGCTCTTTCATATTTCGCGCACCAGCACCAGAGGCCGCTTGGTAAGTCATTGGGCTTACCCATTCAATTAGGTCTTGCTCAAATAAACCGCCTAATGCAAGTAGCATTAGCGATACTGTACAGTTACCGCCAACAAACGTTTTAACGCCTTGCTCTAAGCCTTGTTCAATAACATCTTTGTTTACGGGATCTAGCACTATTATGCTGTCTTCACTCATACGCAGTGCTGAAGCTGCATCAATCCAGTAACCATCCCAACCCGACTCGCGTAATTTTGGATATACCGCATTGGTGTAGTCACCGCCTTGGCAAGTAACAATAATATCCATTTTAGCAAGTTCGCTAATGTCACTTGCATCTAGCAATGGTTTTGCGTCGCCTGCTATATCAGGGCCTAGTTGACCCGCTTGTGAGGTGGTGAAAAAGGTGGTGTCGATATGGGCAAAATCACTTTGCTGCTGCATACGTTCTAATAACACAGAGCCAACCATGCCACGCCAACCGACTAATCCTACTTTTTTCATTGTTTGTTCCACTGTTTGATTCATAAAAGATGCCTTAATACATTAAAAATTAAATTCATTGCGTGAGATTTAATTTTCATTAACGTCAAAATAACACCACCAGCGCGCTAAAACTAGTGAATAAAGTAGAACTTAAATATTTTTCATAGTCATAAAAAAGCCCTGTATTAAATACAGGGCTAATAGGTAATTAGGTTTTATTATATCCCCCTTCCTTGGGTAGAAAATTAAAACTCGTAGCTAAAGCTTAAACTAAACTCAGTGCCTTCTTCTTGACGCCAAAGTGTTAAGTTTTCTTGTTCAATTTCTTTTTCTTGGCCAAGTATATTTTTAACTTTAAAATTAACTTTAGTATTAAAGTTAGGGAAGTAAGAATAAACTAAATCAAGAGAATGAAATGACTTTTCTTCTGCGTCTTCGTTACCACGCGTACCTGGTACGATTATGCGCGGCCCAAACACGTTATAAACAACTGAAGTAGAATGAAAACCATCAGCAGAGTCATAACCCATTTGTAAGTTTGCTACCCATTCAGAATGACCAACTAAACGACGTTTATTATTAGTAACAATGTTAGAAACAGAGTCAGCTTCAAGCGCCTCTTTTAGCTGTTGTTCAAATAATGAATCAACCCCATCAGCATCGTTTATGCCAAGCTCAACACTTGAATCCGATAGAGTAACGTTACCTGATAAAAATATGGCAGATAAATCATTATGAATAAAACTAAAGTCAGTTAAAAAGTCTACCTCAATACCTGTTAGTTCACCCGACTGCGCATTTGCTGTTAGTAATTGCGGAGCAGCTCCACCAACACCCGCTAACTCAACCATTTCAATTGGGTTTTCAATATCTTTATAAAACAAAGCAACTGATAGATTGTTTCCTGAAGGCATGTACCACTCAAACCTAAAGTCAGCATTTTTTAGCTTAGAGCTTTGAAGTGTAGGCGAGCCTCGCACTAAAAACTCTGTTAGTGGGTCAACATAATAAGTTGAGCTTACATCACGCATATCTGGGCGAATCGTCGTTTCACTTAAGTTTAAGCGAAACTGCATTTCTTCATCCATAATATAAGTAATTGCTAAAGAAGGAAAAAAGTTATCTTCTTTTATTGCAACTTCGCTCACTTCTTCAATTGTTCCATCAAAGAAATTAGTATGAGCCTGAAAAGGCACTGATATTTGAGAAAAGTCTTCCCAACGAATACCACCGGTTATACGCCATGTGTTTTCGTAGAAAAAGTCGGCCATAAAATAATAAGCGTCTAACTTATGTGCAGCGCTGTACTTATCACCATCTGCGGTACCATCATCAAAAATACCAGAGCCTGTAATACTTGTATAAAACTCACTATTAGCTAAATTTTCGTCAGAAAAAATTTGGTCTATGTTTGAGCCAAATGTATATTCATCTGTTATACCACGGTGCGTAATACCAAATTGAATATTACTTGCATCACGTTTTTTTTCAGAAAAATCGCCACCCACCTTAAGCTCTAACTCATAGCCATCACCATAAAACGGGATGCCCATATTCCAACCATACGTATCTACGTCATCATGCAAAGTTTGATAATCACGCGTTACGTTAGTAGCAGCAACATCTTGTAACTGCTCTGATTCAAATACACCATCATTTAAGTTAGTTTGAAAAACAACATCTAACGCACCTGGAGCATCCCTGTTGGCGCGGCTTGTACCTGCATACCAATCAAAAAATAAATTTTCTAATTCAGGAAAATTATGCGTCCCTTTGAGCTGCGTAGAGAACATTTCACGCTCTTCATACATAACGTCAACACGGCGTAACTCAGTAACACCTTCTTCTGACTCGTTAGCATCGAAAAAGTCACGATTACGCACTCTGTCACTCATATCATGAAGCGCTATATTCGTTAGTTCAAATTTATGGTTATTATTAAATTCATAACCTAAATTTAATGTGCCACTCCAACGAACGGTTTGTTCAGTAGATATGCCATCATAAGTTTGTGCAAAACATTTATCTTCGCAGCCCAAACTACCTAAATTTGTACCGCTTTGCTCTTTAACTACTTCCCATTCATTGTCATAGGAAACAGCGGCTAGAACGCCAAAAGTACCTACTTCAGACTCAAACCTATCACCTAGTGCTACTGAAAAATTCATGCCTGGATCAACGTCTTTCTCAGTAGGACCAACTTGCCAATCTAGAGATTGTAAGAGCGCTTGACGCTGCTCAAGCGAAGTACTGCTGTCACCTTCAAGTCCTGCATCACTTTTAAGCGCTGTAGAAATTAATGAAGGTAAAGCACGTGTACCATCATCGCGCCCCATCCAATCATCATCACCACCACTGTAAAAATAACCGGTGTCACTGTTAGAGGTGTTATATGAAGTACCCAACTGTATTTTAAACAAAAAATCAGAAGGAATAGATTTGGTGCGTATATTTACATTACCACCACCAAAGTGCGCTGGCATATCAGGAGAAAACGATTTCTGCACACTTAAACTTTCAATAATATCCGATGGAAATAAATCCAGTGGAACAACTGATCGAGTGGGATCTGGGCTTGGAACATACATGCTATTAAGTTGGGTACTTGAATAACGTTCACCCAAACCACGAACATAAATATATTTACCATCGACTAAAGTTAAACCAGTCACACGACGAAGCGCTGAAGCTGCATCGCCATCACCTGTGCGTGATATTTGATCAGCACCCATAATATCAGCAACAAATGCCTGATTTTGACGCTCTTGTAGTACTGCGCCTGCACTACCTTTTAGTCGCTGGCCAACAGCAACTACTTCTTCTATTTCTTGCTCTTCGGCTTCGGCTGCTATAGCTGTGTTTACTGATAGCCCCATAATTGCAGCCATAACTGCGCAATTTAGTTTACATAGAACAAGAGAAGAGGGTTTAAAAGATTTCATTTTTATACTCCGAAACAAAACAAGACATTAGCCGAGCTTTCGCTCGGCTATAATGTGGTTTGGATTAAAGACCTACCTTAACCCAACCTGCTGTCCAGTCTGTTTGTGCATCCATTGCACCAATGTAATCTACTGAATCAAAGTAACTATCTAGGCTTGAAGAATCAAAACCATTACCTAACAGTAATGACTCAGCCGAAGGCATATATCCGTTATCTGCTAAACCAAGGTCTGTGGCTGCTTGCACAGAGTTACCTGTTTGGCCTAAGAACCAAGACTCAACATTACCAGTACCAATTGCTTGCGTACCAAAGTTATTTGCCGTTTCACATGCAACAACTGAGTGAGTAACAGTTAATTTACCATCCTCTGCGCGAGGAGCTGAATCTGAACCTACACGTAAACAATTTGAATAATCTGCCCCACCTGTCACAACCACGTTTTTAAGCATACCCGCAGTGCCTGCACGTAGACGTATACCGTTAACCCCTACATTACCAATAATAGTAACATTAGAAATTGTAGGCATTGTGAGTGGTGTTGCACTTGAATCAAACTCAGAGTTATCCGCCTCAATTGCATTATCACCTGTTGATTCGGCTTGCTTGATAAGTACGTATTGCGCTTTACCCGTCCAACCAAATGACCAATCTAGTGAGTCATCACCAATATTAGTTAAAACAAGGTGACTGATGTTTGCAGTACCACCGAAAAATTCAACACCATCGTCCAGGTTTTCATGAACGTGAATGTAATCAAGCTCTGTTTGACTACCAACACCAGCAAGCGTAATGCCGTTTAACTCATCTCCGTTACCTAGCGTTTTACCTGCTTGTTTAACTGCCACGTATTTTAAAGTACCTGAGTTATCTTCTGGATCATTACCACCAAATTGGCCAGCGTCACCTTCAGCAGACACACCACAGTTTGCAAGCTCATCAGCGGTAGCTTCGCCTTCTTGATCGCCACACGAGTTAGCCGGTGCATTACCTAAAAGCACTAAACCGCCCCATTGACCAATAGTCGTTTCGCCACCAGTAACATCTTCAATAGACGTCATAGTAATTGGCTGAGTTGCACTGCCCACGGCCTCTATTTTAGAACCACGGCGAACAACTAAAAAGTCATCACCCGACTCGCCAATAAGCGTAGTACCAAATTGAACATATAAAGTCGTTTCATCAGCGCGGTCATTACCTACGGCTGTACGGCCTTTTAGAATCCAATGTGCATCGTTAGTTAATGTTACGTCTGAAGTGAATACAACATCAGAAGTTAACTGATAAACTGGCTTGTCTGTGATTTCAGGAAAGCTTGCTGATACATCAGTAGCAAAACCCTGCTCTAAGGCGTTTTGAATATCATCAGGAAAACTTGGTGTTATAGCGACTGTCCAACCATCCATCCAGTTATTATCGCCATCAAACGCACCAATATAATCTGTTTTAGTAAAGAACGAATCAAGGTCTGACGAATCAACACCCGAACCTAATAATGGTGAGCTAGATTTAGGTGTAAAGCCATCGGTTGCTAAACTAAGGCCAGCAGCAGTCAGCGTTTGGTTACCTGTTTGGCCTTCAAACCAAGATTGAACGTTACCACCACCAATTGCTTCACTACCAAAGTTATTATCTTCACTACATGCCACTACTGAGTTTTCAATAGAAAGCTCACCAGATTCTGCATTTGCTACAGAGTCAGAACCCACACGTAAACAGTTTGAGTAACCTTCAGGCCCTGTAATTACTACATTACGTACAACGCCCGCTGTACCTGCACGTAAACGAACACCGTTAGTACCATCAGCACCTACAATTGTTACGTTAGAAATTAGTGGCTTTGTTAAAGGTGTAGCATTTGAATCAAATTCTGAGTTGTCCGCTTCAATAGCGTTATCACCACCAACAGCACTTTGTTGAATATAAATATTTTGCGCACGACCTGTCCAACCAAACGACCAATCAAATGCATCATCACCAATGTCAGTAAGTACTATGTTACGAACATTTACAGTACCACCAAAAAACTCAACGCCATCATCAAGATTTTGATGAACTTGGATATATTCTACTTTTGTTGCAGAGCCTACACCCGCAAACGAAATACCATTAAGCTCATCGCCGTTACCAAGAGTTTTACCTGCGTGCTTTACGACAATATAACGAAGAACACCTGAGTTATCATCGCTAATATCGCCACCAAATTGCCCTGCATCACCTTCTGCAGATACACCACAGTTAGCAAGTTCTTCAGCCGTCGTTTCGCCAGTTTGATCGCCACACGAGTTAGCAGGAGCATTACCTAAAAGTACTAAACCGCCCCATTGACCAATTGTTGTTTCAGCGCCTGTTACATCTTCAATAGATGTCATTGTAATAGGTGCAGTTGCATTACCATTTGCGTTAATTTGCGAACCACGACGAACAACTAAAAAGTCATCACCTGATTCACCAATTAATGTCGTGCCTGCTTGAACATAAAGTGTTGTAGCGTCTGCACGGTCATTACCTACTGCGGTACGGCCATTTAAAATCCAATGTGCGTCATTTGTAAGTGTTACATCCGCTGTAAACGTTGTATCTTCAGCTAAGCGATATACTGGCTTATCTGTAATTTCCGGAAATTCGCTAGAAACATCTGAGGCTAAACCTTGTGATAGCGCATTATCAATATCAGTAGGGAAGCCACCATTAATACCAACAGTCCAACCTTCCATCCAATTAGTTGAGCCATCAAATGCACCAACTTGCGTATTTGCAATAAGCGGCGAGCCAGCAAGAGGTGTATAACCGTTGTCATCTAGCATTAAATCAGCTGGGGTAAGTGTTTGGTTAGCGTCTTGGCCTTCAAACCAAGATTGTACATCGCCACCGTTAATAACTTCGCTGCCAAAGTTATTCGCTGCAGTTTGACAAGCAACTATAGAGTTTGTAATCGTAAGTGTGCCATCCTCTGCACGAGGTACTGAATCCGAGCCTACACGTAAGCAGTTTTCATAAGTAGCTGGGCCCGTTACAAATACATTTTTAAGAACCCCAGCAGTACCCGCACGTAAACGAATGCCGTTATTGCCCTCAGCACCCACAATTGTAACGTTTGAAATAGTAGGTAGTGTTAATGGTGTTGCACTTGAATCAAATTCAGAGTTATCAGCTTCGATAGCGTTATCGCCTACGTTAGCCGCTTGCTGAATATAAACGTTTGTGGCTGAGCCCGTCCAACCAAAAGACCAATCTAGCGAATCGTCACCAATATTTGTAAGTACAACATTGCTCACATTAACTGTGCCGCCAAAGAATTCTATACCATCATCAAGATTTTCATGTACTTGAATATAATCAACCGTAGTTGCAGAACCAACACCGGCAAACGTAATACCATTTAACTCATCACCATTACCTAACGTTTTACCGGCTTGCTTAACAAGTACATACTTTAAAGTACCTGAATTATCATCACTGATATCGCCACCAAACTGACCTGCATCACCTTCAGCCGACACACCACAATTAGCAAGTTCATCAGCTGTTGCTTCACCTTCTTGGTCGCCGCAAGAATTTGCTGGCGCGTTACCTAATAATACTAAACCGCCCCACTGACCAATCGTTGTTTCTTGAGCTGTAACATCTTGAATTGAGGTCATTGTAATGGGCTGACTTACAGTCCCTACCGATTCAATTTGTGAACCGCGACGAACAACTAGGAAGTCATCTCCTGTTTCGCCAATAATCGTTGTACCTTGCTGAATATAAAGCTTGGCGTTATCTGCGCGATCATTACCAACCGCAGTACGGCCATTTAAGATCCAGTGTGCGTCGTTTGTTAACGATACATCAGTAGTGAACACGGTATCTGCAGCTAAGCGATATACGGGCTTATCTGTAATAGATGTAAACTCACTAGAAACATCAGTTGCTAAACCTTGAGTTAGTGCATTATCAATATCAGTAGGAAAGCCAGTGGTAGCATTTTGTGAATCATCACGTGATGACGTTTCACCACTTGTATCGTCACCGCCTTCAATAACGTTAGTTACTGTATCACCTTCATTAATAGTTGTGTCGCCTTCAGATACTACTAAGTCTCCACCACAACCAGCTAAAGATACTGCAGTTGCAATCAAACTTACTTTGAATAAGTCAGATAATTTCATTGTTCACTCCGTTAAAGTATTTAATTATTTTTTAGGTGCTCAAATAAACTCAAGTCACCATAAAACACTTAAATAATGCTTTAAGGTCACTTGAGTTTAGCTGCGGTTACAATACGGGAGACTTATGACAAAGTAGTTACAGTTTAATAACCATAAGATGACAAAAGTAACTTATTTAAAATCAAGCAATTGGATGCTTTTAGAGACGATAAAAACCGCCCTGAGGCGGTTTTAGTGTTGCGATTATGAACTGGTTTTACACGCGTTACTTGTTAATTAGTAAAGCGCTTTGAAATTTACAGTAAAGCTGTTCTAAGTGTTTCTGCATGCACTTTTTCGCGCTTTACATATTTGATCCACTGCTGTGCTAAACGCTGAGATTTTTTATGTTTTTCTGCCTGCTCAAACGCTAAAATTGATGCATCAAAATTTTGCATGTTGTACTGCGCCATACCCAGTGCAACAAATGCATTTGATTCAAAATCAAGGCCACCTTTATCAAGTGCTTTACGCGCTGCATCGGCGGCTTCTTCATATTGCTCTGTATTTACAAATACTTCGGCTAAACGTTGATCGTATTTACCGTGCTCAGATAAATCAGCAGCTTTTGCAAAGTAGGTAATAGATTTTTCATCTTCTTTAGCTTGGATCATCGCCTCGGCAACAAAAGCGTAGTTTTTTGCTGTTTTTTCAGCAATATCTTTATCAATAGCATCGCTCATCACTTTTGCAGCTTTAAACGCTAAACCATTGTATAAATACACTTGCGCTAATTGGCGTAAATCAGATTTAGAGGTTAAAAATCCTTGCTGGTAAGCGGCTTCAATTACCGCCAACTGTTGTTTTTCCCTACCTGTTTCACCATACATACCCGATAACTGCACCCAATACTCAGGCTTATTATAAAGCTTTACCATGCGCTCAAGCACTTCAACAACTTTGTCAGTTTGATTAAGCGAGTAATACATTGCACGCTGTAGTACTAACCAGTTTTCCTTAGGGAATTTGCCTTCGCTGTCGCTTAAAGCAATCACTTGAGATATGTACTCAAGCCCTTTTTTATAATCTTTTAACTGATAGTATGTTTGAGCCCTTAACAAGTAGTAGCCTTCTGTTTTAGGCTGAGTGTTAATACTGTCCCAATCATCTAAAAAAGAGATAACTTTAGTGTAATCACTATTAGCCATAGCCAGTTGAGCCAAGCTAAATGTAGTGCTTAAACGAAGTGACTCAGGAATGGCTTCCTCAGCTACCACTTTTTCAAACGAGGCAATCGCTTTTGGTAAGTCGTTTTCGTTGTAATAAATAAACCCGTAAAAGTTATGCATCATTGCCACTTCGTACGAGTTCATGCTTGCAGCTCGCTCTTGAATGCTATCAAGCGCTTCAAGTCCACCTTTAACATCACCATCGTCTGCAAGTTTTTGGGCACGAGCAAGCTGGCTATAAACCTTTTCACGTAGTGCTGGTACACGTTTCGTTTTTTGTTCTTGCTCTGCATATGCCGTAGCTACATGTAGCCCTGGAATTAGGCTTAGAGCACTTGGTGTAACAATACTTGTACTGATCGCAGCGGTACAAAATAGTGTTAACTTTAAAAGTTTAGCTGTAGGTAGTAATTTCATAATCGCCTCGCATTTCTGTCCGTTTACTCGTGGTTAATTACTAATTAACCGCTAATTTGGAAAGATATTTTGTTCTGAACACCCGCAACTTCAACGGCTTCACCGTTTACTACGCGCGGTTTATATTTAAATTTAAGGGCTGCATCCATCGCAGCTCTATCAAAAAGTGACTCAGGCTCTGCTTTTACTACTTGTGGGTCGCGTACAGTGCCTTGTTTAGTTACTGTAAATTCAACAATCACGTAGCCTTCTATGCCACGTGATAACGCACGGCGCGGATAAACTGGGGCCACCTTTACAATCGGTAAGTATTCACCATCACTTGTTTCAAGTGCTAACCCGCCGGCTAAATTTACATCCGCATCTACATTGGCACCAAAGTCAAAGTTGTTAGCATTTGCTGTAGCATCACTATTTTGCATTTGCGGTGATTCCATTGGTGGTGGCGGCTCTTTTGGTGTTGGTGGCTTTTGTGGCTTACGCTCTTTTTTTTGTACGGTTTCTTCTTTTTTCAAGCGAACAAAATCAAGTACGTTACCCTTAACCGGATCCGTCATAGCGCCTTCACCGCCAGTGATCAGTGCCTGCATGCCTAAAAACAACATAAAGGTCACTACACCGGCTATCACTAATGCAACTAAATATCGCAACATAACTAGCCCTTAAGACGCATCTTGTGCGGCAATTGATACATCAAATGCGCCCGCCGCGCGCGAGGCATCCATCACCTTAATTAACATTTCGGTTGTGGCTTTTTTATCCGCTTGAATAACAACGCTACCTTGTGGATTTTCTGCTTTTAAACGCTCGATATTGGCTTGTACTGCGCGTACATCAATTTGACGTTTATTAATCCAAATCTCGCCTGTATCAGAAATAGCCACTAAAATATTAGCACGCTCTTTTTTAACCGCTGTTGCGGCTTCTGGGCGGTTTACATCAATACCGGCTTCTTTAACAAAAGAGGCAGTTACAATAAAGAAAATAAGCATGATAAATACAACGTCTAGCATTGGGGTCATATTTATTTCTTCAGCTTCGTCTTCTTGAAATAGGTTTCCTAACGGGGCTCTCATTTTTATTCTCCTAGGATGAGCGGCTCTATATAAGCCGCTTATCAAAATTTTGCTTAATGGTCTAAAACCATGCTGTCTTGTAGTAGTTCTACTTCGCGCTTAGCTTTTCGTTGTAAGTACGTTGAGGCAAATACCCCAGATAACGCACCTACCATGCCTGCCATTGTCGGGATAGTTGCTTTAGATACCCCTGATGCCATTGAGCGCGCACTACCTGTGCCGGTAATTGCCATTACATCAAACACTTCTATCATGCCCGTCACCGTGCCTAACAAACCAAGTAGCGGGCACAAAGCAACCATCACGTTAATTAAAGAAAGATTGGTGTTTAAGCGCATACCAGCTCGCGATATCATCGCTTCGCGTATTTGCTCTGCATTCCAGCTATCACGTTCTGCACGGTTAATCCAATTGGCTTTAAGAGCGTGTTTATAGCTTCTAAAACCATTAAAAAAGTAAATAAATCGCTCGAGTATCAATAACCACATCGCGAAGATTAACACCCCGATGACCAAGAGAACTTGGCCACCAGTGTCGAGAAAATCACGGATAGCATTGATTGAATCAATCAATAGCACCATGGTTTATGCTCCTTTCTCGCTTCGCTCTGCAATAATACCGGCGCTCTGCTCTTGAATAGTTAACAAGATATTTTTAGCGCGCGTATTAAGTAAGGTGTATAAAAATACCGTTGGTATGGCGACCACTAAGCCCAATACCGTTGTTACTAGCGCTTGAGAAATACCACCCGCCATAAGCTTAGGATCCCCAGTACCAAATAAGGTGATTGCTTGGAATGTATTGATCATGCCGGTTACCGTACCTAATAAACCTAGTAGCGGCGCAACAACAGAGATGATTTTGATAAGTGTTAAATTACGCGTCACTTTTGGCATTTCACGTAAAATAGCTTCACTTAGTTTAAGCTCCAGTGTGTCGTGTGAAACACTTGGAAATTGATCTTTTACTTTCATTACGCGTCCAAGCGGATTGTCATCACGTGCAACTGTATCTTTAAGCTGGCGACGAATTTTACCGCCCATAATCAATAGTGAGAAAAAACGCTCAAGTGATATAAGAAGTGCAATAACACCTACGCCTAAAATCACATAACCCACTGTGCCACCTTGATGAACACGTTCTTGTGTATCAGGTGCTTGTACTAATAAACCAAGAATAGAGCCGCCTGTTGGGTCAAGTGCAAATTGCACCACGCCACTTTTAGTGCTTTGTAGCTCTTCTGCTGTTGCAGTAAAGCGCGATACAGGTTGACGTGTTAATTCACTCAAAGAATTAGTCGAGGAATTAAACTCTAAATACTTACCGTTTGATATAAGGTTAAATGCCCCCACTCGCACAACTTCTTGCTGTGCTTTAGTACCGCCTTCAACAATAACACTTGCGTTAAAACGACTTACTTTACCTTGCTCGGTCATTTCGCGTTGTAATTCAAACCATACTTTTTCAATATCTTCTATTGACGCAAGTTTTGAAGTTGAACCCATCTTTTGAGCAAGGTCATCCATAAACGTACTGCGCCCAGCAATCTGAGCAGATACTATTGATGTCGCAAATTTATTACTAGAATCCCCTGCAACTTGTTGAAGAACGCCAAACAACTCTTTAAGCGAACCCATTCGTTTAGAAAGCGTGTCTGTTAAGTTAGCAAGCTTTACTTCGTTTTCTTCAAATTGCGTTTCTAGACGTTCAGATTCCACCAGCATTTGATTGCGCTTTGCTTGGGTATTTTTAAGTGTTTGTACTTGCTCGTTTTGGCGAGCAGCAAACTCTTGTTCACGTTGTTTATTTTGCTCGCTTTGAGCTGATTTACCATTTTCGAGCGTTTTAAGTAATGAATCTAAGTTCATTGGCTCTGCCGCTATACTTGCACCAGTAATGCTTAGGCTTGCAGCAAAAAGAGCTATTTTTGTCATTTGAGTAAACAATTTCATTTTCAACCTCTTATTCTGCTGCATGTACTGGCAGAGTTAACATATCTGGGGCAAGTTGTTTACGCGCAATGCGTAAACCTTTATTAATTTGGCTTATTGTAGAGTCTGGTAATGCTTCAAATGATTTTGTATCTGCATTCCAACTACCTGCTTTTTTGCCATCGCGTGTTAAGTAAATAAGCTCTAAACGGCCAATGCGTAAAAAATCAACTTCACGCTCTTTGTCATCCACATTTAAAAGTGCGGTATAAGCTTCAATAGTGCGCCCGTAGTCTACTTCTACTTGATACGCTTCAAGTACACGGCGAAATTTTTCACTTGAGTTAATATCAGCACGATTCATCATTTCTTTTAAAGACGTAACGCGCTTAGTGCGCTCATCAGCTAAAAATGGAATATCTAAAGATACAAACTGCTCAAGACCTTCAATCATTCTAAGCATTAGCGGCGTAATTTGACGTTCAATAATAGAAACCTGATCCATTGACAGGTTTAAAGATTCCATCTCTTCTATTTGATTATTTAATTGTTTAGTTAGCTGGGCGTTGTATACAGCTAAACCATCAATCTCTTTATTGAGGGTTTTAAATTGCTGTAAACGTCCTTGCATTGAATCTGCAATCTTGTCTATTTTTGTTTGTGATTGCGCAGCTGATTTATTAATTTCACTGCTTTTATCAATAACCTTATCTAAATCGTTTGCGTGTACTGCTGCACTTGCGGCCACAATACCAGCTAAGATTAATGGTTTAACGCCTTTCATCGCATACACCTTTACTCGTTAGTTAGCGGATTTGCTAGTTTGTTTTTTTAGGTCATAAACTTTGTTATATAAATAATTTATGACTTAATAATTCAATGAGCAGGAGTTTATAGATGAAACATGACAAGGATGTTGCGCAAAAAAGTCGCTTTTATGACAATGGTAACAATTGAGACTTACAAGGAGGTTTTAACGCGAATAAGGGTACTTGCTGGCCAAATACCCCCAATTAAGAAGATGCAAGAAGGTGGTTAATCCAAAATTGAATTAATTTGATTAAGGGAATAGTGCCAATCGGTATAATTAATTTCTATAGGGTAAGCTTTATTATCTTTAATAAGCACTAGTGAGGGAAAACCTTGAATTGGTAAAGTGCGAACAAAGGATAACTCCGCTTTAAATTCATCATTAAGCTCGCTTGACGCTAGCTGCGCCGAAAACTCATCTTTATTTAAGCCAATTTTTTCAGCCAAACTAATTAATGTACTTTCATCAGACGGGTTTTGCGCGTTTAGGTAATAAGCGTGTTGGATAGCAGCCACCATTTGAGCTTCTTTACCCGCTTTACGCGCTATAAGTGCAGCTCTGCATGCGGGATACGTTGAACGCCTTGGCTGGCAATTGCGCCAAAAGTTATAATTAAATTGCGTACCTAGCTGAGCTGAAATTTTATGCCAAGTGCCCTCAAGCATCTCTTTCATATTTTGTGGCATTGGGTCTTGGCTATCGGGAGCAAGACCACCTACTTTATATTCTATTGCCACTTTACCAGCAAGCTCTGATTTTAGCTTAAGCCAGGTTGGTGAGTAACCCCAACACCAACTACACATTGGGTCATGAACATATATTAATTTACTTTGAGACATATTAATCCTTCAACTAGTTCGAGACGACTCTATTGCGACCTGAAGCCTTTGCACTATAAAGAGCTTCATCAGCTTGCTTTAATGAATCATCATAATCAGTTACTTTATTTACTTGGGAAATACCAATGCTACAGGTGATTGAAATACGCTGCTTGTCATCAGTAAATATAACATGCCCTGCCACGGCTTCTCGAAATTTGTTCGCAATTACAGAGGCTGCAGAGGCTGTGAGCTGCGGTAAAATAACAACAAATTCCTCACCGCCATAACGGGCCTTTAACGCAGTTGCCAAAAATTGAGACTCAAGAAGTTTGGTAAATTCTATCAATACCGTATCACCAAAATCGTGGCCATGCGTATCGTTTAAAGATTTAAAATTATCTAAATCAATTAACAATATTGAAAAAGGTAAGTACTGCTCTGGGCGTGTTTGAGCAAGCTTTAAAAAATGAGAGGTAATAAAACGCCTATTTGCTATGCCAGTAAGGGGGTCAGTATAAGCATCTTGTTTTTGCTCTAGCGTAATATCGGCAATAGCCATGTGGCTTTTATGTCTAAAATACTCACCAATAAATGAGAATAAAAACACCATAGAAAAGGACGCTATAAAACGTGTTTTTTCTACGTTGCCATAGCTAACTTGACCAAAGTCAGGGCCGTATAAAATAACAATACAAGAAAACAGTAAGGTACAGCCTAACCAAGCACCTAGTCTAACCCCTAAAGATGCAAACGTTACGACAGGATAAAACATTAGCCAATATAGCGCGGTATTATCTTTACCGCCGGTATAAACAAGTGCAACAAACATCATGCACACAATGCTCATACTTATTAATGCCACAACTTGCAGATTACCCGTTTTTATAAAATAGATAGAACAGCTTATATTTGTAATGTTAACGATAATTAATGAAGCGGTCAGTAGTGGCGAATAAAGCTTATAATTAAAAAACACTAATACTGCGATCAACACAATTGAAATCCCAATCATGGTAAATAAGGAAAACGCTTTGCGTTGCATGTCTGAGCTATAAACACTGTCGATATTTATCAGACTGAGCCAATTTGGTTTATTCACATTTTTTTTAGTCATTAATTTTATACTTTAAACTTTTGAACCATATTTTCTAAAGCACTAAACTGTTGTTTTAGTTTGGTACATTCGTCAAGCGTGTCATTTAAGTTGGCCTTGCCTTGTATACAAAGCGAATTAATTGTTTGAATATCTGTATCTAATAACTTAACAACTTGGTTTTGCTCATCTGTTGCAGTGGCCACAGAGTGATTTGCATCGTTAATTTGTTGAATCGCTTGTATAACATGGCTCATTAAATTGCCAACAGCATCGGCTTGTTGCACGCTTTTTTCACTGCCTTCAAGGCTTGTTTTCATAAGCTCTACAGCAAGGTTTGAGCCTTTTTGCAACTGACTAACCGTGTCTTCAATCTCTTGCGTTGACTGTTGAGTGCGGTGCGCTAATTGGCGAACTTCATCTGCTACAACGGCAAAACCGCGTCCCGCCTCTCCTGCTCTAGCCGCCTCAATTGCGGCATTAAGTGCCAATAAATTAGTCTGCTCGCTTACACCTTTAATAACTTCAAGCACTTGGCCAATACTGGCTGTATGCGTATTTAAACTGTTTATAGTTTGCTGAGCTTTTTCCATATTACCCGAGAGCTGGTGGATAGTTGCAACACTGTGGCTTAATGCTTCTTGGTTTTGTGTTGAGTGTTCATCTGCATTTTTAGCAAGCTGCGATGCACTCTCTGCATTACTTGAAATATCCATTGATGTGGCAGAAAACTGGTTGATAGCTGCTGCAACGCTATCGGTTCGTTTACTTTGATCATCATACATAGACAGCGAAGAATGTGTTTGTGATACCAAGCTCTCAATAGCTGTATCTAATTGCTTTGTAGACTCTTTTACTTGTTCTATTGAATGCTGAATTTTTTCGATGAAAATATTAAATGAATAGCTTAAATCGCCAAATTCATCGTCGTTTTCAACGGTTAAACGCCTTGTTAAATCGCCCTCACCTTGTGCTATATCTTTAATAGCATCGTTTAAACGATTCATTGGCTGCATTAAATAGCGTAATAAAAGCTGCATCATAATTATAATAGTGATAATTCCTATCACCATAAAAACAGCTGCGGTTTGGCCAAAATTAGAGACACTGGCATACGCTTTATCTTTGTCTATAACAACACCTAGGTACCAATCTACGTTTTCAATACCACTAATTTTTGTAAACGAAATAAGCTTAGACTCTCCGTTTATCTCGTACTGGGTAAACTCACTTTGTAAAGGCGTATTCGTGCCAAATATGTCTGATGTATTTTTTAAGTTTAACTGAGCATTTGGATGGCTTAACACTTGGCCTTTATTATCGAGTAAAAAACCATAACCGAGTCCTAAAAAGTCAATATCGTTGATAATTTTTGTCACGGTCTGCATATCGATATCGGCACCTGCAACGCCGCTAAACTGACTATTTTGGAGCATGGGTACTACCGCTGAAATTGTAAGCTCGTTAGTGGTTACATCAATATAAGGAGTTGTAAAAGCGGTATTTGATTTGTTTTCGACTAATTTATACCAAGGACGAGAAGTCGCATCAAAATCTGCAGGTAATACAACTGATTGATCGTTTAATATAAACGTGCCGCTAGATTTACCTATATACGTATTTTTAAAGCTTCCAGCAAGCTCTGCTGTATTTAATTGTGAAAGGGTGAGTGCTTTAGAATCATTCGCTTTATGGGTTTTAGCAATTGATATTACAATCGCCAACTTTGCATTTAACCAACTCGCTATATTTTGTGAAACAGATTCTGAGTTTTGTTGTAATACTAGGCTTAACTGCTGCTCTGTTTGCTTGCGCATTGCAATGTAGTTATTAAAAGTAAATAACCCTAGCACCAAAACCAAAATTAAAGAGGCTGCAATAGTCACTTTGGAAGTAAATTTCAACGAGTTAAGCATATACATCCTTTTTATTATTTATCTTTATTATCCATACAGTTTTAGCAAAAATTTAGCAAAATGTCCTAATAAATAAGGCTTGCGACTAGATTATTAGATAAAAATAAGGATAAAGGATTAAAAACAAAAGGCTGTAGGGGGTAACTGACTAATATTGAGATAAATTATGACTCGTATTAATTACTTGTGGAACGTTCCTATTAAATATAGCTTTTTAAGTGACTGAATACGTATTCAGTCACTTTTGTATAGTCTGTTATTTCCACTTATTTGCTAAGCGAACAACATTTAATCCGTACCATGCTATAAATACATAACACACCAATGGTACAAAAAAGCTTTGTTGTATATTAACTGTGTCAGCTATAAACCCTTGCAGTAATGGTACAAGTGCACCACCAACAATTGCTAAACATAACCAACCAGAACCCTTACTAGTCAATGATCCTAGTCGCTCGATAGCAACCGAAAATATAGTCGGGAACATAATTGAGTTAAATAAACCAATTGCCAAAACTGAATATAAAGCGACGCCACCTTGAGTAAAAATTGTGATCAATAATAGCGCAATAATA
This sequence comes from Pseudoalteromonas sp. SG43-5, assembly GCF_014164345.1. Classification (NCBI taxonomy): domain Bacteria; kingdom Pseudomonadati; phylum Pseudomonadota; class Gammaproteobacteria; order Alteromonadales; family Pseudoalteromonadaceae; genus Pseudoalteromonas; species Pseudoalteromonas sp. SG43-5. The sequence continues at coordinate 250,483 of NZ_JACJFA010000002.1, forward strand.
CTGAATGCATTAAATGCGATAGCCTTAGAAGGCGCTATTTTTTGTAATAAAACAGAGCCAATAAAACGCCCTACCATTGCCCCGCCCCAATAATAACTAATAAGTGCGGCCGCAGTATGCTCTTCAAGCCCTGCTATGTGTGCCTCACCAAAGTAATTTACTAAAAAGCTGCCGATGGCAACCTCCCCGCCTACATAACAAAATATAGCAAGTACACCCATAGTTAAGTGCGGTGCTTGAGTTAATGAACGAGATTCTACTGAAGCGTTATTTTCTTCTTTATGGGCTTCAATTTCTGGAAGCTTTATAAAGGCAAATATAATAGCGATAAGCAATAAGGCGCCAGCAAGCATTAAGTAAGGAACTTTTACAGACTCAGCAGTTGCTGCAGAAGCGGCTAGACTACCTGCTGTACCAAAAAATAATAAACCACCTACATAAGGCCCAACAGTAGTACCAAGCGCATTAAGTGCTTGTGCTAAATTTAGACGAGAAGAAGCTGTTTTTTCAGGCCCAAGAGCAGCAACATAAGGGTTAGCAGAAACCTGAAGTACCGTTACACCAGCGGCAAGTACAAATAAAGCGCCTAAAAATAGCCAATACTCATGTACTACAACAGCAGGGTAAAACAACATACAGCCAATTGAAGCCACAATTAAACCGGTTAAAATCCCTTTTTTGTAACCAAACTGCTTAACTAAAATACCCGCAGGGATAGAAACAATAAAATAAGCACCAAAAAAGCAAAACTGTACTAGCATCGCTTCAAAAAAGCTTAAATCAAATACGCCTTTTAATCGTGGTATTAGTACATCGTTTAAAACAGTAATAAAACCCCATAAAAAAAATAGGGTCGTCATTGCAGTCAGTGGAAACAGATAATTTTTATTTGGCTGTTCGTTGACCGCGAATGATTGGTTTGTATTTATTTCACTCACGTCGTTTTCACTCCATTAACAAGTTGAAAACGATTTTACATGTTTAAATATAAATTAGTCAGCGCACTTATGGAACGTTCCAGTGTCGTTATTCACATTGCGTGTTGGTCGCTCTAACAATTCGGTCTATTTCGCCACTGTTATTAAACTGATAAAGCCCTTCGTTTATATCCTCTAATACTAAAAGCCAATTATGTGCACGCTTACTAATGGCAAAATATAACGAGTTATATTGCAAAGGAATGCTTTCTTGCTCAATGGAAGAAAGCAAAGACTGTTTTTCAGGTTTAGTTAAAGAGGAGTAAGCCACAGATGATTTCAAAGCTTGAGGATCGCCTATAACCAAATCAACACGTTTAGCAGTCAGTAGCTTAACAAGCTGTAAGTCATCAACAGAGGCGATAACTTCAAACTCACCATTGTCCATCATGGCATCAAACTCTGGCGTATTTTGATACCCTCGAACAACACCAATCTTAAGCCCTTTGAGCGAGTTCAAGTTTCCTGTGAAATGGTCTGTATCGCCTTTCCTTTTTAAAAAAGCAATTTCGCCACCTTTAAACGAATTAGATAAGCCGAGTAATTCTCGACGTGTTTTACCATCAACATAATCGGAGGGGGCTGTATCTTCTATAAAGTATTCAGGCATTAGTATGTCAGCCCTGCCTAGTTCTACATTTCGTACCGCTCTTGCCCAAGGCAAAAATTCAATATATACGCTGTAGCCCTTACTATTTAACAAGGCAATTGAAAATTGATAAACCCAGCCTTTATTACATACATTATTACCAATATAGGGAGGCCAATCGAGTGTGGCTAGATGAAGTGTTTGTTTGGAGTTTTTAGCTTCATAGAGCACCCCTGATTTATGGGAATGCCCATTTAAAGTGTGTTGAGTACCGTTTTGAAAATACTCAACCGATGTTTCAGCAAAACTATTACTAGTTGTTAGCAATAATATAAAATAAAACCAGCGCATTTTAGTATCTATTTGTGATTAATAGTGTTTTAAGTTTAGCTACTACTAACACTTTTGCACAAATAAACCTTAACTGATCAGCTATTTTGCCACCTCATTTTATTGTTTGTGTCACGAGAGCTAATAATAGTATCGTCACTACTCTCAACGCCGCCTAATTTAGCTAAGCGATCATACAAAACTACATTACAGGTTGCTGCTAAGTTCATGCAGCCAATAGTTGGAATATAAACAACCTCATCGCACCACTTTAAGACGTCTTTTGATACAGAGCCATCTTCGGGGCCAAATACATAAAATGCATTTTCAGGATGTTTAAACTCAGGTAAAGGTGTTGCACCTTCAATAAGCTCAATAACCACAACCGTTGCGCCTTGTGGCTTTATTGCTTCTAAATTATCTGTTTCGGTTAAAGGAATACGCTCCACTACATTTTTTGTATCTGTATGGAACTTTTTGGCGTTTAAGTAGCGATTGCCTGTAAAAAAAACTTGTTTAGCGTCATAACAGCCAGCTGCTCGCAATACACCGCCAACATTAGTCGGGCTTTTAGGATTGATTAAACCAATTACGGCTTGTTGTTTACTCATTAATCTACGTCCTTTGTTGGCCATTCTGCAATGTACAAATCAAAGTCGTCGAGCTTTACATCGCAATCTTTTACTGTTTTGTCTTTTACAGAAATACCTAGCTCATGCATCTTTGTTTTATCACCATTATTTAATAACGGATGCCAACAAGCCAAACCACGACCTTCATGTAAACGACGGTAACTGCAGCTTTGTGGCATAAAAAAGATGTCTTTAAGGTTTTCTTTTGTGAGTTTTACACAAGAAGGAACAAGCGTTTGGCGGTTTTCATATTCGCTACAACCACAGGTGTTGTTATCGAGATACTGACATACAATATTAGTAAATATTAATTGTTCACCTTCACGTAACTGATCGGTAGCTGTAAATTCGTCTTCATCTTCGCTATCAATAAACGTATTTAAACAACATTTTCCGCATCCATCACAAATGGCTTCCCATTCGTTTTGACTCATGTCGCTTAAGCTTTTTTTAAGCCAAAATTGTGTATTTGCTAATTGTTGATCAAACATAGTTTACTCGTGCCCCCTAAAGAGCGCGCATTCTACCGTATTGCTGTAAATGGCGCAAAGCCAATACCCTTTCAAAGTACTGGCTTTACGCTACAAATTAGCTTTGAGATTTAACCCAACGCTTAATTTTTTCCTCTAAGATTGGCATTGGCAATGCGCCATCAATTAATATTTGCGTATGGAATGCTTTAATATCAAATTTATTACCGAGTTCTTTTTTAGAAAAATCACGTAATTCTTGAATTTTAAATTGCCCTAACTTGTAAGAAAGCGCTTGTCCTGGCCATGCAATATATCGCTCTACTTCAGCAATTACATCACTTTTAGCCATAGATGAATTTGCAAGCATGTAATCTATACCTTGTTGACGCGTCCACCCTTTTGCATGAAAACCAGTATCAAGCACTAAACGCATTGCGCGTAATTGCTCATCCGATAAACGTCCATACCACATATAAGGGTCGGTAAATAAGCCTAGCTCTTTGCCTAAGCTTTCTGCGTAAAGCGCCCAACCTTCTGCGAACACGGTATAGCCACCAAATTTACGAAAATCAGGTAAGCCCTCTATTTCTTGCTGAAGTGCTATTTGAAAGTGATGACCTGGGGCTGCTTCGTGAATCGATAAAGTTTCGAGTAAAAATTTAGGCTGCGCTTTTAAGTTATAAGCATTGATATAAAAAATACCAGGGCGAGAGCCATCAGGCGCCGGAGATGCATAGGATGCACCTGCTGCCGACTGCGCTCTGTAGGCTTCAACTGCTTTTACAACGTAAGGTGCTTTGGGTGCTATGTTAAAAAGTAGAGGTAAACGCGCATCTATTTTTTTCTTAACGTTTTCATATGCCGCAATTAACTCCTCGGGCGTGTCGTAGTAAAATTCATCTGAATCGCGTAAATGATCAAAAAATTCAGATAGCTCACCTTTAAAGCCTACGGTTTCTTTTACTTTTTTCATTTCGCTTAAAATGCGCGACACTTCACTTAAACCAATGTCATGAATTTCGTCTGCAGATAAGCTAAGCGTTGTGTTTTTCTTAATTTGGTATTCGTACCATGCTTTACCGTTTGGTAAGTCACTGTAACCTACGCTTTCTCGACTATTAGGAATATATTGATTAGCTAAAAAGTCACTCATACTTTTATAAGCCGGTACTAAGTGCTGCATAATCAATTGACGATACTGCGCTGTAATTTTTTGCTTTTGTTGTGCGCTAAACGATTCTGGTAATTTTTTAATTGGTCCCCAAAATAATGAATCTTCGGCATTTTTAACTACATGAGCTGCAAATTGTGGCTGTAATTTTTCAGCAAGTGGTTTTGGTAACGTAATACCTAGTTTGATGCCTTGCGCCATTGAACGCTCTACACTTGCAAGCCACTTTACAAAACCTTCGCTACGCGAGATAAAAGCGGTGTAATCTTCAACGGTATTAAACGGCTGAGCACTTTGACCTGAACCAAAACCTGCAAAGGTGTTATGCGCACCCGCCATTTGATTTATTGGTAGTAAATAATCAGGGAACTGCATGCCTTCTAATTTAAGTGCAAGGTCACGCTCTAATATTTCAAAACTTAAAAGCGATTGCCCTGTTAACTGTGCTTTATCTATAAAGTTTAATCGCTGTTGATATTTTTTATAAAAAGCGGCTTTTTTTGCTCTATTTTCTTTTGAAATCACAGGCGTGAATTGATCGTTAAACTCATTACGACCATTGTACGTTGCGCTGATGGGGCTATATGTGAGCGATTCATCGTAATACTGTGCAACAAGTACATCGAGTTGTTGCTCTGCTGAAAGCTCTGAAACAATACCTGCTGATGCGTTAACTGTGTTTAACTGCGTACTGGTATTAGTCTGTGTACTAAGCTCAGTATTCATACAGCCACTTAAAGCAAACATAACGCCACTGGCAACTAATGCTAATTTAATTGATTTCATGATAATCCTTTTTAATATCGTTTTTTAATTATGCGCATTAAACCGTGCTTAATAAAGAAATTACGATAGATTGCATTCATCGTATTAAATTTGCACTTTTATCTGAACTTGTTACATTTCTATTAATTCAAATATGATTTAAAAGAAAAATAAAATGAAAAAACAACTACTCAGCACCTCTATTGCCTTACTTTGCTTAACCACTTTTAATAGCCATGCAGTTACATACCTATCGGCTAAAGCCATGGTTGATGTTAAAGATGGCAAGCTCATTAAATCACCCTTAATTACTATTGATGATGGCGTAATTACAAACATTGAACAAAATAAAAAACCAACGCTGACTAAAGATGATAAACACATTCAACTCCCTGATTTAACCCTTATGCCAGGTTTAATGGATATGCATGTGCATTTAACGAGTGACCCTACGGTGCCGCGCAGTGAGCGTTTAGGCCAGTCAGTTCCTAGAATGGCGATTAAAGCGGCTCATTTTGCTAAAAAAACCTTAGAAGCTGGATTTACAACAGTACGTAATGTTGGCGCAGAAGGTTACAGCGTCATAGCCGTGCGTGACGGCATAAATGCGGGTGACATAGTTGGCCCTCGTATTTGGGCTGCAGGCCCATCACTCGGCATTACTGGCGGGCACTGTGATAACAACCGCCTGCCTCCTGAGCTTAAATATACTTCAAGTGGCGTCGCAGACGGTCCATGGGCTGCGCGTATAAAAGTACGCGAAAATATTAAATACGGGGCAAATGCTATTAAGTTTTGCGCCACAGGTGGAGTATTTTCAAAAGGGACTAAAGTAGGTGCACAGCAGTATTCTTTTGAAGAAATGAAAGCCATTGTTGATGAAGCCCATATGCGAGATTTACCAGTAGCTGCTCACGCACACGGTACAAGCGGTATAAAAACAGCCATTAAAGCAGGTGTTGATAGCGTAGAGCATGCCAGCTTTTTAGATGACGAAGCGATAGCGCTTGCCAAAGAGCATGGAACTTGGCTTTCTATGGATATTTATAACACCGAATACACACTCACTTATGGCGAGCAAAACGGCGTAGACGAAGAAAACCTAAATAAAGAGCGCCAAGTTTCTAAAAGGCAACGTGATAGCTTTAGCCGTGCCGTAAAAGCGGGTGTTAAAATGGTGTTCGGTACCGATGCAGCAATTTACCCGCACGGAGATAATGCAAAACAGTTTAGCCGCATGGTTGAATTTGGCATGACAGAACTACAAGCCATTCAAGCATCAACTATTAATAGCGCTAAGTTATTAAAAATGGATACTCAGTTAGGACAAATTAAAACCGGATTTGCAGCTGATATAATTGCGGTAAAAGCAAATCCTCTTAAAAGTATTAAAACCTTAGAGGCAGTACCTTTTGTAATGAAAGCAGGTGTTGTTTATAAAAACCAGTTGTAAATACACGCTATTAAGGCTGAGTTTACTCAGCCTTAATAAAACTCTCACCTATATTGAATATGCCATAAAAGGGTCACCGCCCCCCTATTAGACTCGCTTTTGTCTATTAATTATCCGAACAGTTTTATTTAATCAAATAAAATGAACTTTCTATTCACTTTAAAAACAATAACCATTATCATTCGCGAAAATTCAATAACGCGAATAGTTATCACTCTATGAAAACGTTTAAGTACTCTCTTATTACTCTTGCTTGTTTAAATGCAAATGTGGGATTTGCCCAAAATACACAAGTTAATCCTGATATTGAACGCATCAGCGTATACGAAAAGCAAAACCGCGTGGTGATGAGCTCTGGTCTTGCTACTAAATCAGACATGTCTTTAATGGAAACTCCTGCACCGGTAGTAATTATTGACCGAGAACTGATTGAATCTCAAGGTGTAGATAGCTTACAAGATTTAGTTAGAAACGTAAGTGGCTTAACACAAGCAGGTAATAATTACGGTATTGGTGATAACTTAGTAATTCGTGGTTTAGATGCAAACTACACCTACGATGGTATGTATGGTGGTGCAGGCCTGGGGAATACATTTAACCCAACTCGTTCACTTACAAATGTTGAATCTGTTGAGGTTTTAAAAGGCCCTGCAACAGGTTTATATGGCATTGGTAGTGCAGGTGGCGTAATTAACCTAATTGAAAAAAAACCAGAGTTTGAAGAAAAACACAAAGTTGCGGCTGAGCTTGGCCAGTGGGATAGCTATTCATTATCGTTTGATAGCACTAACGCTATAACAGATGATTTAGCTTATCGTGTAATGGCTAAAACAGCGTCAAGTGACGGCTTTCGCGATTTAAAAGAAGATCGCGACGAAATTTATACCTCACTTAAATACGTGCTTAATGACAGACAAAACATCATGCTTTCTGCAGCCTATATAAAAGATGAAATAGCGGTTGATTCTATTGGTCATCCTATTCGTATTTACAGTGCAGAAACTGCAAACGGCTTAAGCGCGGGTGAAGTAACTGGTGCCGATTTAGTAAACGATCCAACAGGAAGCGGCGTACAGTTAAGTGATGCACAACGCGACCAACTTGCTAATTCATTATCTGCATCTGATGGCTTAACACCTTATAGCTTTGGCACAAATGGTATTATTTCACCAATGGCTGATGCTAACGAAGGTGAAGAGTTGCGTTTTAAATTAACGCATAACTATTACATTACTGACGATTTGTTTTTAAACCAGCAGCTACAGTACCGTAACTACACATCAAGTTTTGCGCGCCAAACAGGTGCATATAACTACGTCTATTCGACACGCGATGGAATAATTAATAACGACCCTCGTGCTCCATTAGTTGAAGACGGTGTACTTTACCCGTATGCAGCACGCCGCCAAGAATACCGCCAAGTAGAAGCAGATGAAAAATCATGGCAGTACTTCTTAGATTTACGTTATGACTTTATGTTAGGAGACGTAGATAACGAATTACTAGTTAACGCCAACTACGAAGATAGAGATATTCGTTTTAAACAATTCTCAATATGGGATCAAGATTACGTACTCACAAACAATGATGGTGATATAACGTACCAAGGTTCTTTGCCGTATATTTACGATATAAGAGAACCAAATTGGCCAACCGGTAACTTTGAAGATTACGATCCGCTTAAAACAAGTGACTACAATAAAAAAGTACAAGCATGGGGCTTAGGCATTCAACATGTTGGTTACATAACTGAAGAACTTACAACGCGTATTGGTGTGGCATATAACCGAATTGAGCAAACTTATGAGCACTTTGGTGTTGATGAGCGCTACAGTTCTAGCCGTGCAGAGCCAACACCTGAAGCGAGTACATCAGATTCTGGCTTAACGTATAACCTTGGTGCAACGTATCAGCCATCTGAAGATTTATCTGTATTTGTAAATCATTCAAAAGGGCGTACAGCGTATAGTGTATTAGGCTCTGTGGCAGGAAACGAAGCTGACCGTGAAGATTCAGAGTCTATAAGTAACGACCTAGGCTTTAGATTTAAAGCATTTGATGACCAACTACTCGCATCTGTTGTTATATTTGAAAGCTCTCGTACTAATTTAGAATACGCAAACCCGCTTTATGACGCATTAACATCAGGCTCAGATGTACCTGAAAGCTATTATGATGGTAAAGAGCAAACAAAAGGTGTTGAGCTTGATTTAAATGCTTACTTGAACGATAAATGGAAAGTAAACGTAAACGGTATTTATCAAGATGCACGTGACAAAAGTAATCCTAATAGCAGCAGTTACGACACACGCCAAAAAGGTGTGCCTTACGTAACAGCAAGTACGTGGGTAACCTACTACGCAGATATGTTTAATTTACCTGAAGCTGTAAATATAAGTGGTGGTATTACATTTGTAGATAACAGAAGTACTAATTCAAGTTCGTTTTCGATTCCTGATGGTTATGTACCAAGTTACACGACTTACGATACAGCTGTATCGTATACAACTGATAAATGGCATATGCAGTTAAACTTAAATAACTTGTTCAACAAAAAGTATTACTCAAAAGCGATGTTTTTAGGTGGTATGCCAGGCGAAGAGCGTAATGCAAAACTAAGTTTTAGTTACACACTTTAATTGGTTAACCTGAACTCTGGATAATAAATCTATCTCAAGCAGCTATTTTCAGCGCTCAGGTTAGTTAAATACTTAAAAAGCACGGTTTTCTGATTTAGAAGCCGTGCTTTTTTGTGTTTTATAAACGCTTAATCTAAATTAAATAGTAACCACTATGCGACCGTTAATTTCACCTTTGAGCATATCATCAAAAATTTCGTTAATGTCCTCTAAGCGTTTTTCTTCAATAATCGCTTTTACTTTACCTTGCGCTGCAAATTCCAAGCATTCTTGCAAATCTTTACGTGTACCAACAATAGAGCCAACTACTGAAATGCCATTAAGCACAGTATCAAAAATAGGAAGTGGCATATCCTCTGGAGGTAATCCCACTAATACGCATTTACCGCCACGGCGTACACTTTTATAGGCTTGTTCAAACCCCGCTTTAGACACCGCAGTACACACAACACCATGCGCGCCACCGACTTGTTCAAAAATAGCTTCGCTTGGAACCACCTCTTTAAAATCGAGGGTGATATCTGCGCCTAGCTCTTTAGCAAGCGCGAGTTTTTCTTTACCTGTATCAACAGCTATTACATTAAAACCCATTGCTTTAGCGTACTGTACTGCTAAATGACCAAGCCCGCCCACACCAACAATAGCAACCCACTGCCCTGGTTTAGCACCGGATACTTTTAATGCTTTATAGGTTGTAACACCTGCACAAAATAATGGAGCAGCCTCAGAAAAACCGAGTTCTTCTGGTATTTTTACAACGTAGTCGCCATGCGCTAAACAATATTCTGCATAACTACCGTCAATAGAATAGCCAGTATTGTGCTGCGATAAACACAGTGTTTCTTTACCATCTAGGCAAAACTCACAGTGCCCACATGCACTATAGAGCCAAGGAATACCGACTCTATCGCCAACTTCTAAGTGCTTAATGTTGCTTCCGACTTTTTCGATAACACCGACACCTTCGTGCCCTGGTACTAATGGCATTTTTGGTTTTACTGGCCAATCCCCATGACAGGCATGTAAATCGGTATGGCAAACGCCACAGGCCGCTATTTTTACTAAAACATCATTTATTCCCACCTCAGGAATTGGTAAGTCTGTTATTTCTAATTTACCTTTGTATTGAGTATTAATTGCAGCTTTCATAGTCATTCCATCGTATGTGAAAAAAAAATTAAAATAAGGATTTATTTACGTATTGTTGTGTACAACATATCCTAATATAGATGTATAAATATTAATCTAAATCATATTTTAGTCATTTAAATTAACTTATAAGCCTGCTAAGAACTTGCTATCCATAATGAGCGTGCTAGCATTTACTTTCTGAAATTACTGAAAGTTACTAAGCTATGAGTTTATCCGAAAAGAATTTTGCCTTTGTAATGCATTGTGGTGAGATGGGCAGCCGATGGGGATTCAATCGTACGATCGGACAAATGTGTGGTTTGCTGATTATTACTAAAAACCCAATGACAGCTAATGAGATTGCAGATGCGCTTAGTATTTCTCGCGGTAATGTAAGTATGGGCATTAAAGAGCTGCAATCGTGGCAGTTAATTAAAGTACAGCATATTCCTGGCGATCGTAAAGAGTACTACGCCCCTGCTGGCGATATTTGGGATATGGCAAATCGCGTATTTGAAGAACGTAAAAAACGTGAAATTGAGCCCACCTTAACACTACTACGCGATAACTTATTAGACGAAGCCAGTAACGACGATGAACTTTACGCACAAAAACAAATGGGTGAGATTCACAACCTACTTGAAACCGTCACTAAATGGTCATCAGAACTACAGCGTTTAACGCCAGAGCAACTTAATAAGCTAATGAAGCTAGGTTCTGGAATTGGTAAAGTTATTGACCTAAAAGAAAAGATATTCAAAAAAGAATAAAGCCGCAATTGCGGCTTTATTTATAGGTATATTTTAAAAATTAGATTTTTGGATAACCAATTCTATCCGACAAGTAACCTACACTAGTAGCAAAGTAATACGAGCGATTCCAATGCATAAACACTTTGTAGTTATCGTACGCTAAGTACATACGTCCATTTATATCATCAGGCATAACCAGCGCAGCACGTACGTCTACATTAGGTAAATCAGAACCATCAGCTTTACGAACACCCAGTGCTTGCCAATCAGCTAATGAGCGCTCTGAGTCGTTCCAATATTCTAACCACTGCTTGCGAGTTTTTGTACCACGCACTAAAACGTATTTACTATCAAAGTTTTCAGGTAACTGAACTTGGCGACCCCACGTAAGAGAGTCATTCCAGCCTTCTTGCTTTAGGTAATTAGCAATTGAGGCAAAAGCATCTTCTTTTGTAGTCCAAATATCTTTACGGCCATCGTTATTGTAATCAACCGCGTAAGCATTAAAAGAGGTAGGCATAAATTGCGTTTGCCCCATTGCGCCTGCCCAAGAGCCTTTAAATTTATCAAGCGTTATGTGGCCCGACTTTAAAATATCCAGTGCAGCCCAAAGCTGGCGCTTATAAAGTGCTTCTCGGCGTCCATCAAAAGCAAGTGTCACTAATGATGAAGTAACGTTATGACCGCCTTGAATTGTACCAAAGTTACTTTCAAGTCCCCAAAGCGCGACTATAAAGCGTGCTTGTACGCCAAACTCTTTCGCTACTTTTTCAAGTACCTCTTTGTTTTCTGCGTAAAGCTTACGTGCGCGGTCAATTTTCCATTGTGGTACACGTTTTGGTAAATACGTTTCAAGGGTTTCTTTTACTTCTGGCTGGTTTTTGTCAGCCGAAACCACTTTTTCTTTATACGTTGCTGTTGCAAACGCATCGTCAATAAGTTTGGCTTCGTAACCTTTTGCGATAGCTTCTTGCTTTAAATTCGCTAAATAATCTTGAAATTCAGCCTGAGTTTTTGCCATAACAGGTGAGCTTAAACATACACCACATAATATAACGATAAGTTTTTTAATCACTATCAACTCCATTGTCTTTTCGTAATTGGCTTAGCAAATTTTGCTCAGGTGGTGGAATTTGTAAGTAGTAGCCTTTATCAGGATTTGATAACGCTGCTTTTACAGTTTCTAAATCTGCCCCACCTAAATGCTCACGTTTTGCTAAATTGATGATCATCACATAAACAGGTTGACCAAACATAGCCATCAAAGGTTCCGGAACTTTACTAAAATCATCTCTTTTTTCAACAAATAAGAACGTATCCGCTTTTTTCTTACTTTTATATACTGCAGTGAGCATTATGGCCCTATAAATTCTTGCTTAACAATGCCGCACACTATAACATGAGAGTAATAATAAGTTAGAAAAATTAGATTAGAAATTTCAATAAAGGCCCTATTCAGCCTACGTTTATCTAAAATTAATTTCTAATCAGACAAATCAATTGAGCGTGTATGTCGGACCAAATTTTTGAGTTAAAAGGGAATCTTTTTACGTTATCAGTTTTGCATCTTTATAGTACTGATATAAACCTTTTAGCAGAACAACTGTATGTAAAAATAGCCCAGGCCCCTAAGTTTTTTGAGGGTGCGCCTATTGTCGTTAATTTAATTGAAATTAAAAACAGTTCACTTGATTTTGTTCACTTAAAATCATTAATCGAGCGAATGAGTTTTAATGCGGTTGGTGTGTGTAATGGCTCAGATGAGCAACATACTCAAGCAAAGGCTGCTGGCTTATCTGTTTTAAATTATTCACAAGACGTTAAGAGCGAACCTGTTAAACAAGAGCCCAATACATCGATTGTAGAAAAAACGGTGCATTTACCGGCGCAAATTATCAGCGGTACAGTTCGCTCTGGACAACAAGTTTATGCAAAAGATAGAGATTTGATAGTACTTGGCGCAGTTAGTCATGGTGCGGAAGTCATTGCCGATGGGAATGTGCATATTTATGGCACGCTACGCGGTCGCGCTATTGCAGGCGCAAAAGGTTTTAAAGAAGCACACATTTTTTGCCAAAAACTTGAAGCCGAGCTGGTTTCAATAGATGGTAATTACTGGATCAGTGATTCGCTACAAGGTGAACATTGGGGAAATGCAGTGCAAATACAACAAAAAGACGAATCATTAGAAATTTCAGCTTTGGTTAAAGGATAAATCTCATGGCAAAAGTAATTGTCGTTACCTCAGGTAAAGGCGGTGTTGGTAAAACAACATCAAGTGCTGCAATTGGCACAGGCTTAGCGTTAAAAGGCTATAAAACAGTTATTATCGACTTTGATATTGGTTTACGTAACTTAGATTTAATTATGGGTTGTGAACGCCGCGTTGTTTATGACTTTGTAAATGTAATTAATGGTGAGGCAAACCTTAACCAAGCGCTTATTAAAGATAAACGTGTAGATAAATTATTTTTACTACCTGCTTCACAAACTCGTGATAAAGATGCTTTAACACGTGAAGGTGTTGAACGCGTACTAAATGAACTAAAAGAAGACTTTGATTACATAGTATGTGATTCACCAGCAGGTATTGAAGCTGGCGCTATGATGGCGATGTACTTTGCTGATGAAGCAATTGTTACAACAAACCCAGAGGTGTCGTCAGTTCGAGATTCAGATCGTATTTTAGGTATTTTACACAGCAAATCAAAACGTGCTGAAGAAGGCCTAGAAAATATTAAAGAACACTTACTATTAACACGCTATAACCCTGGTCGTGTTGAAAAAGGTGAAATGCTATCGGTAGAAGATGTGCAAGATATTCTGTCAATCCCATTATTAGGGGTTATTCCTGAATCGCAAGCGGTATTAAGTGCTTCAAACTCAGGCCAACCTGTTATATTGGATACAGAATCTGATGCAGGCCAAGCTTATTCTGATGCAATTAACCGCTTACTAGGTGAAACCGTCGATTTTCGCTTCTTAGACGTTGAGAAAAAAGGCTTATTTAAACGGATTTTTGGAGGTTAACGTGTCTTTACTTGACTACTTCCGCTCAGAAAAGAAAAACAGTGCGTCACTAGCAAAAGAGCGATTGCAGATCATTGTCGCGCACGAGCGTTCTCAGCGAGGAACGCCGGATTACTTACCACAATTAAAACAAGATATTTTAGATGTGATCCGTAAATACGTGAACGTAAGTACCGATGCAGTTCAGGTTCAGTTTGATCAAAACGAAGACGATTTAGCCGTACTTGAGCTAAACGTTACACTACCTGATGAAGAAAAGAAGTAATTGAAGAAAGGGCGCTTTATAAGCGCCCTCTTTATTTTCATTTACTTTTTAATAACTTTCTAAATATCTACGTTTTAATCCCTTGCATGCAACTAAAACTTTTTCACTATGTAACACAAAAATTATAGATAATACCAATTCGCTTAATTAAGTGATCTATTTTGAGGATGGAAAAACGTGTTGATAGCTAGGCAAAAAAATCGCTATTTAGTTGTTCTAAATGAGATTTTTTAACACAGGTAACGACACGTTTAGCGCCGCAAAACGATTAAGTATTATTGCGGATTGGTATAAGTATTACACAGTAAAAAAAATATCTAGTCTTAAGTATCCCACTCTTTTAAAGCGTCTTTAACGTAGGTATATCGCCAAGAGCTTAATAAATCAGGCTTAATATGGCTTTGTTTTTGCTCATTAGTTAACTTCCAATTCCAACTAATCAATTGATTAATTTGCTTTTTAGAGGCCATAACGTCTTCTGGTATATTGTGCTCTTTAGCGACTTTAGTGATCTTTTGTTTAATATCTTTGGCTACTTTTTTATAAGTAGGAAAATCAATTAAGCGCTTAAGTACTTCAGGATGCTCAGCATCTGGTACTGCTTTGGCAACTTCAATACACTTGATTATATCTACACCAGAGCGATTAACTTCAATAGCTTCAACTCCTGGAATTTGACGTAGAGCATTTAAACTTGAAGGACCACGTTTGGCAATTTCAGTCATGTTATGTTCTTTTAACACAAAATTTAGCGCTAAATTTTTCTTAATGGCTTTGTTTCTGCGCCATACAGCAAGTTCTTTTAAAACCGCAAGTTCGTGCGGTTTGAGTTGCCATGCATTTTTAATATCTTTATATAAAAGCTCGTCTGGTGTTTGAAACGCACGTTTTTTAGCTATCAATTCACTTTCGTTTATTACAATGTCAAAGAACCCAGCGGCATTAATACGCTCTATAATCAGCTCGAAACACGGCAATAAGTAAAAAGTATCTGCAGCAGCATAATCTAACTGTTTTTTAGTTAACGGACGTTGTAGCCAGTTAGTGCGTGACTCACTTTTATCTATTTCAATACCTTGCAACTCTTTTACCATAAGGGCAAAGCCCATACAGTTACCTTCCCCAAGTAACTGCAACGCAAATTGTGTATCAAAAAGTGGGGATGGAACAAAGCCTGCGTATTTTTGAAAAACCTCAATATCTTCTGAAGGAGAATGCAGTACTTTTAAAACACTAGGATCTTTTAGTATTTCCCAAAAATCGAATAATGAGAGCTCAGCTAACGGATCGATAAGCGCTAAATGCTCACCATCAAAAACTTGGATAAGTGCAACTTCTGGATACAAAGTGCGACGACGCATAAACTCAGTATCAATAGCTAAAATAGGCTTATTTTTTATTTGTTCAACAAAAGTGTTCAGTTGATTTTGGGTTTCGATCAATTGGTATTGCACTTAATCTCCTACAATAAAAAAGCCGACATATGTCGGCTTTTTTATAGGTTGCTAATCTTTCAAGGCTCTTCGGAGTATTTTACCTACGTTAGTTTTAGGTAACTCATCCCTAAACTCTACCAGTTTTGGGACCTTGTAATTAGTTAAATTATCACGACAGTGACTTATTATATCTTTTTCAGTTAAAGAAGGGTCTTTTTTAACAACAAAAACTTTAACTTGTTCACCACTTACATCGTGAGGAATACCAATAGCAGCAACTTCAAGCACACCTTCGTGCATAGCCACTACCTCTTCTATCTCATTAGGGAAAACATTAAAGCCAGATACAATGATCATGTCTTTTTTGCGATCTACAATAAAGAAGAAACCTTCATCGTCATAAGTTGCAATATCACCTGTTGCAAACCAGCCATCTTTTAAACATTCAGCTGTTGCATCTGGTCGATTGTAATAGCCCACCATAACCTGCGGGCCTTTCACACACATTTCACCCGGTTCACCTTTAGCGGCCTCTTCACCGTTATCAAGTATTAGCTTAATCTCAGTATTAGGCGCAGGCAAACCAATAGAGCCGTTATATGCTTCTAAATCATAAGGACTAATAGTTACTAATGGAGAACATTCTGTAAGGCCATAGCCTTCCATTAATTTTGAGCCAGTCACTTTTTGCCACTTTTCAGCAACAGGACGTTGCACGGCCATACCGCCACCAAGTGACATTTTTAAATGACTGAAATCAAGTTCAGCAAAACCTGGTGTGTTTAATAAACCGTTAAATAACGTATTAACACCAGTAATAGCTGTAAATTTATGCTGACCTAGCTCTTTAACAAACCCAGGCATATCTCGTGGATTTGTGATTAATATATTTAAACCACCGTACTTCATAAACGTCAGGCAGTTAGCTGTTAAAGCAAATATATGATAAAGCGGTAAAGCGGTAACAACAACTTCTGTACCACGATTTAACACTTTGTCTAAACAGCCTGAAACTTGCTCAAGGTTACCAACCATATTGCCATGGCTCAGCATTGCCCCTTTTGATACACCTGTTGTGCCACCGGTGTACTGTAAAAAAGCAAGATCGGACAAGCTCATTTCAGGACGTGTATATTTAGTTTCGTCTGCAGCTAGAACGTCTGAAAAGTTAATTGTGTTTGGTAAGTTGAACTTTGGCACCATTTTTTTAATGTGCTTAACAACAAAGTTGACTATGTGCTTTTTAAGCCCACCAACCATATCGCCTACTTGCGTTACTACAATGTGTTTAACATCAGTGTGTGCAAGTGACTTTTCAAGTGTGTCAGCAAAGTTTGCTAAAATGAAAATAGCGGTAGTGTCAGAATCCTTTAACTGATGCTCTAACTCACGCACAGTGTAAAGTGGGTTAACATTTACAACCACACAACCTGCACGTAAAATACCTAAAATGGTGACTGGTGTTTGTAGTAAGTTAGGCATCATTACGGCAACTTTGTCGCCTTTTTTAAGACCTAAATCATTTTGAATGTAGGAAGCAACTTTTTTTGTTGCTGTATCTATTTCGCTATAAGACAGCGTTTTACCCATATTAGTAAATGCAGGTAAATCGGTGTAGTCAGTAAAACTTTTTTCGAACACTTCGAGTAACGAGTTGTAATGCTCAGGATCGATTGTTTCAGGCATACCCTCTGGGTAGCGCTTAAGCCAGATTTTTTCCACTCTTAGCCCCTGTTTATAATTATATTTTTATTAACCTTAATCTAAGTAAGGCGCTTTAACAATTGAGCAAATACTCTAATGGAGGAATAATCCCACATTTTACGTAAACTTACAATTAACATGCACCATTTTGCAGCATAAAGTCTTGAATATGCTTAAAACATAGTTCACTACTTTGCATATGACAGTGGTGCCCACCATCTACATTAATTACCTTTAAGCTATTGTAATAACTAATATACTTTGCCAGATTTTGTTTTACAAACGAATAACCTTCGTTACCTAAAATTAATTGGCACGGTGCAATTAAATCTTTTATTGCACCAATACATTGCGCCTCATTAAACCTAAAACCTGAGTGATTTTTAAGCTTTGGATCAGTTGTTAATGTATAACCATCTAAAACCGATTTTATATTTCGCTGCATTAAAAGAGCAATAAGCTCACTATTCAAATCGGTTGTTTGAGCACGTGCTTCATAAATAAGCTCTTTCGATTTATAAACTCTCTGCTTCTTATTTTTTAAACGCGCTCTATTTAATACTGCACTTTTTAGCTGTTCACATACGCCTTCGCTGGGAGTTGTAACACACCCAATCCCCTCAATAAAGGTAACAGATTTTACATAATCACCAAAGCAACTAGCAAAAAGCCCTGCAACCATGGCTCCCATCGAATGCCCAACTAAATGCACTTTTTTAACACCAAGCGCATTAATAAGTTGGTACACATCATCAATATAATCAACAAAATAATAATGTGCATCATCACTTCGCCAAGATGATAAACCATGCCCGACAAAATCAATACAGTACCAAGTGTGCTTTGGCTTAGCTTTACTTAACATTGGTATAAAACTGTGGCAGTTATCTAACCAACCATGCAACGCTATTACTATTCCATCCCCAGAACCTACTTTTAAGCCATGAATATTCAAGTTATTGGTTTCAATATTAAATGGCTGCACGGCAAGTCCTTTATTAATTTAGAGCATCATTATTTATAGCATACAAGTTGTCAGACCACTAACCGAGAAAATGGTGCCAAATTCGCTATTTAATTATCTTGATGTTCTAAAGAAAGTAAAAAATATAAAATAAAATTTAAACGATATCATAAGCTTAATTACAAAAAAAATAAGCTGATCTTTTTAAATATATTTGCTTTGTATGCCTTTTGAACAATTAAAAGGTGATAGCATCATATGTAGTTAAGCTATAACCAGTATAATTTAAATAAATAGAACTAACAGCGTTAACTACAATTCTATTCATATAACCCTAAATTATAAATATCTTAGATATTCATTTATTTATCATACTATCTGTATACAATATCAGCGGCTATTAAATAAGGTACACTCATAAGGTACAACCATGAAAAAACAGATCAGCTTATTGGCACTTTTATGCACCGCTTCTGGTGCTTACGCAGAATCAGCACCTAAAAATGTAATTTATATGATTGGTGACGGCATGGGTCCGGCTTACACCACGGCTTATCGCTATTTTAAAGATGACCCTGCAACAAAAGAAGTAGAAGGCACGGTTTTTGACACTATTTTAAAAGGCATGGCTCACACCTACCCTGATGACCATACTTATGTAACAGACAGCGCTGCGGGTGCTACAGCGCTTAGTAGCGGCCATAAAAGTTATAATGGTGCAGTTGCTGTAGATACAGATAAAAAGCCAGTTAAAACCATGCTTGAAATGGCAAAAGAGCGCGGTATGACAACAGCGCTTGTAGCAACTTCACAAATAAACCATGCAACACCTGCTAGCTTTACAGCTCACAATGAATCTCGTTACAACTACGATGATATTGCCAACGATTATATTGATAATAAGATTGCTGGTAAATTACCTGTTGATTTAATGCTAGGTGGCGGTACTAAATATTTTATTCGTGACGACCGTAATTTAGTTGAAGAATTTAAAGCGGCAGGTTACCAATACGGTGACGATATTAATAATCTGGGACAAATTACACAAATACCTGCCATAGGTTTGTATGCAAGCAAAGGCTTGCCATTTGCCCTTGATATGAACCCAACTCGCCTTACTCAGTTAACATCTAAAGCGCTTGGTTTACTAGATAACCAGAATGAAGAAGGCTTTTTTGTGATGATTGAGGGCAGCCAAATTGATTGGTGTGGTCACTCTAACGATATAGCGTGTGCGATGGCTGAAATGGACGACTTTGCTAAATCAATCGAAAAAGCAAAAGCGTACGTTGATAAAAATAAAGACACTATACTTGTAGTTACAGCCGATCACTCAACGGGCGGCTTAACTATTGGTTCGCACGGCCAATTTAAATGGGAAACAGACGTAATTAAAGGTGTTAAGGCAACGGCTAGTAAGTTAACAGACAAACTTATGGAGTCTAAAGACTTAAAACCAGTATGGACTGCTAACACCAATATTGAATTTACAACTGAAAACCAAATCAAACTTGAGCAAGCTAAAAAAATGGGCGAAAAAGCGCTTAATTTAGCTGTTAAAAGTATTATTAGTGATGCAAGCTTTACTGGCTGGACAACTGGCGGACACACCGCTGTAGACGTTCAAGTATTTGCCTATGGCAAAGGCAGTGAGCAATTTATCGGCTCACAAAATAATACTGATATTGCAGATAAGCTGATTGGCTTTATTGAGCAGTAAATTTCACCTCGTTTTGAACACAAAAAGCCCGAACACATGTTCGGGCTTTTTATTGAATTTTATCGCTGTATTTATCTAAAGCGCTCAATTAAGCTTTAAGCGTATATATCAACACCTATTAAATTTTGTACTTCGGCTCTACGTTCTAAATTAGCAAATTCAGTATAAGTAGAAATCGCTTTACTTACTTGAGCTGTCGGTTGGTCGTAAATTGTTTGGCTGTATTCATTGCTTTTAGCACTGCTTTTAAACAGTTGATTAGCAAGTTCAACGCCCTCGACACTGCTTTTTACATAATCGGTATTCGTTTTTTGAGCAGCCGGCTGGTCTAATAAACTCTGTGGTTTATTAGTAACAACTTTAGTAGGGCTAACCCTACCCGGAATATCCCCGGTAAAAAAACCTGAACCAATAGGCAGCGTCATTACGCGTCTCCAACCTTAATATTGTATAAAATTATGATTTAAAAACAACCAATTTGCAAATAATATGATTAGTCACGCCCTGGTAGCTTTTTCCACGTTACCGTATCTCGCACATATTTAGGTTGAGCGTCACTCGCTTTTACAACGTCACCCGCTAAAAACGCGGCTTCAACATGCGCTAACATATAACGCGCATCAGGCAATGTAATATCAGTATTAATTGTCACGTTTTCAAAGTCATTTAGCGCATCAGGATAGGTTTTAAAGCCCGTGCCCACAGCTACAGATGGCTCAGTGGTCGCTATATAGTCATTATTTAGTAAATCAGGTTTTATAACGCATTCTTGGTTAACTAAAAGCATTAGATTATTTTGCGCTTGGTAATGTGCAAAGTATATCTCCCCCATACGCGCATCTATACTTGGATAAACACTCAGGCTGCCTTTTTGTTCAAACGTTTGTTGAGCCATAGTAGCCAGTGTAGACACACCAACAAGCGGCAAATTAGTTGAATACGCTAAGCCTTGCGCTATAGCAACACTAATACGTACACCGGTGAAACTACCTGGCCCCTGGCCAAAACCAATTACGTCTAAGTCTTTTAATTTACAGTTTGCTTTAGTTAAAAGTTCATCCACAAGTGGAAGTATTTTTTGGCTGTGCTGCTGCGGACACTCTTCAAAATGATGAAACGTTTGGCCCTGGTAATGTAAAACAATTGAAAGTGCTTCAGTTGAAGCATCAAGGGCAAGGATATTACTTTTGATCATTTTAGTACTCTAATTAATTTGTTTTAAAAATGTATTGGCATCTTCTAAGCTTCGCGTGCGGCGCATCGGTGGTAAGCTTTTTAAAAATACTTGGCCATATTGGCGTGTAACTAAGCGATTATCACATATTACAAGTACGCCTTTGTCTTTACTATCTCGAATTAAACGCCCTACACCTTGCTTTAGCGCAATTACAGCCTGCGGTAATTGTATGTGTGAAAAAGGGTCTTTTCCCTGCATTTGGCAATCTTGCATTTTAGCTTGTAGCAATGGATCGTCAGGGGCTGCAAATGGCAATTTGTCTATAATAACACAACTTAATGTACTGCCGCGTACATCGACACCTTCCCAAAAAGAAGCCGTGCCGAGTAATACCGCATTACCATGGCGAGTAAATTTCTCTAAAATTATACGCTTAGACATTTGCCCTTGCATATAAACTGGGTAGTCTATTTGTGTAGTTAGCCCTTCGGCCACTAAGTGCATCATTCGATAGCTAGTAAATAACACAAAACAACGCCCTTGTGCTGATTTTATAAGCTCAAGCGTTAGTTTTACAATTGCATGTGGCATATTATCAGCATGCGATTCGGGTAAGTAGCGAGGTAAACACAGCAGCGCCTGATTAGGGTAGTCAAATGGGCTATCTACCATCATGCTTTGTTTTGGCTTTAAACCTAGGCTTGCATTAAAATGCTCTAGTTTGTTATCAACCGAAAGTGTTGCAGAAGTGAATACAAATCCTGCGCCCGTGTCTTGCATCATTTGAGCAAACTTAGCTGATACATTCAATGGCGTTATATTAATTGTTAAATAACGGCGCGTTGTTTCATACCAATAACTAAAGCCGGTTTG
Organism: Pseudoalteromonas sp. SG43-5; assembly: GCF_014164345.1. Classification (NCBI taxonomy): domain Bacteria; kingdom Pseudomonadati; phylum Pseudomonadota; class Gammaproteobacteria; order Alteromonadales; family Pseudoalteromonadaceae; genus Pseudoalteromonas; species Pseudoalteromonas sp. SG43-5. Next base: position 272,564 of record NZ_JACJFA010000002.1, read on the forward strand.
GGCTGTATCAAAAACCCGCTCTAACTGCCCTTTAAACGCAAGTGCACGTTCAAATGGATGCTCAATTTTGTCGCTTCTATCTAGGCAAAGCTTGAGTACTTGATAAACAAAATCTAAATCACTGATCACACGATGGAGCGCCGAGCAAATTTGTTTATCGCTTAGTTTTTCTCGCCAATCGCCACGGCTGCCATCAACACCAAATTGTAAACGTAAATCAGCAACGCTTGTCTCAAGCTTGTTTAAGCTTTTACCAAGTTGCAGCATATCGGGAATTTCAGCTCTATAAATAGCACGTAAATCATTAATTAAATCTACCAACTTTTTAGTGCTAACACTTTCACCAAAGTAATCGCTGGCAATTTCGCTTAACTGATGGGCTTCATCAAATATATATGCGTCGGCTTTTGGCATAAGTTCAGCAAAGCCACTTTCTTTTACAGCCATATCAGCAAAAAACAAATGGTGATTAATTACAACCACATCGGCATCGGCCGCAGTTAAACGTGCTTTGCGTATATAACAGCTTTGAAAATCTGGACACTCTTTACCTAAACAATTATCGGCTGTTGAATTTACATAAGGCAGTACTTTGGCATCATCTTCTATACCTATACAATCGGCCAAATCGCCCGATTGTGTTTCGCTTGCAAACTTAGCTACCATAGCTAGTTGATGCATTACGTCGGAGTCGTCAGTAGGTACATGTGCAACATGTTGATTAAGTCGGTAGGTGCATAGGTAATTGGCGCGCCCTTTTAATAAGGCGGTTTTTTTTGAAGCACTTAAAGCTTTAACTAGTTGCGGTAAATCTCTGTGATAAAGCTGCTCTTGTAGAGCTTTAGAACCTGTTGATATTATCGTGCGCCCTTTTGACTTAAGTGCAGGGGCTAAATATGCAAATGTTTTACCCGTACCCGTGCCTGCTTCAACAACTAATTGCGAACTGTTTTTTAATGCATCCGCAACAGCTACTGCCATATCAATTTGTGGTTGGCGAGGCGTATACCCATCTAAAGATAACGCTAAAGGCCCGGTTGCACTAAACAGCTGTTTGATAATACCAATCACTTTACAATAAATAATAGCGGGATTTTACGTAAGCAAAGCATTAAGGGCAAGTAATTACAAAACCCACTTTTACTTTACGAATTAATACGCACTTTAATAGTGAGATTAATCATTCGATTTTACAATACACTGTGTATTTATAACGTACATTTAATTTAATAATGACAATATTTACAAAGCCTAATTTTCTATTAACTCTTACTAAAAATAATCCGTATTAAAAGCTATATTTAGGCATAAAAACTGTGACTCTGAAATATTACAGGAGTACCATATGCCGCGTTTATACTCCCCTTTTTCGTGTGTCGTTAAAAAAAATAGTAAGGTTAGCCAATGAATGCTTGGTATCTCATTTGTTTTCTCTCTGCCATTGCAATTTTTATTGCTTTTGCAAACCAATATATCCTCAAAATGCAAACTACAATTGCCATTACTACAGGCTCAGTTGTTATTTCTTTATTATTGATTATTGCCGTTAAATTATTAGGCGATCAAAATGCGTTAGCCATGACCCAAATTGTTTCCAGTATTAACTTTAACGAGTTATTACTCAAAGGTATGCTCGGATTTTTACTTTATGCTGGCGCATTGGAAATTAACCTTATGGCGCTTCGAAAACAGCGCTGGGAAATAACCGCACTAGTGCTATTTTCTACTATTGCTTCCACTTTTATAGTCGGTTATTTAAGTTTTTATCTATTTGCCTTATTTGGCTTTGATGTACCGTTTATATACTGTTTATTATTTGGCGCGCTTATTAGCCCAACCGACCCTATTGCCGTACTTGCAATTATTAAACAAATGCGAGCGCCAGAAGGAATCTCAGTTCAAGTAGAAGGTGAGTCGCTATTTAACGACGGTATTGGTTTAGTAATATTTACGACCATTTTTTCGGTTGCTTTTTATGGCACCGATGCACAATTTGGCGATATAGCAGAACTCTTTTTTGTAGACGCCCTAGGCGGCATTGCGTTTGGTTTGGTTATCGCTTTGGTTGGCCACTTTTTAATTATTAACAGCCGCGATGTAAATATTCGCTTATTGATAACCTTAACTATTCCTACCGCAGGTTTTGCTGCTGCAAATATTTGGGAAATATCAGGCGCACTTGCCATGGTAACAAGCGGCATATTAATGGGTAACATTACTCGTACTAAAGCAACTGAGCGCACGGGGCCTGAAGACACTCGTTACGTAAAAGATTTTTGGCATGCAACCGATAGCTTTTTAAATGCCCTACTGTTTTTAATAATAGGTATGCTAATAGTGACGATGCCAATCACGCTTGGTGAAATTGGCTTAGGCTTACTAATGGTACCTGCAGTATTACTAGCACGCTTTATTAGCGTAGGCGCACCCTTTGTTATCTTTAAACGCTTTAGAAGTTACGATAAACACAGTGTTAAAATTTTAACCTGGGGTGGGCTACGCGGTGGTCTTGCACTGGCAATGGCGGCAGCAATTCCACGCGAGCAAGTTTTTGTAGGCGGCTCTGACCTACATAACCTAATCGTTATTGTTACCTACGTTGTGGTTATATTTTCTATTATTGTACAAGGCTTAACTATTTCGCCGCTTATTCAAAGCAGCATTAAGTCAGCTGAGCAAGCAAAGTAATAAATGCTTTGTGAGCAATCAACTCAGTAACCAAGTTATTATATAAATCACTTGGTTACTGTTACTCACGTGTTACAAAAACACTTTAAAGTTCTATAAATTGTTATCCTTTTTATTTATCTTCTTTGTTTAAATTAATCCGCTTGAAATGCAAATGAAAACAATTATAATTTTGGCTTTTCCTCTGTAGGGCTTTTCAATGTCCAAAAATAATTCTCACGTGTTTTTAAATTTGGTATCTCTGGGCAAACGACAATTTCATTGTTTTTTTATGCTTTTTATAATGGCTATGGCAAGCTTTAATGTGTCGGCCTCACCTAATGAGCAAACAAAAATAAAACAAATTGCACAGCTTGCAGAGTATGTAGGTGTAGATTACGTGGCAGCTGTTGGAAATGGTGAAATACTAGACCCCGACGAATATCAAGAAATGACTGAATTTTCGCACGTTATTATTGAGCAAGCTGGACAGCTATCAAGCCAAACCAATGAGTTTGATACAGTAAAGGCACAAGCTAAATCACTGCATACAGCGATTGCTAATAAAGCGAGTGTTGCCGATGTACGTGCAGCAAGCTCAGCGCTTCGTGAGTCGCTGCTTAACTTTATGCCACAACTATCGTTACCTACATCACTGCTTCCGGTTGAGCAAACTAAAGCGCTTTTTGCTACTAACTGCTCAATGTGTCACGGCCAAAGTGGTCAAGGCGACGGTCCGCTTGCAAAAAATTTATCGCCAGAACCTACCAACTTTACCGATGAAGAACGCGCAACAAACCGCTCATTAATGGGGTTGTTTGACGCTGTAAGTAACGGCATTGACGACACACCTATGGTTGCTTTTACCCAATTTAATGAACAACAACGATGGTCTTTAGCTTTCTATGTAGGTAGCTTGGCATTTAAAGATGTTCAAAAACCACAAAATGTAGAACAAAACATTACCGCTTCGCAGATTGTAAACCTAAACCCTGCACAATTATCGGCAGGTCAAAGTGAAGCACAAGCACATTACGTTAAATGGCTTCGTGGTAATCCAGAGCAATTATTTAGCGCTAACAAAAATCCGATAACAGTTACTCGCACGCAATTACTTGCAGCGCAAGCCGCGCATGCTAAAGGCAATTACTCACAAGCAAGTGATTTAGCAATTAGCGCATACTTAGATGGCTTTGAGCTTGTTGAAAACAACTTAAATGCCTACGACGAAACACTGCGTAAAAACATCGAAGTACAACTGATGAACCTGCGCCAAACATTCAAAAACGAAAAAGATACAGCCGTCGTTGCCGAAAAAGTAAATGCCGCACTAACACAACTCGCTAAAGCAGATAGCATGCTAAACGAAACCAAGCTAACTGATGGCGCTCTACTTTCTGCTAGTTTAATAATATTACTGCGAGAAGGCTTAGAGGCACTCTTAGTCATTATTGCCCTTATGACTGTGCTTATTAAAACGAAACGTCAAGATGCGCTTAAATACGTACATGTTGGCTGGGTAACAGCACTTATTGCCGGTGGCTTAACATGGGCTGCTGCGCAAACATTAATAGAAATAAGTGGTGCAAGTCGCGAAGTTATGGAAGGTGCTGGTGCATTGTTTGCCGCTGTAATTTTACTGTATGTTGGCGTATGGATGCACAGTAAAACAAGTGCGCAACAATGGCAAAAATATATAAAAGACAATATAGATAAGCGTCTTGAGTCGGGAACACTTTGGGGATTAGCGGGGCTTTCTTTTATTGCCGTGTACCGAGAAGTATTCGAAACCGTATTGTTTTATCAGTCTTTATTAACGCAAAGCTCGCCTGCTCAATATTCATCTATTGCATCGGGTTTCGCGATAGCTGTAGCAATACTGGCTATTATTACGTGGGTATTAATTAAGTACTCAATTAAATTACCGGTTGCTAAGTTTTTTGCAATTACCACTTATTTATTATTTGCACTCTCGTTTGTGCTTATGGGCAAAGCCGTTATTGCATTACAAGAGGCCGATATAATAGGTATTGCGTCGCTACCAATGAGCTTTGAAATAGCATGGCTTGGTATTAAGTCAACATGGCAAGGTATTGTAGCTCAGGTATGTGTGTTCGCTATATTTAGCTTTTATATATTTAAAAGCAAAAACCAATAGTAATGCCTATCTGCTTAAGAGTTTAAGCTAATTGGCATAAGCAAAATACATAGTAAAAAGGCCCGCAAGGGCCTTTTTAGTTAATTGCTTATGTATTTAGTAAAATTGGTATTATCAAGCCCACGTATCTAAATGGGGGTTTTCGTCATCATCTACGTTAGACTTTTTTTTACTATTTTGATCATCAAGCATATTGAGCTTTTTCTTTTTTTGTAACTCACGCCTTTTTTTATTCTCTAGCTCAACTTTTTCAGCGGCCGATCCACTTTGCACACCCGCAATATGAAAAGCACTTTTTGACTCAACTTCTAGTCTGGTTATTCTTCCTAAATAAGGAATCATGATATCCATACACACTTCCTTAGTTTACTGTTAAATTATCTAAACGCTTGGTTTGGCTAATAAACAAACAAATATATGCAAAAAATGTACTTCCCTTCTTAATATTATCGACAGTTATAAGATATGCTTTAATTAAGCTAAAAAAAACTTGCCATAATATGGCTGTTTATGTTTTTATGAATGCGAAATTTATTTAAACAGATAACAACTGAACGTTACTATAACAACGAGCAGTTACATAGGATAAAAAATGCGCTTAAACCTGACAACAGTACATCATCACCACCATTCACCGGAATAACCTGTCAGGTCTTTCGCTGAGAGGTTATTCCTAAAAGGAACCTCTGGCGATTCAAAAAACATTGATTCATTTTCGCCCTGAGGTTCCCCTCGGGGTTTTTAGTTTTTAAATTAAAGGAAAATGAATAATGAGTAACACAAATCGTCTACGTATCGCCATCCAAAAAGGCGGCCGCCTATCTAAAGATTGTCAAGATCTGTTAAAACAGTTAGGTGTTAAACTTAACCTTCGTGAACAACGCTTAATTGCACACTCAACTAATATGCCAATTGACGTACTACGTGTGCGTGATGACGATATTCCTGGTTTAGTAATGGACGGTGTATGTGATTTAGGTATTGTTGGCGAAAACGTACTAGTAGAAGTTCAAGCAGAACGTGAACGCCAAGGTGTTCCAAGCGAAGTAAACAAACTTTCAAAACTAGATTTTGGTTACTGTCGTCTTGCACTTGCATGGCCACAAGAGCTAGGCGCTCGCGATAAGAGCTGGTTTGAAGGCAAACGTATTGCAACTACCTACCCAGAAATTTTAACTCAGTGGTTAAAGCGCGAAGGCATCAACGCAAGTACAGTAATGCTTACTGGCTCTGTTGAAGTAGCACCGCGTGCGGGTTTATCTGATGCAATTTGTGATTTAGTATCTACTGGCGCAACACTTGAAGCTAACGGCTTAATTCAAGGTGATACAATTTTAGAATCAAACGCATGTTTAATTCAAAATAAAGATCTGCAAGACGCTGACAAACTAGCACTAATCAATAAGCTTATGCCGCGCCTACGTGGTGTTAGACAAGCTAAAGAAAGCAAATACATCATGCTACACGCACCAAAAAACAAACTTGATGAAATTTGTGAAATTTTACCTGGTTCTGGTCAACCGACTCTACTTGCCCTTGCGGGTAATGAAGAATACGTAGCACTGCACATGGTAAGCAGCGAAACATTATTTTGGGAAACAATGGAGCAGTTAAAAGCCCTAGGCGCTAACTCTATTTTAGTTATGCCAATTGAAAAAATGATGGAGTAAGTATCATGCTTCGTTGGAATGAGGAATCTTCACAAGTACAAGCAGCGGCGCTAATGCGCCCTGCAGTTTCTGTAAGCGCAAAGGTTGAAGCAATATGCAAAACTATTTTAGCTAATGTAAAAGAGCAAGGCGATGAGGCCTTACTTAGCATGGCCAAAGAGTTTGATAATAGAGCTAACCCACGTTTGCGCGTACCGCTAGATGAAATTAACGCATCTGAGCAAGCACTAAGTGCAGAGCTTAAATACGCAATTGACACCGCTTATGCAAATGTTAAACGTTTTCACGAAGCGCAGTTGCCAAAAGATATTAAATTATCAACCCAGCCAGGCGTTGTATGTGAACTGAAATATCAAGCCATCGAAGCAGTCGGTATTTATGTACCCGGTGGCAGTGCTCCGCTGCCATCGTCGGTTATTATGCAAGGTGTATTAGCACAGTTAAGCGGCGCTAAAACCGTTGTACTTGCTACGCCGGTACAAGGTGATAAAGCAATTAACCCTGCTATTTTATATGCAGCTAAGTTATGTGGCATTACTACTTTGATAGAAAGTGGTGGCGCAGGCGCAATTGCAGCAATGGCTTATGGCACCGAATCGGTTCCTAAAGTAAACAAAATTTTTGGCCCAGGTAATAGCTTCGTAACAATGGCTAAACAGCTCGTTGCGCAAACTATCCCAGGTATGGCAATTGATATGCCAGCAGGTCCGTCTGAAGTATTAGTTATAGCAGATGAGCGTGCAAACCCAGAATTTATAGCCGCCGATTTACTCTCACAAGCAGAGCACGGCGCAGACTCGCAGGTTATTTTATTATGTAACAGCGAAAGTATTATAGAACAAACTCAGCAGGCACTTACACGCCAGTTAGCTAATTTGAGCCGCAAAGAAACAGCCGAGCAAGCGCTCGCTAATTCTTCACTTATTTTGGTTGATTCTGTTGAGCAAGCATTTGATGTATCGGCGCAATACGGCCCAGAGCATTTAATTTTACAACTAGGCGATGCAAAACCTTACCTAGATAAAGTTAAAAATGCAGGCTCAGTATTTGTAGGTGACTACACACCAGAATCTGCAGGCGATTACGCATCGGGTACTAACCACGTGTTACCAACATATGGTTACAGTGCAACTTACTCGAGTTTAAACTTGCTTGATTTTTTCCGTACATACACAGTGCAAACAATTACTAAAAGTGGTTTAACGCAGCTTTCAAAAGCAATTTTACCACTTGCAGATGCAGAAGGCCTTGATGCCCACGCTAATGCGGTTTCAATTCGTTTAGAGGCAATTAAAAATGAGCAATGAGAGCGCACAAGCGTCTAGCTTATTACCTAAGAATATTACAGCCCTTGCTGCATACAGCTCTGCAAAAAGTGAAAAGCTAACCGGTACTACGTGGCTAAATGCTAACGAAAGCCCGTATGCTAAAAATCTTGAACTGAGTATTGAGGATTTAAATCGCTACCCCGACCCACAACCGCAACTGGTTATTGACCGTTACGCCGCTTATACAGGGCTTGGAAGCGAAAATGTATTAATGACGCGCGGCGCAGATGAAGGCATTGAGCTTTTAGTGCGCACATACTGTGAGCCAGCTAAAGATAGTATTGCGCTATTTTTACCAACCTACGGTATGTACAAAGTTACCGCCGATACACACAACGTTAGTATTAACGCGCTTACCCAAGAATTATTATTAAGTGGCAGTGTTGATGAAATAGTTGCAGCTGTTGGCAGCTCAAAACTGGTATTTATTTGTAACCCAAATAATCCAACTGGCAGCCTAACACCACTTGATAAAGTAAAAGCGATTGCAACAGCACTTATGGGTAAAGCACTGGTTATTGTTGACGAAGCCTATATAGAGTTCTGCCCAGAGCAAAGCGCCACAAAACTTATTAATGAGTTTAGTAATGTAGTGGTTCTGCGCACGCTTTCTAAAGCCTTTGCGCTAGCAGGGCTCAGAACGGGCTTTACCCTTGCACAAGCAGCAACACTAGCGCCAATTCGTAAAGTCATTGCGCCGTATCCGGTATCAGGCGTTGTAGCAAGTATTGCAGCGCAAGCAATTGCACCCGATGCAATTACATCAATGCGCCGCCAAGTCACTATTTTAAATAGCTTAAAAGCTAAGTTGGTAGATTGGCTAAACGCCTCCCCTGCTGCATTAAAAATTCTCACTGGTGAAGGTAACTTTGTTACTTTAAAATTAGCCGATAAAAACTACTTTAAAATTGCACTTGAGCAAGGTTTGGTTATGCGCGCTTTTACACTATACGGTGAAGACGACTGGCTACGAATTTCAATTGGCAGTGAACAAGAACTTGAACAAGTAAAAATTTGGTTAGATGGCTTACAAACGCCGGCTACCGCAGCATCTTTAGCAGGAAACGAAGTATCATGAGTAACCCCTATTTATTTATAGACCGCGACGGCACTATTATTGAAGAGCCAATTACCGACAAACAGGTAGATAGCCTTGAAAAGCTAGCATTTTTACCTGGTGTTATTCCTGCGTTATTACAATTACAAGCCGCAGGTTACCGTTTAGTAATGGTGTCTAACCAAGATGGTTTAGGCACAGATAGCTTTCCTACTGCTGATTTTGACATAGCACAAGACAAAATGATGGACATAATGCAAAGCCAAGGCATTAGCTTTGAGACCGTATTAATTTGCCCACACTTTGATGAGCAAAACTGTGATTGCCGTAAACCTAAAACGGGCTTACTTACCGAGCTTATGCGCTCTGGCAAAGTAGACTTAGCGCGCTCTTTTGTTATTGGCGATCGCCAGACCGATATTGGCCTTGCTCAAAACTTATGTTGTGAAGGTATTTTATACGACGGCGATTGGAGTGCGATAGTGACAAAATTGACTACCGCAAACCGCGAGGGTCGTGTTACACGCAACACTAAAGAAACCCAAATTGATGTAGCCATAAACTTAGATCAAACTAAAAATGGCAGCATAGACACCGGACTTGGCTTTTTTGATCACATGCTTGATCAAATTCGCACCCACGCAAACATTGGTTTAAACATTAAAGCCAAAGGCGATTTACACATAGACGAGCACCACCTTGTTGAAGACATTGGTATTGCTCTTGGTGTCGCACTTAAACAAGCGCTTGGCACTAAATCGCAAATTGCACGCTATGGTTTTGCGCTTCCTATGGACGAGTGTAAAGCTGAAGCACAAATTGATTTATCGGGCCGTGCATCATTTGTATTAAACGCTAACTTTAGCCGCGAAAAAGCAGGCGACTTAGACGTACAAATGGTTGAGCACTTTTTCAAAAGCTTAAGTGATAACGCCGCTATTAGCCTTATTTTATCGGTAAGCGACGGTAACTGTCATCACCAAGTAGAAGGCTTATTTAAAGCGTTTTCACGTGCTCTTCGTATGGCAGTGGCACAAGACACGACCCAACAAACAGCCAGCTCTAAGGGATGTTTATGATTGCCATAATTAATACCGGTTGTGCCAATATAAATTCAGTACGCTTTGCGTTTGAACGCTTAGGGCAAACACCAACAGTAATTACTTCACCAGAGCAATTAGCGGGTTTTGAGCGCGCTATATTGCCAGGTGTAGGCCACGCGTCGGTTGCTATGAAACGCCTAGTAGATAACGGCTGGCAACAAGCTATAAATGAATACCAGCGCCCGCTTATGGGCATTTGTTTAGGTATGCAGTTACTGTGCGAAAGCACCGAAGAAGGTAACGTACAGTGCCTAGGTAAAATACCAGGGCAAGTAAAAGCGCTTGATGTAGGCAATTTAACGTCGCCGCATATGGGTTGGAATAACTTAAGCGTTAACAAAGAGCATGCATTAACTAAAGGGCTAACGCTTGATGAGCAAGTGTATTTTGTTCACAGCTTTGCGCACACCGTAAACGACGCCACACTAGTGAGCGGCGAATATGGTCAAACCTTTTCAGCCATTGTTGCTAAAGACAATTACGCAGGCATGCAATTTCACCCAGAGCGCAGCGCAAAAGTTGGCGCACGTTTATTACAAAATTTTGTTGATTGGCAGTTGTAAGCTGCCCATTAACTAACAAAAAAGAGATTATTTGTGATTATTCCAGCATTAGACGTTTTACAAAATCAAATTGTGCGCTTGTACCAAGGTAAATACGACACAGCACAGTTTTACCCTTTCGAACTTGGCGCGCGTTTAAAAGAATACGCCGATAGCGGCGCAGGTAAACTTCATCTTGTGGATTTAGAAGGTGCACGCGATCCAAGTAAAAAACAGTGGAAACATATTCAAGCTGCGACCAAAGCACTTAACGTACCGTACCAAGTGGGCGGCGGTATTCGCTCAGAGCAAGATGTAAGTGATTGGCTTAAAGCTGGTGCAAACCAAGTCGTTATTGGTTCAATGGCAGTAGAAAAACGCGAACAAGTAAAAGCCTGGATTGAGCAATTTGGCGCAGAGCATTTTGTAATTGCTCTTGATGTAAATAAAACAGCCACGGGCTGGGCACCTGCTACGCACGGTTGGTTAAGTGAATCTGAATTTGGTTTACTTGAGCTGGTAGATTTTTATGTAAGCTTAGGTGTTATTGATTTTTTATGCACGGACATCAGTAAAGATGGCACCATGACGGGCCCATCGTTTGAGCTTTACGAAGATTTAACTCACCATAACAGCACAATTAAAGTGCAAGCCTCAGGTGGCGTAAGCTCACTAGATGACATTAAAAAGCTTAAAGAGCTGGGTGTGGGCGGCGTTATTTTAGGTAAATCATTGCTTGATGGCGCATTTAGCGTTGAGGAGGCACTGGCATGTTATCAAAACGCATAATCCCGTGTTTAGACGTTAAAGACGGCCAAGTAGTTAAAGGCGTAAAGTTTAAAGGCCATGAAATAGTTGGCGATATTTTAACAATGGCTAAAGCCTACAGCGAAGCTGGCGCCGATGAACTGGTTTTTTACGAAATCAGTGCAAGCGTTGAAAAACGCCTACTTGATGTAAACTGGGTAGAGAGCATTGCACGTAATATCGATATTCCATTTTGTGTAGCGGGCGGTATTAAATCAGTGGCTGATGCAGCGCGGGTACTTGAGCGCGGCGCAGACAAAATAAGCATTAACAGCCCTGCTATTGCGCGTCCTGAACTTATTAAAGAATTACACGATGAGTTTGGTAAGCAATGTGTTGTAGTCGGCATTGACAGCTTTTTTGATGAAATTACCGGCGAGTATTTAGTTTACCAATTAACCGGCGATCCTAATGCATCAAGCCGTACGCGCTATAAAACACAAGAATGGGTTAAACGCGTACAAGACCTAGGCGCAGGCGAAATTGTATTAAACTGTATGAACCAAGATGGCGTTCGTAACGGTTACGACAACGAGCAACTAAGTAAAATTCGCGATCTGTGTGACATTCCTTTAATCGCCTCTGGCGGTGCGGGTAGTATGCAAGATTTTGTTGATGTATTTAAACAAAGCAAAGTAGATGGTGCATTAGCTGCCAGCGTTTTTCATAAAAATGTGATTAACATTGGCGAACTAAAACAATTTTTAACAGATAACCAAGTGGCAGCAAGATTATGCAAGTAACACAACAAAACCAAGCTCAGGTCGATTTCGCTAAAAGTGACATGATCCCTGCGATTATTCAAGATGCCCGCTCTGGTGTTATTTTAATGCAAGGCTTTATGAACAGCGAAGCACTCGCTGTTACGCTTGATACCAATAAGGTAACGTTTTACTCGCGTTCAAAATCGCGTTTATGGACTAAAGGCGAGTCATCAGAAAACTACTTAAACGTAGTATCTGTGCATACCGATTGTGACTACGATTCAATTTTAGTACTTGCCAACCCAGAAGGTCCAACGTGTCACTTAGGCACACAAAGCTGTTTTGGTGATGAAGCAAAACCAAGTTTAAGCTTTTTAGCACAGTTAGAAGATGTGATTGTTGCGCGTAAAAATGACGACCCTGAAAAAAGCTACACTGCCTCATTATTTGCAAAAGACTTAAGCCGTAGTTGTCAAAAAGTAGGTGAAGAAGGCGTTGAAGTTGCCCTTGCCGCTATGAAACACGATAACGATGAGCTAACAAACGAATCTGCTGATTTAATTTATCACCTTACAGTATTGCTACAACGCCAAGGCTTAGCCCTTGAAGATGTAGTTAAATGCTTGCAAGGTCGCCATAAATAGCATTAGTTGTAACTAACAAAGAGGCTCATATTTATATGGGCCTTTTTATTTTTACAGTAAATCACGTGTGATATAGTGCGTGGCTAAATTAATCGGTTACTGTGAACTATGAAAAACTATATTATTCCTTCTATTGTCGCGTTTATTTTAGCGGGCTGTACCAGCAAAACTAATCAGACTACAACTACAACAACCACTACTACTACAACGAATCAGTCTGTAAAAACCACAGTAACACCCGATGAATGCAGCACCATAAATAACCTTATAAGCAGTTATGAGTCTGGTTTTAATTCAATCAAAACAAATAAAGTAAATAACCAGTTTACTAATCAATGGCGTACTAGTACTCATATGATTGGAGCAAACTGTACGGTTACTTTAAATAAGTCAGTGCAAGCAAGCTACCAATGCCAAACACCTGTTAAAACACAAACGCAAACAATAAAGTCTCATCAAAAACTGGCTAAGCAATTACGCCAATGCTTAACCAAAACAGGTTGGTTGGAAAGCCAAAAAGAAACAGCAAGTTCAATTTACAGCACCTTTGTACTTGATACTAAAACCCCTGTCATTACACTTGCTACCAATCAAGAAGGTAATGGGTTTTCTACTCGCTTTGAAATTGCTCCACCGTTAGGACTTTAATAATGCGCCAATTAAATCAAAACAAAAAACCATCTAAATTTAAAACTGATTGCCTAGGAATATGCGAAAGGCGCAGCGGTTACTGCACCGGGTGTGGGCGTACCAACGAAGAAATTTTTGATTGGATAATATTATCTGAAGATGAAAAAAAAGCGATTTTAGAAACACCACGAGCAGACGCTAACTCATAACAAATAAAGCCCCTAAATGTTAAAAGTAACAGTTAATTGATTAACTAAAAACTTTTAACTTGTTGTGGCTATTCATTTTAGTTGCGCTAATACAGCTTTCGACTACTTGCTCAAATGAGTTATTAATATCTATATTTATAACATTGGGCTCATCTTCTTTTGGAACTTCTAGCGCTTCAAATTGGCTTTTGAGTAAATCAACAGGCATAAAATGCCCTTTTCTGTCCTGCATACGGCTTTTAACCAGCTCAAAATCACCAAAAAGATGTAAAAAGGTAATGCCTGTATTTCCATCACATATTTGTTCTCGGTATTTCTTTTTTAATGCTGAGCAGACTATTACCGCGACTTCATTTTTCTTTTCAATGCTAAATGCAGCATCACGTATTCTTTCGAGCCAAGGCACACGATCAGCATCATTTAAAGGCTGCCCAGATGACATCTTTAATATATTAGCCTTGGGATGTAAGTCGTCTCCGTCGATAAATTTAGCGCCAATGCGCTTTGCTAATGCATCACCCACACTTGACTTTCCTGTGCTTGAAACCCCCATTACAATATAAATACGACCTACATTTGTGTTACTCATGTATTTACCCTCGCCTTAATTTAATAATTAATTATTTTCAATGTATATATTATATTGAGTTACGGGTAACATGTTACGCGTAACAAATACGAAAGTGAAGTTAAACACACACTAAACATCATAATTCACACTGAATATAAGTAGGGAAAAATGTCAGATTTATCATTAATACTAACAGCGGTAGGCTCCATATTTTTATTGCTTTTTTTAGTAATGAAAGTACGACTACATGCTGTCGTCTCTTTGATCCTTGTTTCTATGATTGCAGGATTATTCTCAGGAATGAGCCCAGAAATAATTGCCGCTACAATTCAAAAAGGAATGGCCGGAACACTAGGCTTTGTAGCGGTGGTGGTCGCTTTAGGCGCCATGTTTGGCAAAGTAATGGAAGAAACCGGCGCGCTGGATCGCATTGCCCACACACTTTTACACCGTTTTGGAGAAAAAAACGCTAATTGGGCGCTTACCTTTACGGGCTTTATTTGTGCCCTCCCCCTCTTTTTTGATGTAGCCGTTGTACTTTTAATCGGTATTGTTTTTGCTGTGGTACGAAAAGGCGGTGGCAGCGTTGTTAAAATTGGTATTGGGCTACTTGCTGGGATAGCGTCTTGTCAGGCGTTTCTTATTCCTGCGCCAGGGCCGATTTTGGTTGCCTCTCAATTAGGCGCTGACTATGGTTATATGATTTTATTTGGCCTTATTGCTGCCATACCGGCAATGATTATAGGAGGTCCAATTTGGGGCTCTATTATTTCTAAATCTATTCATGTAGAACTCCCACAGCACGAACAAATCGACGATAACCAAAGAGTTGGTAAAGGGACGCCTAGTTTTGGATTAGCATTAGGTTTAATTGCTCTGCCGTTAATTATGATTAGTTTAAATACTATTGGTAGCCGCTTTGTTGAAAAAGACTCTGATTTATATAATTGGTTAGCCTTTATAGGTCATCCTTTTACAGCAATTTTAGTTGCCTGCCTAATGGCATTTTATTTGCTCGGTGCAAGGCGCGGTGTCCCTAATGCTAGAATCATGGAAATTTGTGGTAGTGCCTTACAACCTGCAGGAATTATTATTCTTGTCACTGGTGCCGGTGGGGTATTTAAACAAGTATTAGTTGATTCAGGAGTAGGTACTGCACTGGGTAATTACTTAGCTGGCTCAGGATTACCAATTGTAATACTCGCTTTTGTATTATCAGCCGCTGTGCGGGTTATTCAAGGCTCTGCGACGGTAGCTATGCTTACAGCGTGTGGCTTAATTATTCCAATGCTTCAGCCTTTAGGCCTTGATGGAGCGCAGCTTGCCGCTGTCACCATCGCTATTGGTGGGGGCTCTATTGTGCTCTCCCATGTAAACGACTCAGGATTTTGGTTAGCGAGTCGCTATCTCGGTTTGAGCGAAATGCAAACTCTTAAAACGTGGACAGTAATGGAAACCATTATTGGTACTGTTGGCGCACTTATCGCTATGATTATTTCTCTGTTTTTGTAAAATTACAGTATGTAGAGTTATCATCACACATATAAAAATTACCTGAGCCTTTTGTTATTTAGGCTCAGGTAATTAAGCTCATGTAATTTGAGTATTTAAACACTTTCACCTAGATGAACTATATAACCAGAATCAATTACTTGCTTATAATTAATGCTAGTATCTAAATCTGAATTAATCCGGCTCAACAACTCTCTTCCCGCAACATTACCTATCTGATAACGCGGGGTGATCACACTTGCTAATTGAGGCACCATTGCCTGGCCAATATCATGGCCATGAAAACCCACAACCCCCATTTGGCTAGGCACTAAAATGTTGTTTCGCTGGCATTCAAAAATAGCCCCAATTGCTAAATCATCATTAGTACAAAACAAACAGTCAGTATTTGGGTAGTCAGTACGCGCTTTTTGTAAAAGTTCAGCACCTAAACTATAAGATGAAGCTTGATCAGTCATCACACTTTTAGGCGTAAAACCTTTAGCTAACATAGCATCTGAATAACCTTGAAATTTTAGGCGTGTTCGTACATCGAGCCTTGCACCTATATAAACAATATTGCGATAGCCTTTATTTAAAAGTGCCGTCGTCATATCAAAAGCGGCTTTAACGTTATCAAAACCAATCGCTTGCTGCATAGGAGAGTGATGAGTATCCATTATTTCAATCACAGGTACGCCTGACGTTTCAATCATTTTTAGCGTTCTGTCTGTGTGTGTGGTTTCTGATAAAATTAAACCATCAACGTGATACGACAATAGATACTCAACCCGTTTTTCTTCAATTTCAGGGTTGTAACCATAATGGGCTAACATTGTTTGATATCCTGCAGGCCCTGTTACATCTTCAATACCTTTTATAACTTGAGCAAATACGTGGTTCGTTAACGATGGGACTAGTACACCAATAGAGTAGCTTTTAGCATTAGAGAGTAAATCAGGGGCTTTATTTGCAATGTAACCTAGCGTATCAATAGCTGCACTAATTTTAGTGCGAGTAGACTCTGATACTTTTTCGGGATTACGTAAATAACGACTCACCGTCATTTTGGTTACACCAACCGCATCGGCAATATCTTGAAGAGAAGAACGCTTGTTTTTTTTCATCACACACAATTAAATAAAATGTTACTTGTAACATACCAACTATTGTGAAAAATCACTACTTTTAGCCATTTTTATTTAAGTTAAAATAATAAATATTTAGCCTACCGCCTGTATTTAAACTGTTGCTAAATGATTGGTTAAAAAGGTTTAGAAAACCAAAACCTTTTTAACAAACGATACTGTATTTACAGTAAAGTTGAACAAGCATTTCTAAATAATTTAATTTTAAGCCTTATCGAGCGCTTGGCTTACATCAGCAATTATGTCTGCAATGTTCTCAATACCAACCGATAAACGAATTAAATCGCGACTTACAGCCGCATTAGCAAGCTCTTCATCATTTAATTGGCGGTGTGTAGTTGACGCAGGATGGCACGCAAGCGACTTGGCATCGCCAATATTAACTAAGCGTAAAATCATGTTTAGCGCATCAATAAAACGAGTACCCGCTTCTAGGCCACCAGCAATACCAAAGCTTAGAATACCCGATGCTTTACCACTGGTAATTTTTTGGCTCATTTCGTTATACGGGCTTGATTTAAGCCCTGCGTAATTAACCCAAAGCACTTTTGGATGATTTTCTAAATACTCAGCCAAGTGCTGTGCATTCTCGCAGTGGCGATCCATTCTTAAGCCTAAGGTTTCAAGGCCAATTAAAATGTCAGATGCGTTTTTAGGCGCAAGCGCTGCGCCAGTATTTCTAAGTGGCACTACTCTACAACGTCCAATAAATGCAGCTTCAGCAAAAGCTTCGGTATAAACCACATTGTGATACGACGGATCGGGCTCGTTCATCATTGCAAAGCGCGTGGCATTCGCTTTCCAATCAAATTTACCTGAGTCGACAATCATGCCGCCAATAGCAGTACCGTGCCCGTTTATATACTTTGTAAGTGAGTGAACCACTATATCGGCGCCCAGCTCAAATGGGCGGCATAAATACGGCGTAGCCACGGTATTATCAACAATAAGCGGCACACCTTTGCTGTGTGCAATACGTGCTAAACGTTCAATATCAACAATATTACCTGCAGGATTACCAATAGATTCACAAAAAACAGCGCGGGTGTTGTCGTCAATGGCATCCTCGAACGCGGTAAAGTCATCGGCTTTAATCATGCGTGCTTCAATACCTTGCCTAGGTAGTGTATGAGCAAATAAGTTATACGTCCCACCATATACTTGGCTGGTGCTGACAATGTTAGTACCGACTTCACACAAACATTGAATAGCATACGTAATAGCAGCCATCCCAGAGGCAACAGCCTGCCCACCAATGCCCCCTTCCATCGCGGCAATACGTTGTTCAAGTACGGCATTGGTTGGGTTCATTATGCGGGTGTAAATATTTCCAGGTACTTTTAAATCGAATAAATCAGCGCCATGCTGCGTGTTGTCAAATGTATAAGAAGAAGTGTGATAAATAGGCACGGCTGCCGATTTGGTCGTAGGCTCAGATTCGTAACCGTGGTGCAGTGCTAATGACTCTAATTTCATAATTATTTCCTTCAATTAATTTACCACTAACCTAGCACTTCTTAGTTATAAAATGTACATGAAATATATTTAAGGGTGTTAAGGTGATTTGATTTAAGTTAAGGCGGTTAATAGCTATGAGTTCAAGGATTATGTTCTTTTGAACTTTTTAGAAAAACCATATAAAAAAACTTTATATGGCTGTGTTCTCCATTAGGTAGTAAGTTATTTTAAGGTTATATTTAATGAATTAGTATTAAGCACTAAATAAAACAAGCTTAATCGAAATATGTATTAGAAACTTTGGAGGACAACATAAATTACTAATATTATTTGTATTGTATGGCTCGAATATATTCAATAAGTTGGTCAACAGGAAGCGGCTTTGAGAAAAAGTATCCTTGAATCCTAATACCTTTATATCTAGATAAGTATGTAATTAGCTTTTCATCTTCTACCCCCTCTACTACCACTTTTTTGCCTAAGTCATAACAAACTTTGATAATGGTATCTAAAAGCTTTCGTTCTTTCGTATCTTTATCCGCTCCAAGAGTAAACTCTCGATCAATTTTAATAATGTTCGCGGGCTGATTAGCAAGATATGACAAACTTGAAAAACCAGTCCCAAAATCGTCTATAGCAACATTCAAACCTGAATTAATTAATTCAAGTAATGTTTTCTCTATAGATGTCTTTTCTTGAAAGGAGGACTCAGTGACTTCAACAGTGAAATTTTTATATGTGATGTTATTTTGAGTAAGTAAATGGAGTAAGTCGATAGAAAAATTGTCTTTAATAATCTGCTTGGTTGAAAAATTAACTGCTACGGTTATATTTTGCAGTTGCGAATGTTTTTTTATATCGTGAAGGACTTGATTTAAAACTTGTTTACCTACTTGAACTATTTGACCCGTAGTTTCTGCTACAGGGATAAATTTTGCCGGAGAGATCCATTCACCGTTACAACACCACCTAACTAGCGCTTCAACACCTACAATTTGGTTCCCATTCAAGTTATGTATAGGTTGGTAGAACACTTCTAATTCGTTGTTCTTTAGAGCCGTGTGTAAATTATTTCGGATAATAATTTTTTCGCTGTGTTTATCATCCATTATTTGTTGATAAAAGTTTATTTGATTCCCTCCAAGCTCTGTAGATTTTTCAAGGGCTATATTTGCTTGCTGAAGGTTAAGCTTAAAATTAAATAATTCGGGGGTTTGATAAAATACCACTCCAGCACTTGCAGTAAGATTGAAGTCAAATGTGTCTATACAGTACGCTTTAGATAAATCGAGTATTAGAGCCTCAATTTTTTGCTCAAGGATAGCTGGTGTAGTATCTGTAAAATATAAAACAAAGCTATCGTTAATTCCCTTAGAAATTAATACTCGGTTGTCAACATTTATACTTATTCTTTCAGAAGCTTTTTTCAGAATTTTATCACTGATTTCATAACCTAAAGAGTTATGTATCTCTTCATAAAAATCTAGTTTAACTATTACAGTTGCAAAATTACTATATCCTCTAACCGAGCTAAGCTGCAGAAACTCTTCTTCCAAAGCTTTCAATCTCAGTAAACCAGTTAATTCATCATGCTTTGTACTAAACTCTAAGGCTCTTGATGAATCAGCTACCAGTACAAAAATAAATATAAATATAAACGTAAACCATAATATTAATTGATCAATTATGGTATCAATGTGTATTGCTTCATAGTCATTGATAAAGGTATAGACATTATGTTCAACTAAACCCATCACATTTATTTTTTCAGTGATAAAATGGTTATAACGGCTAGTTAGCTTGTTTAAATCAGACTGAGTTTTATTTTTATAGTCTACTGAAAAGTATACATTTGGAGTTAATTCTAAATATGTATCATACCGACTAAGATATTTTAAATAACTTTTCTCTAATAATAAGTTCATATCTAGTAAATTTAATATATAAAAACGACTTTGATTCGCAAGTTTAACAGGGGCTAAAAACATTAAAATTGGTATATCGGAGTCTAGAGTTAATGAGTTAGCTGCAAATTGGACTTCCTCTATATCTCTTTTAAGCCATAATTTTATTGTAGGTTTTTCTAGCATTCCATTTAAGTAAAAACTGCTAGAAAAATTATCGCCTGAAATATAATTTAATTCATTATCAAGAACTAAAACACCTTTGATTATATTATAATCACTAATGTAATTTTTTGAGTCTATATTAATTAGACGCATAAAATCTTCAAAACTAACTTTTTCTACTCTAGTCTTTATTCTAGCTAGAGCTTTTTTCTGTGAAGCCAAAGAGCGGTTTATCATTGTTTCTAATAAGTGTATTTTTTCTCTTGCATTAGCATCTTGGGTTCTGACTAGATTCAAAGATGACTGATGCCACACAGTTGAACCGATTAATACAACTATAAATACGACTAATTTTATTTTTTTCATTTCATTTATTTTTATATTTTTATGAAAAGCTTTGATAGTAATTGCTGAAAAACAAGTAAACATAAAAATGGCGTACAATGATAAAGTAAATGGGTTGTTATCAAGGCTTCCCAGATCGAAATTAACCTGCATATGAAATAAAAAAGAAAACTGAATAAATAGAAAACACAATGCAGCAACTGTAGCTATTGCGATGCAATACTTCTTTGTATATAGACTTACTTTTTTTATGGTTGCTAAAACGCCTGCAATTAACAGTGAAATTATTGCCGTCGTGGGGCTTATCACCTTCATTAATTCATACCCAGAAAAAGTAGATTCAACCATTCCTAGTGCAAAAATAATACAGTGAAAATACAAAATAGCGCTATATAAAATACTAGTCGCACTTCTTGTCACATTCAATCTCATATTATAACCCATTAAATTTATCAGTTGCCCCAATGCAGTTTAAAAGGATTGCTTATACAATTCAATGCAAACATAAAGTATTACTTATTAATCATTTTTCTTGTGAAGTGGCCGAGAAATACACTTTTGATTGTAAGACCTCCAAGTTGACATCCATGTTTTCATTATATACGATACATGGATAAATCATATACGGTATATATAATGGGAATAGTGAAAATATCAGATGGGCTGCATGAAGAAATTAGAAAATCGAGTAATATCATGTCCAGATCTATCAATTCACAAGCAGAGTTTTGGATTAAAATAGGCATGCTTGCTGAGTTAAATCCGACACTTACCTACCATGAAATAATTAAAAAACAACTCATAAAAGAAAAGCTTACTATTCAGGATCTTTTGCATGAGTAAAGCAACAATAAAGACTGATGCAGAAATTGAGCTCATGAGAGAATCAGGAAAGCTTTTAGCTCAGGTATTTAAAATGCTTGATGATTTTATTTGCGAGGGCATAACTACGTTAGATATAGACACTAAAGTAGAAAGCTATATTACCAATGTGTTACATGCTCGTCCTGCCAGTAAAGGCCAATATGGCTATCGGTATTCATTGAACTCATCTGTTAATGACGTAGTGTGCCATGGTGTACCCAATAATATTTATAAATTAAAAAACAAAGATATTTTAAATATTGATATTACCTTAGAGAAAAATGGTTATATCAGTGATTCAAGTAAAATGTATACTTTTACAGCGACAAGCTCAGAAGCCAAACGATTGGTTAAAACGACTTATGATGCTATGTGGGAAGGTATTAAGGTGGTAAAGCCAAAAGCAACGCTTGGTGATATTGGCTATGCTATTCAAAAGCACGCTGAATCTTCTGGTTATAGTGTAGTACGTGAATATTGCGGTCATGGTATTGGTAAAGAAATGCATGAAGAGCCGCAAGTTTTGCATTATGGTAAACCTCATACAGGGTTAGTGCTTGAAGCAGGTATGACCTTTACTATAGAGCCTATGATCAACCAAGGTTCCAAGAAGGTAAAAACTAAAAAAGATGGATGGACAGTCGTAACAAAAGACAAGAAACTTTCTGCTCAGTGGGAACATACCGTTCTAGTAACAGAAACTGGCTTCGAAGTTTTAACACTTCGCGATGAAGAGAAGCGTGCTTAGCAAAACTAAGTTATGCTACTGACGTATACAAACCGTAACCCATTATGATTAACAAAAAAGGCGCTTCCTTTACGGTAAGCGCCCTTCTCTTATCTCACTAATTACTTATTTTACGATTGTCATTTCGTCTAATAAGTTTTGTGCATTATCTACTTTATCCATTACCCACAGCATGTAGCGTGAATCAACGTGGATTGAGCGATTAAGCTCAGGGTTGTAATCCCAGTCACCAATAATACTTTCGTAAACACCGTCAAACAGTAAACCAACAAGCTCTGCTTTGCCGTTAAGTGTTGGCGAACCTGAGTTACCACCGGTAGTGTCTACATTTGATAAAAAGTTTACTGGTACTGTATTCATGCCGCCCGTGTAATCACCGTAAAGCTTGGCTTTAATTTGCTCTTGTAACTTTTTAGGTGCATTAAATGGGTCAACATCGGTGTTTTTAGCGAGTAACCCTTCAAGCGAGGTAAAAGGTGTTGCTACCAAGCCATCTTGAGGTGAGTAGCCACCTACGGTGCCATAGGTTACTCGTAGTGTGCTGTTGGCATCGGCGTATACAGGTTTGTTTTTAGCTTTGTTAAACGCAATTATTGCGCTCATTAGCTTTGGACGAGCTGCTTGTAATTTACCTGCAAGTGCTTTTGATTTATCTTCCTGTGCTTTCATTACTTTAAATATTGCTTTAGCGTAATGCACAAATGGGTCTTGGCTTTGATTTAGCTGGCTAAACGATTGTTCAAATAATGAATTGCGAACAGTGGCATTATCGAGTCTTGACTGTTCATACATGCTATCAAGTAACGCGCTTTGGGTTGCTTTATCAAACCCATTTTGTACTTTAAATACGTTATCAACCTCGCTAAAGCGCTCTTCTTTTGGAAGTGCTGCATACAGCTCTAAAAAGTGCAGTAAAATAGCTTTGTCTACTTTGCTATCATAACGGCGCGTCATGCGCTCAAGCCCTGCTTTAATGCGAGGTAAGTCACGTTCTTGATAACCAGATTCACGTTCGCTATTTGGCTTTTGTTTTTCGTAAGCTAGGCGGTATAAACGTCGTGCTGTGCTGATCATTTGTGAGCGATGTACATAACCTAACATACGGTCGCGTTCACTGTGCTCTTGTGATTGTGCAATTAGCTCAGATAGCTCACCTAATACGCTTCCGTATTGCTCTTTACGCTCACTATCGCTATTGATCCATTGTGTTAACTCTTTCTCAAACTGTTTTTTGCGCTCAAGCATAGTGCCTTTTTTGAAGCTTTCGATCATCGAACCATAGTTTTTAATATAGTTGTTATAACCTGCAATGGTGCTTTCGTAAGCAATACGCGCTTTACTGCCGTCTTCTGAGTTTTCTTCAATAAGCGACACGTATTTTGAGTTATGAACGCGTGCTTTAGGGTAGCTGTCGTTAAATACGTTATCTACCTCTGTTGCTATACGGTAGCGGTTAGTACGCCCTGGGTAGCCTGTAACCATTACAAAGTCGCCTTCTTGCACGCCTTTGGCACTTACTTTTAGGTAAGAGTCTGGTACGTAAGGTACGTTGTCTTCGCTGTACTCAGCTGGTTTTCCATCTTTGCCTACATAAGCGCGGTAAAAACCAAAGTCGCCTGTGTGGCGCGGCCACATCCAGTTATCTATATCGCCACCGTATTTACCTACGCCCATAGCTGGTGCGTAAGATAAACGTACGTCTTTAATTTCAAGTGACTTAATTAGGTAAAACTCTAAACCACCATGAAACGAATACACGTTACAACGGTAGCTTTCGTCGGCTTCACACTGGGCTACTAGCGCTTTTTCGTTTTTTACTATTGCGTCGTAGCGTGCTTTACCGCTTAGTTCTTCAATACCTTTACTAACTTTGTCAGTCACATTAGTAACTGTTTCTGTGACGTATACGCGTGAACCCGGCGCTGCTGGTAAGTCCTCAGCAGGGCTTTTAGCTAAAAAGCCATTTTCTAATATGTTGTTTTCAGGTGTTGAATTGTATTGCACCGAGCCATAAACACAGTGATGGTTTGACACAACTAAACCCTTAGGCGATACAAACGATGCTGTACAGCCACCTAGGCTAATTACCGCATTCATTGGGAATTCGGTTAATTTAGAAATAGATTCAACATCAATTTCAAGCCCTTTGGCTTTTAAAATTGATTCTAACTCTGGAAGTTGGTGTGGTTGCCACATGCCTTCGTCGGCTATGGCACTACTTGAAAGTGATAAAGAAAATGTGGCTGCTAATGTAGCTACAAGAGGTTTTAAACGCATTATAGAATCCTTTTTATTTGTTTCTATAACAGGTTACTCGTCAGTAGCTAATGAGGTCAATAGCCGTGCAATGAATTGTTACAATCGAGTGTTTGATCTTACTTTTTATCAAAATTCATCGAAAAATCAAGAAACTGTTTTGCTGGTATGGGTCTACTAAAATAGAAGCCTTGCATAAAATCACAGTCTAATTTGTTCAACAAAGTATGCTGCTCTTTTGTTTCTACGCCTTCGGCTACCACTGTCAGCCTTAAACTGTGCGACATGGCAATAATTGCCTTTACGAGATTACAATCTTCATTGTTTAGTACAATACCGTCAATAAAACTTCTATCTATTTTAAGTACATTAAACGGATACTCCCTCAAATAACTTAATGATGAATAACCTGTACCAAAGTCATCCATTGATAAGTTAATGCCTAATGCTGTTATTTCAGTCAATATATCAACAACATTAGTGTGGCAACTCATCAATACTCCCTCAGTTATTTCAAGCTCTAAACTTTCGGGATTTACGTTTGCTTCACTCAATGAGTTTTGAATAAAACTGAGCAGCCCTACGTCTCTACATTGGCGAGGCGATAAGTTAACAGCCATTGTATATTTTTGTTGGCGTTTACAGGTACTTTGCCATGTGTTTAAAAAATCTAATGCTTGGCTAATTACAAACTTGCCAATGGGTACAATTAATCCTGTATTTTCGGCAATAGGTATAAACTCATCGGGTGTTACATTACCTAGCACAGGGTTATGCCAGCGTAATAACGCTTCTGCGCCAATTATGTGTTTATTTTTGGCGTCAAATTGGGGCTGGTAGAATAACTCGAACTCATTACGTTCAAGGGCGCCACGCATCTGCTCTTCTATTACTAGTCGGCGCTGAATAATTACATTCATTTTTTTAGTAAAAAATGAATAAGTATTACGGCCATATGATTTTGCTTGATACATTGCAGTGTCAGCGTTTCGTAATAAATCAGCTACTGTATTACCATTTTCTGGGTATATGGCTACACCAATACTCGCTGTAAGTATGTGTTCTCGGCCCTCAATTTTAAAAGGGGCTCTAAAGTTATTGACCAGTTTTTCAGTAATTTTTAGCGCTGCATGGTGATCAGTTATACCGCGTAACTATACGATAAACTCATCTCCACTTAGGCGCCCTAACGTATCGTCTTTTCGCAGTGCCTCTTGTAGCCTTTGCGCTGATTCAATTTAAAGTTTGTCTCCTGTTTCATGACCTAAGGAATCATTTATTTTTTTAAAGTCATCTAAGTCCAAAAACAGTACCGCAGCTTTCTCGTTATTTCTTTGTACTTCAATAAGCAATTGCGACAAACGATCAAGTGCTAAAAAACGATTAGGGAGTAAAGTTAGACTATCGTAATACGCTTGATGTCTAATTAGTTCATCTGATTTATGCTGTTCTGTAATATCTCGAATAATAACCATTAACTGGTTATGTTCTGTTATTTTATTTATTCTTGCTTCAAAAAAAACAAGCCCATGGGGTAAAGCTAGCTCATATTTAAAGCTCATCATCTGCTCTTTTTCTAATACGAGGCTGATATAGGTTTCAAATTTTTTGGCTACAGCGCGCGGGAGTACATCACCCATTTTTTTACCAATAAATTGCTTTGGCTTGATGTAGAGATCGGTCTCATTACTGGCATGATACTCAATAATAGTTCCATCATTTTCCATCAAGAAAAATAAGTCAGGAATTGCCTCAAAAATAGTTTTTAGCATATCCTCATTAAATGATGCATCTGCTTGTGCCTTTTTAACCTCAGATAAGTCAATATCAATGCAATACATTTGTTTTGTATTATATTGATTTGTAAACATAACATGGCTAGAAAAAACAGATACACTTTCGCCATTTTTACCTTTTAGGGTAATTTCGGATGCTGGAATTTCTATGTCTTTTTCTACCCAATCACTGTGTGCGTCAATTACAAATTCACACATTGATTCTGGAATTATAAGGTCTTCTATTTTTTGCCCTATGGCCTCTTCTTTGGTGTATCCGTAAAGTCGCACACTGCCTTCATTCCAATAAATAACACGACGCTCATTGTCATAACCTTGAACAGAAATTACATTTACTGCATCAAATAACTGGTGCAAATAGTCGTTAATTACAAATTAGTTGGTTAAGTCTGAAGCAACGTCGTCTAATTTCATTTTGAGGCTATATCCATAAGTAATTTTATTTAGTAATAAAAAACACCAAATAATAATTAAATTTAATTTTAATATTAAATTTCCATGTACATTATATACGCCATTATACAAAACAAAAAAAGAGCCGAAGCTCTTTTTTAATAATTGTTAACTGTATTTAAACTCTATAAAAACTGAATTTATTTTTTTGTCACATCATTTGGATGTTCCACGCCAATCCATGCTTTGAATAGTGCTTTTTGCTGTGGCGTTGCCTCTTTATCAGCAACTACTTTTTTAGGCTTATCGAAATCTTCTGATAATACTAATGTTAAGCTTTCAAGTGCATCGCGACGAAGATAGTCAACGGTTACTTTGTCGCCTGCCTTAAACGTTTCTAGGCTAGTTTTTAAATCTTTACCTACGTGATGTTTGTTTATAGCGACAATTTTATCATCGGTAGTTAAACCCGCTTTCCACGCACTGCCACCACGGCGTACATAACTTAACGTCAGTAATTCACCCGTGTTTTTAGCGGTAGCATCAATACTTGCAAGTGCTTTTGCTTTTTCTGGGCGCTCAAATTTCAAGCCTACTTTAGTAAGTAAGTCGTCAAAGTTAATACTTGCAGGCGACTCTACATTTTCTTGCCACCAGCTTGAATAATCACGTCCTGTTAAATCTTTTAAGATATTAAGTACATCTGTATCTGTAAATCCAGCGGGCATTTTATGATTGTTATAAAGTGCTTTGTGTACGTCTCGGTAGCTTATTTTACCTTGGCTTTTTTCAAGTAAGTCGATATCTAAAGCAAGTGAAAGTAACGAACCTTCTGAATAAATATTGGTGCTGTAGTTACGTGCGTGATCGCCACCTTGATTAATCCATTTATCAAAGCTTGTTTCGCTTGCGCTTTGCACTTCACGGCCCGGTGTTTGCAAATGACGGTTAATTGTTTTACTCATTACTTTAAAAAATTCATCTGTTGTTTGAATGCCTGAGCGCACTAATAAATGATCTTCAAAGTAACTTGTTGAACCTTCTGCAATCCACAGCAGTTTTGAATAGTTCATATTAGTGTAATCGTATGGCACTAAACCTTGAGGGCGGTATGCTTTAACATTCCACGTATGAACAAACTCATGCGCAGCGGTGCTAATAAAACCTAGGTAATCTTCGCGGCTACCAAATCGGTCACGTGGTCGTTGAATAATTGTTGAGTTTAAATGCTCTGTTGCACCACCAGCTCCTGATGTTGCATGCACCATAAATACATAACGCTCATACGGATAGCCATCCCAAATTACATTACCCGTGGCAACTAATTTTTTAAGATCGGTAAGCATTAGCTCAACATCGTAGTTACCATCGCCCCATATAACTAACTCGTATTCACGCCCTTCTACTTCAAATGTGTGTAGTTGGTTAATACCCGTTTCGATTGGTGAATCAACAAGTACATCGTAATCGGCTGCTTTAAATGAATTTTTGCCTTTTAAATTATTCATACCCGATACAGAACGCCACTTTTTAGGCACGTCTAAATTAACGGTTACAGGCTCTTGGCGAAATGATTCACTAAACATAAAAAAGCCTGACGCATCTATAAATGCATGGCTGTCGTCAATGTGGCGAGCACGTTTACCAAGCTCATTTGCATACACCTGGTAGTCAACATTTACTTCTGTAGGTTCATTAAGATGTACACGCCATGTACTGTGATCTATTTTTTCCCATTTTAGTTCTTTGCCATCTTCATCTTTGGCTTTGAAGTAGCGAATGCCATTTGCAAGATTTAACATTTCGTAGCGACCCGTGCGCCACGCAGGAAGTTTTATATCAAGGTGTGCTTGCGCTGTTTTTGGAAACTCAACACTTACATCACCTAAATGATGCTGTGGTTGCGAGATTTCTAAAGAATAATTTACATCGGCAAATACTGGCGCTGAACATGCAGCTAAAATTGAAAGGGCTAATAACTTTTTCATAGAGACTCTTAGTGGAAACTTAATTGCTTACAAGACTAACAAGCCCCTATTTAAAAGTGAATTAAATACGATAAATGACCCTATATACGAGTTTATAAGTAGTAGCTTATTAAAATTTCTAAGTTTTTTACTAGATAACTACACATAATAAAAATTTGTTGTAAACTGAAGATAATGAAATTAATTTGATGGCGGTATGCTTAGGTGTCACAAAGATCTAACGCAACAGATAAAAAGCTAAAACAAGCAATTGATGCGCGTATGGCTGTTGAGAGCGCTCGTAAACATCAAGTAGATGTTCTATGTGACTTTGCAGCTAAACTATCGTTGAGCTGTAAAGGACTAGATATCGAGTTAGATAATCGCCTCGCCAAATTTAGAAGTGCGCTTAATAAAGGCATGAGTTTTGAAAACCTTGCTCCCCTTATTAGTGAAACTTTAATCCTACTTAAAAACCAAGAATCGATTCAACAAGCTCAGCAACGTAATTTATACAACAGTGTGCAAAGTGCCGGTAAACAATTACAAAAAACCAAAGGTTTACCTGACGATACTCGTAGGACTCTAAGAAATTTACTCGATCACGAGATTAATAACGTTCATTCAACTCATGGTTACATTCCGCTACTTGATCAACTTATTAGCTTTTATCATGAAGCGTTGCTTACCAAGCAAAACCCTCAAGTTGATCAGCAGCGCCCAGTAAAACAGGCGCGTGCAAAAAAACTACTTGAGCTCGCAAATGAACTTATACTTGAAGAAGAAGCTACGCTACAAATTAATAATATAAAAAATAATATTACAGAAAGTGACTCAATCGATACATTACTTGATGTTGCAATTAGTATTATTGATGTAGTGGTAAAAAATATAAGTAAAGAGCGTAAATCCGCGCAAAGCTTTTTAGTTTCATTAAATCAAACCCTCGAAGATCTTCATAACTCTATCGTCTCAACTAGCAAGCACTCTGAGTCTATGGAAGTTGAGTTTGACTCACTTAATAAAAGCATTGAACTAAAAATAAAAAATCTTAATGAGCAAACGCAAAAAGCTACATCAATCTCATCTTTAAAAGAACTCGTAGATAACGAATTAAAATCAATAAGCGAGGATTTTATAGCAAAAGAAAAGTTAGAACGAAAAGACAGAGAAATGCTTAGCGCTAGCTTTAATGAAATAAATACTCGAATTGTTACTTTAGAAGATAAGTTAACAACGTATAAAAAACGCTTAAACGAACAGCGCTTTAAAAGCTTACTAGATGGGCTTACAAAACTGCCTAACCGGGCTGCATTTGACGAACGTTACAATCACGAAATGCATTTGTTTAATGTGCAGCCATCAGATGTTACGCTTGCAGTTATTGATGTTGACCACTTTAAATCTATCAATGATAGATTTGGCCACACCGCAGGTGATATTACCTTACAAGTTATATCAAAAGCGTTGCAAAAATCGGTAAGAAAGTCTGATTTTATAGCGCGTTATGGCGGTGAAGAATTTGTACTATTAATGCCAGGTGTGTCGCTAGAAAACGCAACATTACCCCTGGATAAAGTAAGAAAGGTAATTAAAAATATACCTTTTAAATTTAGAGAAAAACAAATTGAGATCACTATTTCGGTAGGTGCAACTCAATTTAAAAAAGGCGATACCCTATTAAAGGCATTTGATAGAGCTGATGATGCACTTTACGAAGCCAAAAATTCAGGGCGAGATAGACTTTGTACCAGTAAATAATGTCATAGCTATTATAACTTTTATGACAAGTAGTTTTACGATTTAGTAGTAGGAGCACGTCTATGTTAATACAGTTAAACCCAACTGGGGTTTTAGATTTACTGTCGCAATTAGAAGTTGATTTATTAGAGCAATCGTCTGCTAGTGAGCGTTATAAATTATTTAGAAACTGCGTACTTGCAGTCCTCAATGTAGGTAGTCATACCGACGACAGTAACGATATATACAACAAATACAAAGATTTTGATATTCGTTTAGTAAGCCGCGAACGAGGTATTAAAATTGAACTTGAAAACCCACCCGAAACCGCATTTGTTGATGGCGAAATAATTACCGGTATTCACGAACATATATTTTCTGTTATTCGTGATATTTTGTTTATTTGTCAAAAATACGAAAAAGATTTAAAAGAGCAAAAAGCCATAACCCATATGGTGTTCGATATGCTCAGAAATGCAGGTGCACTGCGTGTTAAAAGCGAGCCTAACATGGTTGTTTGCTGGGGCGGACATTCAATAAACG
This sequence comes from Pseudoalteromonas sp. SG43-5, assembly GCF_014164345.1. Lineage (NCBI taxonomy): Bacteria > Pseudomonadati > Pseudomonadota > Gammaproteobacteria > Alteromonadales > Pseudoalteromonadaceae > Pseudoalteromonas > Pseudoalteromonas sp. SG43-5. Next base: position 303,472 of record NZ_JACJFA010000002.1, read on the forward strand.
AGGTTGAATATAAGTACACAAAACAAGTAGGTTACGAACTTGGTTTACGTGGATTAAATATTTGTACCGGTTGTGGTCCTGGTGCCATGAAAGGCCCAATGAAAGGCGCAACTATTGGCCACGCAAAGCAACGTAACACCGATAATCGCTACTTAGGTTTAACAGAGCCAAGCATTATTGCTGCCGAGCCACCAAATCCTATTGTAAACGAACTCGTTATTTTACCTGATATTGAAAAACGCCTTGAAGCTTTTATTAGAACAGCTCACGCAATTATCATTTTTCCTGGTGGCGCAGGTACTGCTGAAGAGTTGTTATATTTATTAGGCATATTGTTGCACCCAGATAATACTAAACAATGTTTACCTGTTATTTTAACTGGCCCCAAACAAAGCGAGGCGTACTTTAAAGAGCTATGCGAGTTCGTTGAAATGACACTTGGTAAGGAAGCGTTGGATAAGTTTGAAGTAATTATTGATAATCCTGAATTAGTCGGTCAAAAACTAAAGTCATCGATGGCTAATGTTCGTGATTACCGTAAAAGTGAAGGTGATGCTTATTACTTTAACTGGACATTAAAAATAGATAACGACTTTCAACAACCTTTTGCACCAACACATGAAAATATGGCAAGTTTAGATTTACACCTTGATCAGCCTAAACAGCTACTCGCGGCTAATTTGCGTAGAGCTTTCTCTGGTATTGTTGCTGGTAATGTAAAAGACGAAGGCGTTAGAGCCATTAAACAAAACGGTCCATACATTTTAAGTGGCGAACCTGCCCTTATGACAAATATGGATAAATTATTACAGGCATTTGTTCTTCAAGGTCGCATGAAGCTCCCTGGTAGTAAATATGTTCCATGTTACAAAATAAAAGCATGAGTTTTATAGTTTGAAACCCCATTTACTTCTTATAGATGCGCTTAATTTAATTAGGCGCATTTACGCCGTTGACGCGAATCAAAAACATCATAGCGACGAGCAAATGATACAAACGTGCTGTGCACGTGTAGCCCACGCCTGTAAAAAGCTTTTAGATACGAGTAATGCAACCCATGCCATTGCTGTGTTCGATGGTGACAAAAGCTGGCGTTATCATTTTTATAAAGACTACAAACATTCACGCGCGCCAATGCCCCAAGTATTAAAAGATGCTCTATTGCATTTTAAAGCCGCAATTGAAGAAACAGGTATTGTAGTATTTGAGCCTATTAACGATGAAGCTGATGATATTATTGCAACGCTTGCCTTTAAGGCATCAAATAATCAAATAACGAGCACTGTTGTTTCTACTGATAAAGGCTTTTTACCTTATATTGGCCCTTACATTACAGTTTACGATTACTTTAAAAAGCTATATTTAGATGAGACAAGTATAAAAGAGCGTTTTGGTGTTGAGCAAAATAAACTCGTTGATTTTTGGGCATTAGCGGGCGATAAAACAAATGATATTCCGGGAGTTAAAGGAATAGGTACTAAATCTGCGCAGCAAATAGTTAATAACTATAACTCAATTGAACAAGCAGCCGAAGATGAGTCTCTAAGCCCGAGTATTAAAGCAAAGTTAGCCGCTAATATGGATATGTACGTAATTTCAAAGCACTTGGTTAGTTTACGCACCGATATAAATTTAGGTTTTAGTTTAAAGCAGTTAAGACTTAATTAGTCGCAAGTTAATAGCCTCTAAACATTACAAAACGTATACTGATATTAGTTACCGGAGTCAGAGTAAGCCATATTGAAAAAATTTATCCGATATTTAATTTTAGGTTTAGGGCTATATGCACTGATAGCTGCATTGGTGATTACCTTTTATAAAGACGATCCTCAAGCTATGATTTGGCAAGACCGAGAGGCTTTCAATAAACGTTACATCGAAAAACTATCACTTGAGCAGCCAACAACACTAAATAGTGTTCTTGATTACTTAGGCAGCCCCGATCTTACTTATGCCAAACGAGATGGTGAACAAGTATTTCAGATAGTTTTTTATCGTACACAACATAAAACATCTGACGGTATTACCACTATGGATGAATGTACTGGCCTATTATTTAAAAATGGGCAGCTGTTTTTATGGGGCCCGAGTGCATACAATAAATACCAAGAACAAAATTAGGTGAAGGTTTAATGGATGAAGCTGTTTCAACTACCTTAGAGCAGCTGCTTAATAATACGCAGCTGTTTTTAAGTTATTATAACAATAAACAAAAATGGACAGCTCTATATCCAATGGCAAGTAAGCTAGCTGAGCAATATAGAGTGCTCTACAGCAAACAGCCATTCGCATTACAATCCCGATTAACGCTTTATAATCCAAGTTATTCTTATGCAACAAATTTAGTTGTTAGTCAGAGCGTCATAACTGCTGCCCTGTGTAAATCTCAAAATTATAATAGTGCCTTAAGTGAGCTATACATAGCCGCTACACTCATTGAACATTTATGTGTTGGAGCGCAATTAAACAAGCTTTGCGAACAAACACCTTTTCAAGATTCTGATAAAAAAATTTGGAAAATGCGTCATCAGTTAGCAGCAAAAGTAATGTTAGCTAGTGGCGATTCAGCAAAACCTGTTACGCAGTTACTAGCTAAATTAAATAAGTATAAACAAGCATTGGTAAGTGCTCCTAAAATAATGCTTTACGATGGGGGCATAACGCTGATTGCTCTAGCAAATATTATTAGCATGAACATTACGAGCAACACGGCTAATAAACATATTAGCTTATATAAAGCACTTACCGATTTGTACATTCGCACACCTAACTTGTTCGCACTGCAATTAATTAAATCACTAATAGCGCATTTAGGGCCATTATTACCGGGAAGCCGCGTTTTATACGCTGAGCAAACCATGATTTATTTAGCAACTGATGCACAACAACGGCATGTTTTAATTAGTACAGCAAATCCAAATAAATTAACCTGGTACAGAGTAAAAGCAACGCTTAACGATAATCCAAAACAATGGCATTGCACTGATAAAACCATTAGCTTTAAAGTATTTAACAGTGAACATGTAAAACCACAAAGTGAGCTTGAGGTTGATAAGGCACAATCTTTACTTGAGCTAATAAGTAATATTAAGTTACAGCACGAATACAGCTATAAAGGATTAAGCCTGCTGATGGCGCCCCACCCTCTCGTAATTGCTAATTTATGCGAGGCAGTAAAACCATATAATAAAGAACATCAGCCCGCAAAAGACTTAAAACATAGTTTATCTATGGTCGGTTATTATAATGCACCTGCAATAATTCAACGGGTTGTTTTTGAACAATTAGTTAATGTTACCCCACATCCATTGCAAGCCTACGTGACTAACAGATTAAATGGATTAGTAAAAATAATGGCTTTATTGGTTAGTAAAAATGATCACGACCAGTTTGAGCACATCACTTTACCTTTATACGCTTACGCCCATTTTTTATTAACGCAGTGCGGTACACAGCTTTCTCGTAAAACGCTGATTGACGACACACCAAATAAAACATTGAGTGCCCCTATCTGCTCCTTTTTTGGGGTAAATGCAATTAACACCGAACAACTAACACAACAGCTTACTCTTTTATTGAGTGATAACCCATGGACAGCAGCACTCTTAGAAGCAGAGCAAACACCTAAAAAGCACTTAACTGAGGCCCATAAACTTTGGATCACACTTAAGGTTGTTGCTCAAAATGTGTTTAAACCAGAACTTTCGCTAACTCCGTGGCAGCAGCAAACGTTAAATGAACAGCTAAAAATACTCAAGTGGCATAACCAAGCTGATTTTTATCAACAATTAGAATCTCTTGAGTTGTTTAATAGTATTTAGTTTATTAGAAGCTATTTTATGTCTTTATACCCATTATAACTTTCGTGTATACCCAGTATTTTTTGTATAAACTAGCAAAATGGGTGATAAATTGGTATAAATGCGCCCTTAAATTTTCAAGCACGTTCACATAAATGTTCTAACAAGCGGTTACTCTCTCAGAGTAATAATTTATGTGCAAATCAAACTCTTTAAAGGAAAAGTCAATGGCCAAACAAACCATCACAGTGATCAAAGGCGACGGCATCGGTCCGAGCATTATCGACTCAGCACTTGAAATATTAAAAGCCGCAGGTTGCGACTTTGATTATGAATTTGTTGATGCTGGCCTAGCTGCACTTGAAAAAACAGGTGAGTTATTACCGCAAGAAACAGTTGATACAATTGCTAAAAACAAAATCACTCTTAAAGGCCCATTAACTACGCCTGTAGGTGAAGGTTTTACATCTATTAACGTAACACTTCGTAAGCAATTTGGTTTATACGCTAACGTACGTCCAGTTAAATCATTTGTTGGTACTAAAGCACGTTACGACGATATTGATATCATTACTATTCGTGAAAACACGCAAGGTATGTACTCAGGTGCTGGCCAAGTAGTAAGTGAAGACGGTAATGAAGCAGAAGCAAAATCGATAATTACGCGTGAAGGCGCAGAAAAAATCGTAACTTTTGCATACGAGCTAGCGGTACGCGAAGGTCGTAAAAAAGTAACTGCAGTTCATAAAGCTAACATTTTAAAATCAACATCTGGTTTGTTTTTAAAAGTAGCACGTGAAGTAGCTGAGCGTTACCCACAAATTGAATCAAATGAAATGATTGTTGATGCAACATGTATGAAGCTAGTAATGACACCTGAAGAGTTTGACGTAATTGTTACGACTAACTTATTTGGTGATATTTTATCTGACCTTTGTGCTGGTTTAGTTGGCGGTTTAGGTATGGCTCCAGGTGCTAACATTGGTGAAGACGCTGCAATTTTTGAAGCTGTACACGGTAGTGCACCAGATATTGCTGGCAAAAACCTAGCTAACCCAACATCTGTAATTTTAGCGTCTATTCAAATGCTTGAGCATTTAAATATGGGCGATACTGCAGAGCGTATTCGTAGTGCTGTTGCTGATGTAATTAAATCAGGCGACCGTACAACTCGCGATTTAGGTGGCAGCCACGGTACAACTGATTTCACTCAATCAGTAATTGACCGTTTATAATTAATATTTGTTATTAATTTAAATAGCCCGCTAATTTAGCGGGCTTTTTTGTGTTTGCTAACTGCGTTTACTAACCTAGTGTATTTATGCAGGTTAGTATTAAACCTAAATAAACTTAACAGTAATAATCCTAATAAACCCGTCAGTGATCCGCCACTTGAACCCGAACTACTTTGTTGTTTTTGTACAGTAGCAGATAACTCTTGAGTAAAAGTATCATTGGTTTGAGTATCAGTAACATTCAACGTTACGTTATAAGTCCCGTCAGCTTGATAAGTATGCCTTGGGTTTTGTAAATTTGATAACGCACTGCCATCACCAAAATCCCAACTGTAAGTATAACTATTAAAGCCGCCGATTACTTGGGCATTAAATTGTGCGCTTAAATCACTAACTGTAACGTTTGCGTTTATGCTAAGCGGAACATTAGCAGTTACATCAATCGCTTTTGATTGTTCAGTGCCTTCGTCATCTGTCACTGTAAGCGTTACTTGGTAATCGCCAGAGTACAAATAATTATACGTAAGCGATTGAGTCGCTAAAGTACTTCCATCTCCTAGCTGCCAATTATAAGTATACGGTGCGATTCCACCTGTAAGCGATGCCTCAGCTGTTAAAGCTCCTTGGTTTATTACATATTCAATTTCATTTACAGTTAATGGTTCAACTAATGTAACTTGTGCTACAGCGACTTGCTGTGAAGTACCATTATCTGCCATAAACTCAACGTTATAAGTGCCATAGTCTTGGTATTCATAAGTAGGCGTTAACTCTGTGCTGGAGCTTCCATCGTCAAAACTCCACGTAAATTTGTCCGCAGGAGTAAGTGCAAAACCTTCTACACTAAAATTAACGGTTAAACCGTTTTTAGTAAAATTAATTCCCTTAGTAACATCGTAAGTAAGCTCTACTTCTATATCTTCACTGTCTGCTGACTGGCTTATAATATTAAAGCCAAAACCAACCTGTGGAAGCACAACACCCGATGGTTTTTGCGCTTCAAAGCTATAATCGGTTTTATCAGTAAACCCGGTGATAGCTGATAAATCATCATCACCTAACCCTGCCCTTTGTTGATATAGGCTAAAAGCAGCATCACGTATTTGAATTGCTGAAGCAGCCGGAGTTTGCGTACTGCCCTTATTTATTGAACGCTGATCGGCATCTACCACTAATGCAAAACCACTACCTGGATGCTCGGTAGTGTTATTATCTGCTTGAGATTCATTGCTGTACCACAATAATAAGCCTGGTGAGTACTGCTCAGCTTGTAAGCTACTGTCAACGCCTGTGTATGAACGCAGTTGTAGATAGTAATGTGATGGCGATGCATATGTGTAACTACCTACTTTTTCAAAGCCATTAAACTCAGTGTGAACTTGATCTTGTGCATTATTTTGCCAAATTAAAGTATCACTTTGCTCAATGCGCATATCATCAACAACAAAACCATAATAATGTGTGTTCGCATCTGTTATGTATTCAATTTTTAAATCAATTGTTTGCCCAGAATAAGCTGATAAATCAAACTTATGGGTCAAATAGCCGTTAGGTTGCTTAGCATCACTATTAAGAAATGAATCACCTGAGATATACGGACCAATATCACCGTAGTATGGATTAAGCGCTTGCGTATAATTACTCGCGATTGGCTCGCCATTTACTTTTACTTGAACTAAATCGTAATCGCGCTCAATACTGTAATAAGCAATAAAGCTTAAAGTAAGTGTCTCAGTTGTGCTTGGTAGCGCTATTGTATTAGCTAAGCTGTTGCTAATATTGTCGCCCGTATTTGAATAGTATTGAAAATCACCTTCTACTGGAGCCCTAAATTTTTCGAGCCTTGGTGGTAGTGATATTTTTATTTGATTTTGCTGTTGTGAAGTACTCGCAGTATTAATTAATGTTTGCTGTGAGTTAGCCTCTATCTCATCCATATCAAGCGTAAGCTGGTTAACCCAGTTACCCTGGTACCGCTTTTGTAAATATTCAAGCGCATAAGGGCTAAACATAACTGGCTCTGAGCCTCTTGGCGAACCAGCCCAACTTCCTGTCGACATAACTGACCAAGACGCGACAGGCTCACCTACCGTGTTAGATTGTAAGTCGTATTCATCTAATAATCCTAAATCATGCCCAAACTCATGCACAACCACACCAATCCCGGCATCAATAGGGTTAATGGTATAACCAAAGAGCTTAATGTTGCTGCCTGCAATCTCGCTCGGCCCGCTATTTTCATCAAATACATAGTAGCGGTGCGACCAAATAGCATCGGTGCTTAGGTAACCGCCACCCGCTTCTTCGCCAATACTTGAATGAAATACCATTACATGGTCAATAATGCCATTAGGTTCATTAAGGATACCGTCACCATCAATATCATCTAAATCAGTTAAGTCATAATCCGCTAAATTAATATTAAACTTTGCAACTGCTTTCTCCACAGCCTCTTTAATTAAAGCGGGCGCATTTATATCCCGTGTACTGCCTTGGCGCTCACCATATATTTTTGCATTGCTATTAGCGGTTACCCAACCATATACCTGCCCGCTAAAGTTTAAGCTATTTCCCGAAGCCGCTTTATAATAATCAGCAGCCGTTTTTAAGCTTTGTCCATCAGGGCCTGTATAACCTTGAGTATTAAAAAGCATTTGCTGATAGTGCTCAGTTGAATAATCAGCGTAAAACATGTCGGTGTCTTGCTCTACAAGTTGATTGTCGTCATGTTTAAGATCAGGAAAATCAATTAAGATACCTAACACTTTTACATCATTAACGCTTTGATCTGGCACTAGCGACGTTGAAAAAGCGACCTGTTGTTTATTTGTGTTTGAAAAAAAGTTGGAAGAGGATTTAAATTGCCTAAAGCCATTTTTAATTGAGTGATTGGCAACGTCTTTGTTACTCATATATGACTTAAATGAACTATCTAACTCACTTGAAGATATTTGGTCTCTTTTTTTAAGCCAATATAAAATACGCTCTTCGTTAGTTATACCAACATCATGCGGACTTAAGTTATTAGCCGCCACCATAGGGCTTAATAGCGTAGTTAAAAGCGCAATTAACGTCACTTTTTTCACTGTGTTTTCCTCAAACATAATTATGTAGCAATCATACCTAATAATAGAAATTTAAACATGCGATAAAAACATATAGTTAACATATGCAATTAAAGCTAATGGTCTCTCACACTCTTTTATATCTAAAATCGAACTTACAACCTAAAATGCATAATTTCTGCCAGTAAACTCAATTAAACAAAGGTTTCCTGCAGCTTTAAATTAAAAAAAGCCACAAAACGAATTTAAAATGCAAAAAACAGCTTTCAAGGTTGACATGAAGGCTTAAAACCCTTAAAAATAAACCTATACAAAATCTTTAATTTAAAAGCAGTGTTTTGCTAAGTAGAGTAAAAACTATGAACACACACATTAATCTTTTAGTCGTACTCGTACTGGTCTTAGTTATAAGCCCAGCGGGGATGTATTAAAAGGTGATACTGCTTTTTAAAAACCCTCGCACTACGCGGGGGTTTTTTTATGCATAAAAAAGCGCACAGAGGAATGAGGATGAGCAAACAAGAATATAATGGTTCTGAACTAGTAGTTCAGGCATTAAAAGAGTTAAAGGTAAAATACATATTTGGCTATCCCGGTGGTTCGGTTTTAGACTTATATGATGCACTTTTTCAGCAAGATGACATTGAACATATATTAGTACGTCACGAACAAGCTGCAACACATATGGCTGACGGCTATGCCCGCGCTACTGGAGACGTTGGTGTTGTACTTGCAACCTCAGGCCCTGGCGCTACAAACTGTATTACAGGTATTGCAACGGCCTACATGGATTCAATTCCTATGGTTGTGTTATCAGGCCAAGTGCCTACAAATTTGATTGGCGACGATGCATTCCAAGAAACCGATATTGTGGGTTGTTCTCGCCCTGTAGTTAAACACAGTTTTAACTGTAGAAGTGCTAAAGACATCCCTACAATCTTAGCTAAAGCTTTTTATATTGCTAGCACTGGCCGCCCAGGTCCTGTCGTTGTTGAGCTTCCAAAAGATATGCTTAACCCTGCTATTAAGTTTGAATACGAATTTCCTAAAACCACCGAGCTGAGAACTTACAGCCCTAATACTAAAGGGCACTCAAAACAAATTCGCAAAGCCGTAACAGCTATTTTAGAGGCCAAAAAACTGGTTATCTACTCTGGTGGTGGTATTGTCATTTCAAATACATCAGAGCAATTAACGCATTTAGTTGAATCATTAAATGCCCCCATTACAAATACACTAATGGGATTGGGTGGTATTTCAGGTGTGCATCCAAACTTTGTAGGTATGTTAGGCATGCACGGCACGCTTGAGGCAAACAAAGCAATGGCTAACGCCGATGTGATTTTAGCGCTTGGTGCCCGATTTGATGACAGGGTAACTAATAATGTTCAAAAGTTTTGCCCTAATGCCACAATTGTTCATGTTGATGTTGACCCAACTTCAATTTCTAAAACAATTAAAGCACACATACCAGTTGTAGGTTGTTTAGCAACCGTACTTGAACAACTACAAGCGGGTATTGATAAAAGCCCAATTAAAATAGACCGCAGCGCGCAAGAAGATTGGTGGCGACAAATTATCAGCTGGCGCGAACAAAAGTGCTTAAGCTACAACACTGATGGCGACAAAATTAAGCCACAAGCCGTGATAGAAGCGGTCTATAAAGCTACTAATGGCGATGCTTATGTAAGTTCTGACGTTGGTCAGCATCAAATGTTTGCAGCGCAATATTATCCATTTAAGCATCCTCGTCAATGGATCAACTCAGGCGGCCTAGGCACCATGGGCTTTGGTTTACCTGCTGCAATGGGCGTAAAGCTTGCCTTTCCTGATAAAGAGTCTGTGTGTATTACGGGTGATGGCTCTATTCAAATGAATATTCAAGAACTATCAACCTGTTTACAGTACAACCTAGCGGTAAAAGTTGTATCACTTAATAACCGCTCTTTAGGTATGGTACGCCAATGGCAAGACATGGTTTACGGTGGACGTCATTCATCATCTTACATGGATTCACTACCTGATTTTGTTAAGTTAGTTGAAAGCTACGGCCATGTAGGCATACAAGTAAACACACTAGATGAGTTACAACCTGCTATCGATAAAGCAATGTCAATTAACGACCGATTAGTCTTTTTAGATATAAACGTTGATGAAAAAGAACATGTATACCCAATGCAAATTAAGTTAGGCGGCATTGATGAGATGTGGTTACGTAAAGGAGTAAAAGCATAATGCGTCGTATTTTATCTATTTTATTAGAAAACGAACCAGGTGCCCTATCACGTATTGTTGGGCTTTTTTCACAACGTGCATATAACATCGACAGCCTAACTGTTGGCACAACTGACGATCAATCACTATCACGTATTACCATTACCACTATGGGTGATGACAGAGTTGTAGAGCAAATTACAAAGCAGGTTAACAAATTAGTCGACGTGCTTAAAATTATCGATTTAACAGAAATGAGTCACATTGAACGTGAGCTATTGCTTGTCAAGGTATTTGCTCAAGACGAGACGACTCGTGCAGCGGTTACGCGAGTAGTTGATGTGTTCCAAGGTGCTATTTTAGATATGGGCCGACAAAGCTATAGTCTACAACTAGTGAGCAGTACAGACAAAATAGAATCGTTTTTAGACACTCTTCGTCATGAAACCGATATTATTGAAGTTGTACGTTCTGGCGCTGTTGGCATTGGTCGAGGCGATAAAGCCTTAAAAGCATAAATTTATAATATAAAGGCATCAATTGATGTCTTTATTAAACATAAAAAAAAAGAGCTAATTAGCTCTTTTTTTAATTTAATTCGTTAAACCTATTAAGGGTTTACTTGGTCTTTAAGACCTTTACCTGCTTTAAAGCTTGGGATAGTTGCCGCTGCGATTTGGATCTCAGCACCCGTTTGTGGGTTACGGCCAGTGCGAGCTGCACGTTCTTTTACTGAGAAAGTACCAAAACCAACTAATGCTACTGAATCACCTTCTTTTAAAGAAGAAGTTACAGCACCTGTAAACGCGTCAAGAGCACGAGTAGCAGCGGCTTTAGAGATTTCTGCATCAGTAGCAATTTTTTCAACTAATTGAGCTTTATTCATTGTTAGATTCCTATTCGTTATTATTTTGCCTTCGCAAAACCTATCTTTATGCATTTTTAAAGAGTTAGCAACAGCAAATTGCATTTTTTGCTTAAATTCTTAAAAAATGAGTAAAATTTAAATAATTCTCTGTAAAATACAGCGTGTTGGGTTAACAAAGACTTAATTTGAGTACAATTTTGGCGCAAGTTAAGCAACTGGGTAAAGAAGCTATATTTTTTCGATCACTAAGGTCACTTCCCCGACCTCGACTCCAAACTTAACAATAGATGTGCGGTTTATCAAGCGCGATTGTGTAACCAGGTACATCCAATCATCAAAATTCACTTTTAAAGTGCTGCCATCGTATGGAAGCTCTACATCGTAATTCCAATGAAATACGCTGCCATCACTTCTACCTTTTGCAGTACCTATAACATCATCTGCCACACCCGTTAAACTATTGTCTTCGTTTAACGTTATTTTCCAAATACGCTTTTGAGTTTCGCCATCGTCATAAACAAAGTCTTCTTCAATAACGCCCTGGTTACCATCCCAGCTCGCATTCATATCTACGACAAGCTTGCGGGTCAATTCACCCTTAAAGTCTTGTACAACACCGTAGGCTTTCAAATTTCCACTAAAAAATGTTTTAAAGTCAAAGTTTGGCGATGTATTTTTATAATGCTCTACATTTGGTGCCGAACAGCTTATCAGCAACAAAGCAGATAAGCATACAAGAGCTGTTTTAAACGCGTTAAATACATTCATATTAATTCCCTAATAGTTGCTTTCGTAGTTTCGGCTCAGAGGTTTTTTCATCCAGCCAAATGGCTAAAAAATCACTCGAAAATTGAGGTTCATTTATTTCGCCAATTTTTTCATCATTATGATAAAAAGTACTCATACCCTGCTCATTTGTGACTAACGTTAGCGAATCACCTTGTCTAATATCAGGCCAAATAGACAATAATTTACTGTCGTATTTGTCTGCTAGCTCTTTTTTTCCAATATGCTCCCACTGCTCATTTGTTGCTTTTACGATTTCTTTAGCTTCAAAGTCACGTAAATAGGTAAGTTTAAATTTAATAGGATGCGTTCCTGCGCTGTAATTACCTGAAGAGGTAAATAAAACCGCGTCATATACATCCCAAAATAAATACTCCATTCGTGCTTCACCTACTTTGTTAAACTGTGTGTTAGCTAAAACAATTGAAGTTGTAAGCAAATAAAAAGTAACTGCCTTTAGTAAAAATTTCAAAATAAGCTCCCTTGAGTCAATGAGTAATGTTACGAAATGGGAATTGTGGGCGATCAGCGATTGATGAATAACTTGATTTTTTGGTTTATAAAAAGAATAACAGTAAACACTGTAGACCAAAGCGCACCGTAAACGAGCCAAAACTGCCATAAAGGTAAACCTAAACTTATTACTTCAAAGCGTGCTCCAGCCCAATAACTTGCTGGCGCAAAAGCCATGCACACTAAAAAGGCCTGCCAAAGCTTTAATTTACTCAAAAAAACCATAGAAGTATTTAAAGAAAGTAATAACGCAGCCCATAAAAAGACGAGCCATAGAGGGAAGGGATAAACTTCAAATTCTAACAAGCCTAACTTTACTGCAATAAACTCTAACAATAGCGCTAAAGGCAGGGCTTTAATTAGAAGTAAGGTGTCTTGTTTTTTTTGTTTTGACAACCAAAACATTAAAACAATAATCAATCCGCTAAAAAGTAGCGAATCAGCTTCAAGCAGCAAGGATAAAAACCACACTGCTTGAAATAAAACAAAATTAGTAACCGAGCGCAATATCATCGTTATCGCTAACAAAACGTGGTTTACGCGCCATTAAATGCACCGTACTTGTTGCTCTAGCTCTAAAGGCGCCTTCGCAATAAGCAAAATAAAACAACCATAAACGATAAAAACGTTCATCAAATTTTGAGCGGTCCAAATCAGGCCAACTTTTTATAAAACGGCTTCGCCAGTCTGCTAATGTTCTTGCGTAGTGTGCACCAATATCATTAACAGTATGAATTACCATGTCGGTATTATTTTTAATCTGCTCACTCATTTCGTTAAGTGATGGCAAACACCCGCCTGGAAAAATATACTGCTGAATAAAATCAGAGTTTTTTAAGTAGTGCTTATAACGCTGGTCGCCAATAGTTATAGCTTGTATGAGCATGGCACCGTCATCTTTTAACAATTCACCACATTGGGTAAAAAAGCTAGGTAAGTACTCATGGCCCACCGCTTCTATCATTTCGATAGAAACAAGCTTGTCGTATTTTCCTCTCAATTGCCTGTAATCAAGCTTAAGTAATGTAATTTTACTTTCAAGACCAAGCTCTGAAATTTTATTAGCGACATAATCATGTTGTTCATCAGATATGGTTGTTGTTGTTACATGGCAATCGTAATGTGTGGCTGCATATATAGCAAAAGCCCCCCACCCTGTACCAATTTCAATTACTGAATCATTTTTTTGAAGCTCAACTTGCTCACAAATGCGTTTCAGCTTGTATTTTTGAGCCTCTTCAAGCGTCGCTTCTTTTGAAGGATATACAGCACTTGAGTAAAGCATTTCTTTACTCAAAAATGATTCGTACAAATCATTACCTAAGTCGTAATGAGCAATGATGTTTTTCTTAGAACCCGATTCAGAATTTTTATTTTTTATGTGATTAAACCGGTGTGCAATATTGCTAAAAAATGCGAATTTCTTCTCAAACTCATCAAGTTGCTTCTCATTTATAGCAAATATCTCAATGAAAGAGGTTAAGTTGTCACAAGACCAATGCCCCAAAATATACGCTTCACCAGCGCCAACGCTCCCAGATAATGCAAATGCCTTATACATAGCTTTATCGTTTACAATAATTGTTGCTTTTAGCACTGAAGATGGGTCGCCAAAAACTGTACGCTCATTCCCTTCAATTAAAACAACTTGACCTGTTTCAATTGACGAGAAGGCTTTAGTCACTAATTTTTTATATATGTTAGTTAACCAGTTTGTGCTTTGTTCGCAATTTAAGCTCGACACTTTATCCATTGAAATACCTATTAATTGTCCTGACTATCTATGTGCTTTATGGCTTGCCTGAGTGGCCTAAAAAAGGAACTCGTTTAATAAACAACTTTAACGCTTGATAATAAATACCTTTGAAAATAGACCATGTCATGGCCGGAAAACGTTTAAATAACTTATTAACTTCTTCTTTAGTAAGTTCTTTACGTTTTAAGCGAAGTGTAGCATCAAATAATAGCTCTTCATTTCGCTTATTTTCAATGTGTATCAATGTTTTATCAGGCGATTGCTTAACATGCCAATGATAGTTCATATCTAGATTCATAAAAGGTGATACGGAAAAAACCTTTTTAAAGTTCACTTTTTTTTCTAAAGGTACTAAATAATAATGACGTTCGTTCCATGGTGTATTACTTACTTCAGCAATCATGTATTTAAAACGGGTGTCGTTATGACCAAAAAAGTAAAAATTAACAGGACTAAAATACACACCAAAACAACGAAGTTGCCCAAGCATGTAAATATGAGTAAAGGTTTCAGTAATACCTAAATTGGCAAGTTGTTCGTGTGCACGCTCAATAAGAGGACGTTTAGCAAGCTGTGAGGTGCCTTTAAGATAATCAGCTTCATTAAACTTTAACGCCTTTAAGCCTGACGTACCTATGTGTTTATGCACACCATTTAGTTGTTGAGGATTATTTAAATCTACCCACATCATATACAGAGGGTAACTAAAGCGATGTTCTTTAACAGCAAAACGGCGATGTTTAACATCGCCTAAATACACTGCACTAGTCAAATTCGACCCCAAGTTGCTTGGCTACATCTACACCACTGTGTACGCCATCTTCATGAAAACCATTGTACCAATAAGCGCCACAAAAATAACTATTGTTGTGTCCGTCAATACTGTGTTTAAGTTTTTGAGCCGCAATAGACTCTTGGTTAAATACAGGGTGGTGATAAGTAAACTCGCGCAAAATTTTACTTTGGCTTATTCCTTCAAGATGGTTAAGCGTTACACAGAACTGTGTATCTGATTGTATACCTTGCAAAATATTCATTTGGTAAGTTACAACAGCAGCTTTATCAGTGTTGTTGTTAAGTAGGTAGTTCCAGCTTGCCCATGCCGCTTTTCTATCTGGTAAAAGGTTTGTATCGGTGTGCAACACCACTGAGTTCTCAGTGTAAGCTATTGCACCCAATACTGACTTTTCTTGCTCAGTAGCATCACCCAGTAGTGCAAGCGCCTGATCTGAATGACAAGCAAATATTACTTTATCAAATTTACTTTGCTCACCATTGGCAAACTCTATTGTTACTTCATCATTTTGCCGCGTAACTGATTTAATATTTGTATTGAGGTTAATTTTGTCGGCAAAACCTCTGATCAGCGGCTTTATATACTGACGAGAGCCTCCTGGTACTACATACCACTGTGGTCTATTGGTTACATCTAAAAGCCCATGATTAAAGAAAAACTTAACAAAAAACTCAACGCCTACGTTTTCCATTTCTTTAATACTGGTAGACCAAATAGCCGCGCCCATAGGAAGAATATAATGGTATTTAAAAAAGTCATTAAACTGGTTATCGTTAAGCAATTGCCCTAATGATTGATCAGACTGGTAATCACCTTTTTCATGCATTGCTTTGCACAGTTTGTTAAACCTAACAATGTCGTACAATAATCGCCAAAACTTAGGTCTAAAAATATTACGACGCTGTGCAAATAAGCTTGTAAACGTATGTCCATTGTATTCAAAACCAGTGGCTTCGTTATGCACACTAAAGCTCATCTGGGTTGTTTGTTTATCAATACCAATGCGCGAAAGTAGCTTTTCGAAATATGGGTAAGTTCGGTCATTAAATACAATAAAGCCAGTATCTATTGCGTATTTGATGCCACACACATCAACATCAACCGTTGCTGTATGGCCACCTATATAATCATTTTTTTCAAATACGGTTACATCGTAATGTTTGTGAAGCAAATGCCCACATGTTAAACCAGATATACCAGTTCCTATTATTGCTATTTTTTTCAACGGGCTAATCCTTTTGCGATTTTAAGCCAAATCGGCAGTGGTAAAATGCGTAAAGCTTTTAATATAAGTGTAAAACGATAAGGGAAATGAACGTCTTTGCGGCGTTTTTGAATACCCTTAATCATGTAGTCAGCTGCTTTTTCAGCCGTAACGGCCATAGGCATCGGAAAATCATTTTTATTAGTAAGTGGCGTTTTTACAAACCCAGGATGAACTAAAGTCACATCAACATCATTTAAATCAACCGCTAAGCTTTTTGCTAAGTAACTTACACCCGCTTTTGATGCGCCATAAGCTTCTGAACGAGGTAGCGCAAGGTAAGTAACACTTGAGCTGACCAAAACAAGTTGGCCGCCTGGATTTATTTTAGGAAGTAACGCCTCAAGGCAATACCCCATAGAAAGTAAGTTAACGTTTATTACACGCTCAAACAACGCGCTATCAAAGTTGCGCGCATCATCTATATATTCACAATTACCAGCGTTTAAAATAACACGGTCAAATTGAGGAAAGCCAATAGTAGACTCTTTTATATCTTGCAGGTTAGTTGCATCAAATTTACATGCTTGGATATTGTCGTATTTAGCAAGCTCGGCAAGCTTATCACTATTACGGCCGCAAGCTATAACAGTGTCTCCTAGCTGTGCATATTTAATTGCTAGCTGCTCGCCAATACCTGATGTAGCACCCGTTATAAGTGTGATCATAATTAACCTGCCCTTTTATCAATTAGCTTTATAACGCTACCAAGTAAAGGAATGTGTTTATATAACAACTCGCCCACATTAAAGTAGTCTCTGTGCTTAATAATTTTGCCATCTTTAAAAATAAGCTTGCTATGACCGTCTACCGAGATAGTTTTACCTGATGACAGCTTTGGATGTGCATAATGCATAGTCCAATAAATAAAAGCATTGTTACCGCTATTAAACGAATCAGTAATATCAAACTGGCAATGCTTAACATTGCTGTATAAGTTAGCAAAGTACCTGCGCAATTCTACAATGCCGTTAATTTCATGCATCGGGTCTATAAACTGTATGTTGTCACAGTAAATATCACTCAATAAATCAAGATTAGTGCTATCAAGCTGTTGGTATATTTCAACAAATTTATCTACTGGTAACTGGTTATCCATATCACACCTTAAATGCAGCAAGTGCACGTTCTCGTGCCGCTTTATGATCAACTATTGCTGGCCAGTAACATTCCTTATCTTTGCCGGTTGCGGCTAAATAAGTGTGTGGAAAATGAATGTGTTTATCTGGCACGTTTTCAAGCTCTGGCAAATACTTACGGATAAACTTGCCCGTTGGATCAAAGCGCTCGCTTTGTCTGATAGGATTAAAAACTCTAAAATAAGGCTGAGCATCACAGCCCGTACTTGCAGCCCACTGCCAACCACCATTATTTGAGGCTAAATCGCCATCAATTAAGTGCTGCATAAAAAAGCGTTCACCTTCACGCCAGTCTATTAATAAATGTTTAGTTAGAAAGCTTGCAACAACCATTCGTAAACGATTATGCATCCAACCGGTTTGCTTAAGTTGTAGCATTGCTGCATCCACTAATGGGTAACCTGTACGCCCTTCGCACCATGCTTTAAAATCGCTTTCACTTTTACGCCACACTACAGCATTATACTTTTCGTTGAAGTTATCGCCGCGCGAAAGCTTCGGAAATTCAGCAATTAAATGTCTGTAAAATTCGCGCCAAACAAGCTCGTTAATCCACGTAAACGTTTTACTTTTTGATGTAGTTAAAATATCAGGATAACGCTGCTGAATATTAATAAGCAGTTGCTTTGTGCTTACAATACCTAGTGCTAAATACGGGCTTAAACCCGATGTGCCTTTTACACTGGGAATATCACGCTGGTCGTCGTAACTTGTAAGTTTGTCGCATATAAAATTATCAACTACGGTAGAGAGTGTTTCGTCGTCAACCGGCCACTTATCTGAGCATCCATCACTTTTTAGTAAGTCGCTTTCATCAAATTTTATTGGCTCAGAAGTTAAAGGCCATTGTGGCAAACTAAAGTGTGTATCTTGATACTGCTTTAACCATGCACGTTTAAAGGGAGTAAACACTTTATACATTTCATTACTTTGATTTTTGACAGAGCCTGCAGGTGCAATTAAATCACCTTCGTACAAAGTAAAAGTAATAGAAAGCTCATCGCATTCATGCAAAATTGCTTTATCGCGGTTTACTTCATTAAGCTCATACTCTGTATTAGCAATTACGTGTTTTACATCGTTTGCTTTACAAAAGTTAATCAGCTCGCGCGTACAATCACTAAAGCTAGGCGCTTCAATAATATGTAAAGTAATACCGTAATCAGCAAGTTGTGATTGAAGATAAGTAACTCGGCGCTTGAGTAAGTCAATCTGAATAGGCGCAGCTTGGTGTTGTTGCCACTGCTTTTCAGACACAAAAAAAATGGCGTGTTTAGCGCCATTATTTAGCGCTTGAATTAACGCTTCATTAGAAAAAAGGCGCAAATCGCGCCTAAACCAAAATAATGTATCCATTAAATACCAAATCGTAATTTTAAATCGTGAGGGTATGGGTTAAAAAACACCTGTTTTTCAAGGTACTCATTCGGATGAACTTTCAAATGATGTTTTAACAAGGTAAGTGGTACATACAATGGCACCAATCCTTCGCGGTATTCGTCTATGGCATCACGAAGTTCTTGTTTTTCAACCTTTGATAAATCATTTTTAAAGTAGCCTTGTAAATGCATTAGGGTATTGCAATTATTTCTTCGAGAAGCAGGCTTTTTCAGACCCGTCATCAAACCTAAAATATATTCATCAGCAACTGCATTTATGTCGTCACCTACGAACGTTCCAAGCAGATTACCTAAATCACGATAAGCTTGGTAATTATGAGCCATCAACAAGTACTTATACTGAGAATGAAATTGAGTAAGCTTGTGAACCGTTAGTGGTTCTTGTACTAACTTTTGCCAATTTTTAAATACGTAAATTCTCATTACAAAGTTTTCACGTAAATGCATGTCATTTAAGCGACCGTTTTCTTCACATGGCAATAATGGGTTGTGCTTCATTATTTGCTCAGCAAAAAAACCAATGCCTTCAGAAGTATTACCCGTGCCTGCTTCGTTGTATATTTTAATGCGCTCCATGCCGCAGCTTGGACTTTTTGCGCAAAATACAAACCCGCTCAACTCTTTAGCTTGTTCTGTTGCAACTTTTTTACCATACTCGGTAAGTTGTTTACCTACATCTCCAGTGCCATCTGGGCGACATACTTTAATAGTATCGCCAACTTTAACTTGGCGAATAGTTGGACGAGGTATTGGTAAACCTACCGCTACCTCCGGACAAAACCGTGTATATTCAACGTGTTTACCTAACTCATCCATACAGAAATTTGACTTTTTATGACCTGTGTCAAATCTAACTTTTTCGCCTGCTAAGCAGGCGCTTATACCTATTTTTATTATATCTGTGTGCATAAATTCTCTTAGTAAATCAAATTACCTATTGGATTTAGTAACTTGCTGAAGCCCTTATTAAAATGTAGCGCACTACTGACAACTGTAAAGCACAAACAACCATCTTTTGTTAAAGGAGTATGTTGGTGGCTACCATCTTGCCATATAAAGTCACCTGCTACATATTTTCCTTCTTCATCACTAAACTCGCCATCTAGGAGTAAAGTAACTTCAAAGCCAGTGTGCGTGTGTTCTGGTATTTCACCACCAGCATCAATATGTAACAAGCTAGAGCGTAATGGGCCATCATCAAGTGCAATACGCGATCTCGCAAGCTTACCCACTTGGGTAAATTTACTGTGAGAAATACGCGTTAGCGCACGTGGAAGCTGATAGTTATGCTCATTAACTTTAATAGAAACAGGCTCTACTTCATAAACTTCGTCGATAGAATCATCAGACGTGATCATATCAAGCACATTCAATTCAAATTCTTCAAGTAACTCAGGTTGCTCAGCTTGAGGTTTCTCATACTGCGCTGGCTCTTCGCTAAATAATGCGTTTGCGTTACTTGCCTCAATTTTAGCTACTTTAGCTTGGCACACAGGGCACATATCTACATGTATAGAAACGGCTAAACTCAATGATGTAGCAAGTGATGCATCGCAATACTGTGTCAGTAAAGTTTCACTCGGGTGATGTTTAATCATGCTGATCTCCCATTTCATTACGTAATTTTTGCAAGGCCAAACGTAAACGTGATTTTACCGTGCCTACTGGAATATTAAGTTGATGTGCAAGTTGCTCTTGCGACATGTCTTGAAAATAAACGCCTCTTACCACTTCGCGTTGAGCAATAGGTAATTTGTCTAAATAACGTTTAATTTGTTTATCTTCTAAATGATCACTGTATTCGTGATGTGTATCTTGTGATTCGTTTAATAACGGCCAAATATCTTCGCTTATGTTTTCTTCTTTATTACTTTTCATTTTACGAAGCATATCGAATGAAGCGTTACGCATAACGGTATAAACCCACGTAGTAGCCGCACCTTTATCACTGTGATACAAATGTGCTTTACGCCAAACAGAAGTTAACGTCTCTTGCACAAGCTCCATTGCTTGAGCTTCAACACCAAATTGCTTAATTCCAAAGCGTTTAATTTTTGGCGCAAAGTATTCAAATAAATAGGAAAATGCTTTTTTATCGCGTGACTGTGCAACATCTATAAGCGCTTGCATGAGTTCTTTACTCGGCGTTTCTGGCATGGCAGTGTACTTACCTGTATTAGGTTCACAACGTGGTGATTGTTGTTGACTTACCATAATAGTTTATCCCGTTATTGCTTTTGTATTAAGTAATACGGGCAATAATTAATTTAGGATCATAAAATTTAGGCAAATTCGTTATTAATCACAGTATGGAGGAAATTCAGTAAGTTATCAAAGTTCGTTTCAAACGCAAGTTGCTGTTTTTTCTCAATAGAAATAGGTAGGAGCTCAAGCCAACGAGCTGCAATCCAAGGCAGTTTGTCAAAGTGAGTTTTTTTGTACAGCAAATTAAGTTCCGGATTACTTTTAAACACGTTTAAAAGTGCATCATGCAATAAGTCATGTTCGCCAACTGAGTTGTTAGAATCCTTATACCAATATGGCGTATTACAAGGCGATACCAAACCATGTCGCAGTTCGTCCTCGTCTTGATAAACGTCATTTATTTGAACGCTTTGAGAAGCAAACACATCGATTAATAATACATCGTTGTCGTCTTGGTCAAAATCAATAATATCAACAAGGCAACCTTGCGCGCTTATATTAAATGGCGTGTCGTGCTCAAATGTACAAAGCACAAACCCTGTATTATTTTTTAATGCGGTTTTAACCATATTTAAATAGCGAGGCTCAAATATGCGTAATCGCGTATAGCCTTCAGGTAACATAAAAATGGGTAATGGAAAAATCGCACGTTTCATAAAGTCTACTTCTTTCAAACACTCTGCCTTTATTTACGTGCGCTTTTGCTAAGTCGATCAGCTTTGTATGAATCGAATTAATTACCAGCTATATAATTGGCTAAAGATTAAACCAACCTCCCATAGCTTTAAACACTTGAACCGAGTAATAAGCGCTAATCATACTGACTACGGGTGCTAACATTAATGCAAATAATCCAAGTTCACTGCTCATCGTTTTAATCCTTTAAATAATTTATTTTACGTTTTTTATACTAGTGTCAGTATTTTTAAGCGTTGTGCTATGTGTTAAAACGGGCTCATCTAATAAACCCTCTAAAACAGTTTTAGCATCAAAATAAAGCGTTTCCTTTAGTGATTTTTCAAGCTCGATTGTGGTTTGCTTTACGTAGCTTGCTACACTTTGAGTTAATATATCAGTTACATCTAGGTCCACTTCTGTTGCATGTACTTGCGCAGAACCTAATACTAATAAACTTGCCATAGCGATTTTAATTGAATGTTTCATAATGGTATTCCTTGTTTGTGTATTGTTTAGACGTAGTTACATACTCAAGGGTTGTGCCAACATAAAAACAAATCGTAAGCAACTGTAATTAAACAATTTTATATACATCGCTTTAATTTAAAAAATTCATGCCTTGTTAATTTAACCATTTAATTTAATTTTTTGACTACTTTTTAGTTAATAAATAAAAGGGTTTAAATGTATTAATACCGTCACACTAAATACATTTAGCGTTTATAAAAACGTCATATCTACCCGCTAAAGTGCACACCACTATAAATAATTCAAAAAGTGCAGTATGACCCTTTCATCACGTCGAAATTTTTTAAAAACCTCAGCAGCAAGTATATTTACCGTCGCAGTATCGAGTGCCATTACAGGTTGTGCTCAAACATTAACAAACAAACCACTATCGGCTATTGAATTTAAACACGGTGTAGCCAGTGGCGATCCGCTCAGTAATGCTTTAATTATTTGGACACGCGCAACTACTTCTCAATCAAATTTTGAAGTTACTGTTGCTTGGGAACTGGCAAGTGACTCTCAATTTAAAAACATCATCCGCAGCGGGCGCGAACAAACAGATAAAAGCAGAGACTTTACAATAAAAATAGATGTGCAAGAACTTGCTCCAAACACAGAGTACTTTTATCGGTTTATGGGTTTAAATACACAAAGCCCAATTGGCCGTGCTAAAACACTACCAATAAATAACATTGAACAAGTAAAAATGGCTGTTGTGTCGTGCTCAAACTATCCTGCTGGGTACTTTAATGCCTACACCGATGCCGCTAAACAAAAAAATTTAGATGTAGTGCTACATTTGGGAGATTATATTTACGAATACCCAATGGGCGGATACGCTACCGAAAATGCTGAAAAAATTGGCCGCCAATTAGCAGCCAATAACACCGGTGAAATTATTACCCTTAGCGACTATCGTAAGCGCTATGCTATTTACAGAACAGACCAAGGCCTTCAAGCTCTTCACGCTGCAGCGCCTTTTATTGCAATATGGGATGATCACGAAGTTACCAACGATACCTATAAAAGTGGTGCTGAAAATCATACCCCTGATGAAGGTGACTTTTTTAAGCGCCGTGCAGCAGCTATTCAAGCCTATTACGAATGGCTGCCAATTAGACCGCCTATGGGCGAACAAAGCCCGCAAATATACCGCACCTTCGATTTTGGTAATTTAATAAGCTTGCACATGCTAGATACGCGCGTAATAGCACGCGATAAACAACTCGCTTACAGCGACTATAAAAACCTAGAGACCAAACAAATGGATGTTGCGCGCTTTGCCAGTGATTTAAATAATCCAAGTAGGCAGTTACTAGGTAACACACAACTAAACTGGCTCACGAGTGCAATAACTAAATCAAATGCAAAATGGCAAGTATTGGGCCAGCAAGTATTGATGACTAAAATGTGGCTACCTACTGAAATATTCTCGCAATCCGATCGCACTAAAATACCGCAGGTGTTAAAAGAGCTTGTTGCCATTAAAAAAGCCGTTTTAGCTAATAAAGCGGTAACACCCGAGCAACTCGCACGCGTAAATACTTTAATGCCTTACAATTTAGATGCGTGGGATGGTTACCCAAGCGAGCGCGAAGCATTATACAAAAGTGTTACTGCATTAAATAAAAAGCTAGTTGTAGTTGCAGGTGATACGCACAATGCGTGGCATGGCACATTAAAAAATGCAAAAGGCGAAAGCGTAGGAGTAGAGTTTGCAACACCAGGTGTTACATCCCCGGGTATGGAGCATTATTTAGCGCTTAATACAGCACAAGCAAAGCAAATGGCTGACTCGCTTTCATTGCTAATAAACGACTTAAACTATTGTGACTTATCACACCGTGGATATATGTTACTGACGATTACTAAAGAGCAAATCACAACCGATTGGCGCTATATAGATAACATAAACTCCCCAAGCTATAACATAGTTAACCAGCATCAAAGTGTTTATAAAGGCTAATACTTTTAAAAAGAAGGTAAATGTATTATTTACCTTCTTCGCATATTTTATTTAACGCGTTTAACTACAGCTATAGATAAGCGTCCACGAAGCATCACTTCCTGGAATGCTGTTTGTATACCAATTTGCGCTGTATGCATTACCTTGATATTGCATTTTATCGTCGGTGTTATTGTGAGTAAACGCACCGGCCGAATAATCTTTTTTTACCCAATTAGGATATGTATTAATACCATTACAATCTGTTGAACTTACAACACTGCATCCGTTTGTATCAACACTTGTACCAGCGGGTGTATCTGGGCACTGATCAATATCATCATTCACTCCATCGTTATCCGCATCGCTTTGTGGTTCAACTACTTCAACAACGCAACCTACATTATTAACAGTTTCACCTACTGGTGTATTAGGGCATTGATCAACACTATCGCTAATACCATCGCCATCGCTGTCAGTTACTTCACAACCAATACTATCAACCGTTGTACCTGCGGGAGTATTATCGCACTGATCAAGGCTGTCATTTATACCATCTCCATCAGAGTCTAAAGCAACCGTACTACCACCCCAACCTTGAATGATCTCTTTAACCTTAGTGCCTGACGCGGTTAGTGAATTCCAACTACCGCCTGGAGTAAATAACGAAGCACCTTCGTTTTTATCGTTTAAAGCCCAGTTAGCGTGGCTAATATTGTTTGTTTTAAAAAATGCCATCCATGCATCGGTTTCATTAATATTAACACCACCATTGCCATCAGCATTAACTGTTCCCCACTCTGTGGCGAATAGTGCAATACCGTTATCGAGTGCAGTTTGTGCTTTATTTCGATACGATTGACCATGCGTGCCAGCATAAAAATGCAGAGTGTAAGCAATATTGGCGCGATCTATCGGATTTTGTGATGCCACATCCACATCTTGCGACCACGTAGGCGTACCAACCACAATTAAGTTATCAGGGTCGATTGCTCTAATTTTATCAATAACTGTTTCTGCGTAAGGCTTAATATCGTTAGCCCACGAGATTTGTAACGGCTCATTATAAATTTCATAAATAACATTGTCGTACTGCCCATATTTAGTAGCTACGTCTTCAAAAAAGCGAATTGCAGTTGCTTGATCGGTATGTGCTTCATGGCTATGAAAATCAATAATAACGTACATATCTTCGCTAATAGCTGCGTTTACAACAGTATCAAGACGGCTCATATTGCCCTCCCAATCAAAGTTCAAACTACCACCGGTACTCGTACCATGGCCAATAGCTGCACGAATTAATGTTGCATTAAATTCAGTTTTTGCCTTTGCTACTGTTTGTGCTGTATAAAACTTTTCAGCGCCCCACCCCGTATTACTCCAAAATAGGCTAGGTCCTGCAAAGCTTGTGTTATCTCCACCTGCAAGAATTTGATTCCCACTCACCGTTAACTTCTCAACAGCGGCATTGGCCATGGTTGAGCATCCTAATAATAAAGCTAACGATAAGCTCGCCACTTTAAAATCCTTTCTTTTATGATTATTTGAACTGTTATTCATCGTATTTCCTTAAATTGAAATTATCAGTCGTCATTGCTTGATGTAATAAATTGACACAAAACCAATACTTAATAGTTAAACAAAGTTAATTTGGCGAGCAAAAAGCATCATTTATTTATTAACATTAAATGAATAAAAAGGAACAAGGAGAAGGGTTTTAATTAACTAAGTATCAACAAGTGAGCAATTTAACGAGGTTTGAGGATTTTACTGGGTATATACAGGTATTTATACGATGTTTACATGGTGCAGGCAAAAATCTCGGTTACAAAAAATATGTATAAAAATGGAAAAAGCGGTAATAATTATTACCGCCATCAATAATAGCTAAATATCAGAGTAAATATTAATAAGCCAACCAAACCGAGTTCTGATTAACTGGCTTATTTTTTAGTAGGCAGCGCTTTTCTGCCCAAACGATATGCATCCAGCATACTCAGCACCCAAATTATAATCATTAAAGGTACATACTTATATTCAGCGAGTTGAGCGCAGGCGTTAGATGGTTGTTGCGCGGCTTTTAAAATGGCCGTAACCGACATGGGTATTTTTCCGTTTACAATTTCATTTGCAGTACACTGTGCAATCGCAAATATATCTTGAAAGGTTAAAATTAAAAGAACAGAGAATACACCCGCAAAAATAGCGCCTATAAGGTGTTTTCTTAAAGAAAAATGCCCCGCTCCAGGATAAACAATGGCGGTAAGTAAAGCAGCTTTTAGATCTTGTTTCATTTTTACCTAATATAAATTCACTTTAACGTGATCACATAAAAAAGCCACTTTGCAGTGGCTCAATTAAAATATCAAGTAGTTAAATGTATTATTGTCCGCCAAACCCGAGAGTTAACTCAATACCAACAAAGCGAGGTGCCCCTGCAACAAATGTTGGGTTGCCAAATCCCCCTCCAGTATTACCTGCATCAACTAAATACTCTTTATCTAATAAGTTACTGGCAAATACACTAACGGCCCAATCATCATCACTTGCAATTCCTAAGCGCGCACTGACTAATCCAAGCCCAGGTTGGCTAATATCTAAGCCTGATATTGGCGCATTTGCTGGCTCAAAATACACTTCAGAGCGGTAGCTATATATTAAAGAGCTCGTTAAATTAAGTGAGTTCGACAATTCTGTTGAATAAAACAGCCCCGTACTAAACGTCCACTCTGGTTGTAATCTAAATTTATTGCCTGCGAGGTTACCGTTATTACTATCATCATCTATTTCAGCATCAAGGTAAGCCGTATTGGCAAATACCTCAAACTCATTATTAATTAACGCCCTTACTTCAGCCTCTGCGCCAACATTAGTGGCAGAGCCCGCATCTGCAGAAAACGCAACGCCTTCATCATCCTGTAACGTAACCTGAAAGTTAGAGTAATCTTGATAAAATACAGCGACAGAGTAATCTAAACGCCCGTCAAGCGCTTTGCCTTTAATACCGGTTTCGTAGTTCCAAATAATTTCCGCTGGGACTTCTGATATAGAAGCTTCGACACTCCCTTGTTCATCGTTAGCCGAACTTACTTCAAGTACTTCCGAACGACGCCCTTTTGAAACAGTCGCATACATATTTGTAGTAGGGTTTATTATATAAAGCGCATTAAAACGTGGCAGCCAATCATCATAATCAGCATCGCCATAGAATGTTTCACCATTTGTATCAACCGTAAACAATGGCGCTTGTGTTAAAACACTATTGGGTGCTGCAGAGCTATAACCACTGCGCTTTTCTTCTTTTATATAACGAAGACCCGCTGTTAACTCTAGTGCCTCAGTTGCAGCATAAGTTACATCAGCAAACGCTGAGTACGCTTTGTTTTCACCATAGTTTGTAAACTCTAGTGAATATGGCAACTCGTTTACTACACCACCTGTTAATACTGGCGTTAAAATATTAACGCTACCATCATTATTAATACAAGGAACACCTGAGCCCAATACGCCTAAGCAATTTAAAAATATAGACTCCTCTGTACTAAATGGAATACGCTGGCTACCATCTTCTTCAAAGTAACTCACACCAAAAATACTAGTGAACTTATTCTGCGTATAAACAGCGCGTAATTCTTGGCTAAATTGATCGCCCTCAGCAGCTTCTGCAAATTCTAAAAACCATGCTTGCGTACCATCAGCATCAAACACTTCTAAAGAATCAAAATTACGCCCTGCAGTAATTGAGGTGATTGTTAAATCGTTACTTACATCCCAATTTACAGTCAAATTTAAATCGTTAACTGTGCGCTCCACACCTAAGTCTTTTTTTCCAAACACAGACTCTGCATACGGACTACCTGGCATTTCAACAAAGCTATATGGACTTGTATCACCGCCGGTTGGTGCATAAAGCCCATTTTTAAAAGATGTACCCGAGTCATCATTTTTTTCATACGTATACACCAAGTCAATCGTTACATCGTCATAAGGTGTAATACGTAAAGACGGACGATAAGAAAAACGCTCAATAGCATGCATGTCATCTTGCTTAAACCCAGCCGGATTTTGGGAGTTACTATCTCCTGCAATATTCGTTATAAACCCATCACGTTCACGATAAGTAAAAGCAACACGGCCTTGCATTAAATCATTACCACCCGTTACAAAACCACTAACACCTTTGGCCGAATAATTACCAACGGATGCTTTTAATTGAGCCGAAAAATCTTTTTCTGGTTTACGTGTTGCTACACTAATAGCACCTACAGAAGCTGCTGTTCCAAACAGTGTCGCTTGTGGTCCTTTAACAACTTCAATCCCTTCTACATCAAAAAGCTCAAAGTATGAGCCACGAGAGCGTGATACATCTGCTCCGTTATAATAAATAGACACACGAGGTGATGATTGAGACGACCCACTATCAGACGTAATACCACGGATTACAAAGCCCGGGTTGTTAGGGCTTTGCTCTTGAATAACAAGCCCTGGTGTTATTTCAGATAAAGTATCTAGTTCGCCAATACCTAAGCTTTCTAAAAAGTCGCCATCGTAGGCACTTATTGTTACGGGCACATCTTGTATTGATTGCGCACGCTTTTGAGCAACAACCACTATTTCATCAAGTTCTTTATTTATGGTTTGATCTGCAAAACTATTTGTTGATGTAACACAAATCATCGCCACAGACAATTTAGTAAGTTTAAGAAAAGGCCGTGTTGTTAATTTATTTCTCATGTTTTTCACTGTTCGTCCGGTTAATTGTTTTTAGGAATTACCAGTAATCTAACGAACTATTACGACTTTTTTACGTCTTATTAATTACGCATTGGTTAAATTGATGTTTCAACTTTATGAAAAATAATAAATTATTATATTTATATAAAAATTATAACATTGAAAAACTCAGCGTACACTTGTACACTAAAATTCATTCAAATAGCGGTAGGATCTGTCATGTCGTTAGAAGCGCCCTATTCTAAAAAAGAAGAACAACTAAACGTAATCAGCCATGCACTCGGTATTATATTTGCCGCGTTTGTTATGTGGGATTTATTTAGCCAAGCCACCAGTACTAAAGCGTATGTTAGTACTGCAATTTATGGCAGCAGTCTATTTGTGCTGTTTTTGTCATCCACTTTGTACCACGCCAGTATTCAACCGCGCTTAAGAGCCTTTTATAAAAAGTGCGATCACTGCGCCATATACTTATTAATTGCCGGCACCTACACTCCCTTTTTATTAATCTCATTATCCGGTGCTTGGTCATGGTCATGGGCCACACTTACATTTATTTGGGCGGTGGCACTGGCGGGCGTGGCGTACAAAGTATTTGTAAAAAACGGTAATAAAAAAATATCACTCGCCACCTACTTACTCATGGGCTGGTTTGCACTGGCTATTGTATATCCGCTTTATTCAAGTGTTGATGTAAAAGCACTTTACTGGCTACTTGCCGGCGGCATTTTTTATAGTTTAGGTACATTATTTTACAGCGCTAAAAGCACCCAATTTAGCCACGCTATTTGGCACTTATTTGTTATTGCTGGGTGTGTTTGCCATTATATTTCAATTAGTAATTATGTTTATTGAGCTTGTATAGCATTTTAAAATGGTCTGGTTTGAGCGAGAAGCAGACGGTCATCTTTTTATATCAAATGCATTTAAGATTTCCTGACTTGAATTAACTGTTGTATTGTAAATAGTAATTTTGCTTCTGTATAAGGAGCGATATAAGTATCGTGAGATAAGGTTTACTTAGCTACTTTTTGTTAATGTAAATAAGGTAATAATTAATTTTTAAGGTTGAAGTAATGGAATATAACAATCTATCCAAGCTTGTAAAAAAAGTTCTCAAAACAGATCAAAGTGGTAATACAACAATGCCCTCAAGACGCGAAATGACAAGCAAAATTTTTGCGTTTATTATGCTTATTCTTGGAATTACTAGCATTGTGATGACAGTAACAAGCGAAGGAGGGGAAAGTATTTTCTTCGCTATTTCTGCAAGCTTCTTTTTAAGTATATCAATATTGCTTTTTGGTCGAAAGAGCCGCTTAGAGTTTAACGGGACAGAAAAACAGCTTAATTTAAAAACCGCATTATGGGGTTACTTTCAAAGAAGTAAAATTGTTGTACCGTTTGATACACTATCATTTGAATTAAGTAGTATAGGCGCGCAAGGCCCTTATCAAATTAAGTTTGTTGATCAGTTATATGAATTTAAACAGTATACAGATGCTAAGATGTTCATTTCGTTTTTATATACGAAATATAATACTACTGCAGTTGAAACCATATCGGATTGGCCTAATAAAACACCGATAAGGTTTGCTCAAAGTGAATTATATAACTCACCTCAAGTTACTCATGATACTAAAAAAGCTAATTCAAACTCTCACCTGGAAGATGAAGATTTTAATAGTGAAGATCTTGTTTTCATTGAAATATGGGATCGCAAATCGCTAATAAAACTATCCCTGCCATTTTTTGTTTTTACAGCCATTGCCGGCTTAGTTAAATACGGAGTGCTGTAATGTATTTTAAAGAACTATCTAGTGAGCTAGCTATTTATCGACAACCGAGGTTAACTAGATTATTGCTAGTTTTGTTGTGTGGTTTCTTTTTATTTATCGGGCTAATTAATGTGTTTAATTCTGATGAAGCAAAATCATTACCGATATGGGTATCTGGGTTTATATGCTGGCTAGGGTGGAGTGGTTCGTTTGGTGGCTATGTATGTCGTTTTGATCTCGCAAAACAAACCTTGGAATTAAAGTCGAGTAGTTTATATACTATTTTTAAACGTGTTTATAAATTATCAGATATTAAAGGTTTTAAAGCTATACCTAGAAAAGGCTACACACATGACTATAGATTATATGCAGTGTTAACTGATAATACTCATATTGCTTTCGCAAACTACAAAGGACGAGGGTTTGCAGTTAAGGAGTGTATAAAAATGGCTGAATTTGTCAGTAAGCCTTATCAAATCAATATTGATACAGCTTCATTATGATTTTCTTAGAACAAAGTAGCGTGGATTAACATTTTTTTAGAAACCAATGCCAGACGCTTACTTCAGGTCTGGCATTGGTTCAAACTTAAGCATCGATCTGTTCTGATACTTCTAACGCATCATCAACTTCTATTCCCAAGTACCTGACAGTGCTTTCTAGTTTTCTATGGCCAAGTAGAAGCTGACAGGCTCTTAAATTTTTAGTTTTTTTGTAAATTAGTGATGGTTTAGTACGTCTCATAGAATGAGTGCCATATTGAGTCTTATCTAACCCAATTGAAGTGACCCAAGAATCAACTATACGTCCATATTGACGGGTTGAAAGGTGTTCTGAGGAATGAATTCGTGACTTAAACAAGTAATCATAAGAGTTGAGAGTAAATTGCTCTATGAGCGCCACAATTGATTTCCTTGTATTCCCAGTAATTTCAAATTGGACGGGCATACCAGTCTTTTTTTGAACGACTATTGCCCTTGATTGAATTGTTTTACCATGTGCGATGTCGTTAACTTTTAGTGAAACTAAATCACACCCTCTTAGTTTGCTATCTATGGCTAGGTTAAATAGTGCTAGATCTCTTATTTTATGAAAAAGTTCTAGTCGTATTCGGATAGCCCATATTTGCTGTAATTTCAGAGGTAACTTTTGTCCTACAAGCTTATTTTTATTCCAAGGCTCTTTAGGCTGATATATTGTTAACTGGTGCATTAGTTGTACTCCGGTGTTTATGGAGTTTTAAGCTTAGCCCGCTACAAAAGAATTCGGGTATGAGCGAGAAACAGACGGTCGATCAAACTCATTTTGGACAAAAGCTCGTCAGAGTAAATAACCTAGAACCCCGCTTTCAGATAACTTCTCGTATCTCAAAACGTCAAAGACCACCGTTGTCAGCGGTGGTCGGTTTGCGCGGAACTGGACAGTTTCGAGCATGGTCGATTTTGGGAGTGAATTATTTTTTGCTGCAATACTGTATATTAATCCACGAAACACCATCACGAAACGATTTGTGCCACTTTCTTCCTGAGCAGTTCCCGAAAAGCAATAACAGCGGGGCTAACCTGCTCTCTGCTTGGACAGATTAGATTTAACTCAACAGGTGGTGATTCAAAGCCTGGTAAAAGCCGTACAAGTTGCCCACTCCGAAGTTCTGAATGGACATCTATCTGGGAGCGATACGCTATCCCTTTACCACTAACAGCCCATTTACGAACAATGTCAGTATCATTGCTGACTCGATTGCTATCCACTTTGACTTTGTATGAGCCAGAATGACCAGCGTATTCCCAACTGTTCAATAAACGACCAGATCGACGGTGCAATAAGCAATTATGCTCCTTTAAGCTGTTAGGATGCGTTAGCTCACCATGTTTAGATATATAGGATGGAGAGGCGCAGGTGATCCTGCTCATGGTGGCGATATGAAATGAAACCATCGATGAGTCTTCTAGCTTCCCATAACGAAGTGCCATATCAACTTGGTCGAGAAAAAAATCTGAAATTGAATCGCCAACCGTAAGGTCAATCGACAATAAAGGGTGTTCATCCAGTAACTCTTCTACCCAGTGTAAAAGAGTATTGCGCCCTAAGTCAGATGAAACGGACAACCTTAGCTTGCCACTCACCTTACCTTGTGTCTGATGTGCAGCTATACGACCTTGCTCCAAACTGGCTAATGCCTGGCGACAATGAAACAGAAATTGTTCGCCTTGAGGTGTGATCCTTAATTGCCTTGTGGTTCTGATAAGTAGCTGTATATCCAACTTTTTTTCCAGTCTTTTAAGCGCAGAGCTGACTGCCGCAGGAGTGACACTCAGTTGTTTTGCGGTTTCCGTTATGCTGCCTGTTTCCACTATTCGTATGAATAGATTGAGATCTGATGTATTCATTATTAAATAATATTTAAAAGTGTTTGAACTATTGCTATCTTTTTAGTTTAGTAAAAATCGGGGACAATGTCTCTACCGTTATTAATTAACACCGTACATAAGTATTGGTGCCCCGAGAGGTAGATATGACCCAGCCATTACACACCGCGAACTTACTTGATCCTCCTTTAGAGCTCCCTTGTGGCGCAGTCATCAAAAACCGTCTAATAAAGTCAGCAATGTCTGACTCACTCGCTGACGGTGAAGGGAACCCTACTGAAGCTCAGTCTCGACTCTATGAACGATGGGCAGAGGGTGGTATTGGGTTATCCGTCATTGGTGAAGTGCAGGTAGATCCCAGGTTCCCTGAAAAACCAGGAAACCTGGTATTAACTAATCAATCCAACCTAAAAGATTTACAAATGTTAACCTCCCGCGCATCGATTAATGATGCCCACATATGGCCTCAGTTAGGTCATGCAGGAGGACTGGCTTACAAACTACTTAGCCAGCCCAAAGGTCCATCACCTCTTAAGATAAGTGAATTTGAATGTGCAGGTATGTCAGAGAAAGAAGTATCTTTATTGCCAGATGTGTATGCCAGAGCTGCGAAGATTGCTAAAAAAACAGGGTTCACAGGTGTTCAGATACATGCAGGTCATGGTTTTCTGCTTAGCCAATTTCTGTCTCCGCTATTCAATCACCGCAAAGACCAATATGGCGGTTCAATACAAGCACGTAGCAGAATCGTTATAGAGATAATAGAGAAAGTCCGAGATGCGGTGGGGGGGACTTTTCCTATTGGCATCAAGATGAACTCTTCTGATCAACTAGAAGGAGGATTATCTCAAGACGACGCTCTAGAAGTTATTCGCATCCTTAATAAAACGTCTATCGACTTGATTGAGATAAGCGGCGGTTCTTATTTTCCTGGAGCAAAATCCAGCTCTGACAGTGCTTCAAGCGGCCCGTACTTCATTGACTTTGCAATAAAGGCTAAAAGCTTAACAAGTATTCCTTTAGTAGTGACTGGCGGTTTTAAAAAACGGGAGCAGGTAATAGATGCCTTATCTATAAATGCAGCGGACTCCATTGGTCTTGGACGAGCATTGATACTCAGACCCGATTTGCCAAATGAATGGATAGATGGAGAAGGTGTTACTCCTCGCTTTCCAAAGTTTAAGTCACCACCTCAGGGGGGAATTACAGCCTGGTACACAATGCTTCTCACGGCGATAGCTAATGACAACGAAAGAGAGTTCAACTTAGAACTATTACCAGCGATTCAGGCCTATGAAAATCGTGACAAAGCACGTGTTATGAGATGGCAGGCTAAGTATCAATTATAACCCAACACCTACACACCAAAAAACGCATCGTTATGCGTTTTTTGGGATCGCAATATCTGAAGTGCAATTTGCGTATCTATGGGAGATTCCGAGCACAGCCCCTCAATCGCCACCCATGAGGAAAAGTACTTCGATGTCAGTGGCTCGATCTGCCACCGAGTAATCAAACTAACGCAGAAAGGGGCAGAAACGAGTTATACCGGAATGGCTGCAATTGGCACTCTCCAGCCACTCGACAACATAAAGTATTAATAATAATTGATAAGGTATTTTACTTTGTCAGATGGCGCTTCGCTTATCCGACCTACACTGGCACTGAGCCGAACTTTGGCACACAGCCATGAGTAGCCACTCAAAAACTGTAATGTAAGAAATCAAGATTTTTCCTTTTTTAATTGATTTATCTTCAACCTAGCGTCTGCGGTGTTCGTAAGACTTACCTGTAAAGTGCCCATCGCCTCATAAAAAAAGCACGCACAGTGATAAAAAGTAATAATATTTTGTATTAAACAAACTTACTTGACGTTTTATTGCAATTACCATGAAAACCCAGCTTATTTTTACACTAAAGAAAAGCTAACGTCGAAAAGTACAAAATTGAGTTCGAGTGCCACGCATACTTGCGATAGGTGAAAATTCTATATTTGGCTTCTATAATTTTTCGGGGGGATTAGCATATCACTTAACGACACACTTTAACGTGCTGCTATTTTCTGGCTTAATTATAAGCCCATCAGTGTAGTCATAAACGCATCTTCTCAACTTGATTGGCTTAATGAACGGTGTGTAATATTTTCGGTACTAATATCCACTTTTTACCCGTCATCCGCTCTTATATTTTCTCCAGTTTAAATATAAACACTTTAAAATAAGTAACATAGCTTAATATTTTAAAGCACCTCTGTGGCATATCTATTGCTTTTTATAAAGAAGGCGGTGTACGTAAACGGCTAAAAATGTCAATTTTAAAGGAGAGACAAAGTGGGAGCATTACAAGCTAACTATAATATTGCTATTCGTGCTAAATCAGTTAGTCGCTCTTTAGCTTCGACATTTTACAAGCACACACGCCTCTTATATTTTTTACATCACCCAATTCACGCTAAGCAAAGAGAAGTAACAGCATTGCTGTGCTGTCTGAGATTACGCTCTTTGTGATTACATGCAATTAATCGAACTTAAACTTTACGTTGAGGAGACTTTGATATGCCAACTAATCAATTTACTATGCAAGATCCTAGAAGCCAATATCAGATGGGACGTACCGAAAAAGACAGTAATCAACCGGACCCAGGGCTAGATGAAATTTTAAAACCTAAAGCAGATCATGGCGAAGATTCCTATGAGGGCCACGAAAGGTTAAAAGGCCGTAAAGCTTTGATCACAGGCGGCGACTCTGGGATTGGAAAAGCCGTAGCCATCGCATTTGCAAGAGAAGGTGCGGAAGTTGTTATTAATTACTTACCCAGCGAAGAAACCGATGCGAAAGAAACACTCGATATACTAAAAGCCAGTGGTAACAAGGCTTGGGGTATTGCAGGTGACATATCTGATGAAAATTTCTGTAACAGTCTTGTCGCTCAAAGCGTTGAATACTTGGGGTCAATTGACATACTAGTTAATAATGCTGGTAAGCAACAATTTGTCGCCGAGTTAGAAGATTTATCTACCGAGCAATTTTGCCAAACATATGCAACAAACGTATTTGCTATGTTTTGGATAACAAAGGCCGCAGTAAAGCATATGCCACCTGGGGCAAGTATTATTAACACAACCTCTATCCAATGTTACCAGCCTTCTGCTGGACTTCTTGATTACGCATCAACTAAAGGCGCAATTACTAGCTTTACTAAAAGTTTAGCAAAAATGGTAATAGATAAAGGCATTAGGGTTAATGGTGTTGCTCCAGGGCCAATTTGGACTCCGCTACAACAAAGTGGCGGCCAACCGGCGAAAAAACTTCCCGAATTTGGTGATAACGTGCCACTAGGTAGACCAGGCCAACCTGCCGAGCTAGCCCCAACATATGTATACTTAGCTTCGCAAGAGTCAAGTTACATTACCGCTGAAATAATGGGCGTGACAGGTGGGCAACATCTACCTTAATCATCAACAGATGATTGTTAAACAACATAATAGCGGCGAGTATACGCCGCTTTTATTACCTACTCTTTTTGCATCACATCTAAACAAAATCCACTAAGTATTCATGAAACCGTGGTTATAAACACCCCAAAAGCCTGAGTTACCCACTGCACTATTTGACTTAGTACGAGGTTGAGTGAGCCTATTTAAGCACGCATAAACAAACTGCTTAAACAACTAGAGCTGCTTAAGCAGTCAACTTAGGCTTTATACCTATTTATCGAACTGGCTTTATGCGTTGTCTTTTTTAGCACGTATACCGCGAATTAACTCTTCTAAATAAGGCATAAACTCTAGCACGAGTGATATAAATAGCACTGTTATCAAGTAAGTTATTGGTATTGGTGACTCTTTTAATTGGAGCGTAAATTCAGGAGGAAAGCCCCCAGGGGTAAATAATGCTGTAAATTGCTCCCAGTGCCGCGCAATAATTAATACTAAAGCCAACAGCGGTATCATTTCTAAAAAGCTATGTATATGCTGCTCTATTGGCCCCACTCTACGTTTACTTACCGCGTAAGTTACATCCCACATTGCTGTAAGTTCATGAATAAAAAACAACAAGATACTAATAGCAATAATCAAACTATTAACTTCAAAAATTAAAACAAGAATTAACGGTATACCCACTTCGGCAAACATTAATAGATGAATAAACGACTCTTTTGCACCACTTGTTGTAGAAATATTACTACGTCGATGACAAAACCAATCCGCAATGCCAGCTACAAGCCAAATAGGGATCACAAAGTACATTAAAATAACTAAAGTAGGGTCAGTCATATTTGGTTAGTCCTTAAAATCAAGTTTTTAAAAAATTGTCACACTCAAAACTAAATATATACGCTTGGTCATTTCGATAATTAATAACGTACCGATGAGCATAAATCGTGTTCTTAAAACACGTTCTCAGCCACCTTTATTATAGCTTTAAGAATTTTTACTTAGCTGTATATGAGATACCTTTTAAAGCGAGCTCTTGTACCACCACGGGTATGCTCATTATTTTCTACGACAGATTGTTACTTCAAATGGTATGCCAAACCTTTATTTTTAGTGGATTGCATGAAAACGCAGGTATAAGTATGTGTGGAAGAGTTTTAGGCTCACCTCGTTGTATTTTTGATGGCTAGAAAGTAGAAAATATGCCCCTTTTTTGTAACTTTTTCATTTATCGATAATTTCGGTTAGTAAGGGGCTTGTATTGAAGATAAAACTAAATGCTCAAATATCAGGTTATTTATATGTATTGCTAAACTTCATAAATAAAAAAGTGGTCAACATGCTTGGTTTGGTAACAGTGCTTAAATACTATTATTAAGCCATTCCTTGTCTTCTACTGCCACCGGCACTCGCGCATATTCACTTTGTCGTTTTTAAACAGTACGCCTTCTGATAATAGCTTTTCGCGCTGTTCTTGATATTTTTCGCTACCTTCAAGGAATGATATTTTACCTTGGCTATTCACTACCCTGTGCCAAGGTATAACCGAGTCGTTTGGCATCATTTTTAATAAGCGCCCAACCAACCGTGAGTTTTGCGGGTAGCCCGCAAGAGCTGCAACTTGCCCGTAGCTTGCTACTTTACCTATTGGTATGCCTGCGATAACAGTATAAATAAGTGTTTCTTTATCAATATCAGCGTTCATTTAAATACGCCTCACTAAGTACTTTAAATTGCTCCCAAATAGTACGCGCTACAGGGCCGTGGTGCACTGCATGTTGTCTAAAGGCTCTAATTTGCGCGCTAAATTTATGCTCTCGGTCAGTTATGTGTATTTCTTGAAGTAAGCCTGCTTTTATTTCAGGAGCGCAGTGTTCTAGGCTCATCATTGCCCAACCTGCGCCTGAAAGTAAAAACGATTTTAAGGTCGATACATCATCAATTTTCATCATGGCGGAGCCTTTTGAGTACGATAGTCTGTCGCTGTCGATACTCAAATCACTTTCAAACATGGCTAAACACGGATACGTTTGTAGTTCGCTATAGGTGAGCCTTTGAGGAAGTACGCCTTTGGCGCTGACAATGCCAATATCGAGCCTGCCTATAGGTACGCTTTCTAAATCGCCTGTTGCATGAAATAAGTCAAACCACGGGCCAATGCCTAATTCGGCTTGCCCACTATTTACTTGCTCTAACGAAATAAAGCGCTTCCCGCTTGTTAAGCTAAATTCGGTGCTGGTAAACAATCTAAAAGTATTACTTATGATCTCGTTGTAACTCTGCGTATGGCAAAGTTGTTCGTAACAAATTCTAAATTGGGGTTCATTTCCGAGTGCCAATTCTTTAGCAAGCTGCGCTAGCTCGTCGTTGGCATGCAGAAGTTGCTGCGCCTCGCGGTGAAAAATTCGCCCTTTTTCAGTAAGCTGTAATCGGTACTTACTTCTGTCTAGCAACTCAAACCCTATTTTTTCTTCTAGATTTTTAATAGCAAGTGTAAGCGCTGGCTGCGTTTTATGTAGCTTTAGTGCTGCCCCGCTTAAGCTTGCGCTTTGCACTATGGCATCTAAAATTATTAATTGATTCAGCTTCATATAGCACTCTGCAACATTATAAGTAAAACTTATTGAGTTTCTAAAATTTTATGATTTTTATTTTATATGTTTGCAGCGTATGCTGCACTTAATTATTTTGCCATCATTGCAACGGAGAAGACATGAAACTCTTTCGTCTATGTTTTTTAACTACGACTTTACTAAGCTTAATAGCCTGTTCTGAGCCAGAACAACAAGTTAAAGAAGAGCCCATTCGCCCTGTTAAATTATTCAACATAGGTCATGATTCTCAAACTAACATTCGCAGCTTTCCTGCTGAGGTTGTTGCAAACCAAGGCTCTTACCTTGCTTTTAGGGTAAATGGAGAACTTATTAAGTTTCCTGTGCTTGCTGGTGAACACGTTGAAAAAGGTGATTTATTAGCAAAACTGGACCCTGAAGATTTTCAGTTGCAGTTTGATGAGCGCAAAGCGCGCTTTGAATTGGCAAAATCACAACTTGGCCGTATTGAGCAATTGTTTGAGAAAAAAATCACTAGCCAATCAGAATTAGATCAAGCCACTGCTAATATGCAAATTGCTGAATCTGCATTTAAAATTGCACAAACAAACCTTGAGTACAGCGAGCTACGCGCGCCATTTTCAGGCACAGTTGCAAAAGTATTTGTTAAAAACTTTGAAAACATTCAAGCCAAACAAAATATATTGCGTTTAGAAACACGCGATTTAATGGATGTAGAAATCCAAGTTCCTGAAAAAATAGTCGCTCGTTTTCAAAAAGGCACTGATTACCACCCTACTGTAAAATTCGATGGCTTTGACGATAAAGAATACACACTTGATATTAAAGAGTGGGATACCCAAGCAGACCCTGCAACACTTACCTATAAAGTTGTGTTTTCGCTACCAGTACCTGAGGACTTTAATTTACTAGCGGGTATGACGGGCAGTGTATTTATTGATTTAAGTAAAGTAACGCGCTCGCAAGTGTCTTACACAATACTGCCAATCGAATCAGTGTTTTCTGAACCTCAAGAGTCTATTAAAGATAACGCCTACGTGTGGCTTTTTGATTCAGAAACTAGCCAAGTACATAAACAAGCAGTAAAAATTGGCCAGCTACACCGCGATGGTATTGAGGTGTTAAGTGGTATTAAAGAAGGCCAAATTGTTGTTTCTGCCGGTGTGCATTCACTAAAAGAAGGCATGAAAGTAAGAGCATGGAATAAAGAGCGAGGCTTATAATTATGAGCTTTGCACAACTCTCCATAGAGAAAAAAGTAATCAGTTGGATGTTTACGCTGCTTCTATTAATTGGCGGTAGTGTATCGTATTTTGATTTAGGGCAACTAGAAGACCCTGAGTTTACGCTTAAAAAAGCCATGGTTATTACCATGTACCCTGGCGCTTCGCCGCAGCAAGTTGAAGAAGAAGTTACTTTTCCGATTGAAAACGCGATTCAGCAACTCCCTTATGTTGATTACGTTACCTCTATTTCATCTAACGGTAAGTCGCAAATCTCAGTAGAGATGAAAAGCAATTATCGTAAAGAGCAGCTTCGCCAAATTTGGGATGAAATGCGTCGAAAAATTAACGACCTCTCCCCTTCGCTTCCCAGCGGCGTTTATCCAAGTACTATTTTAGATGACTTTGCCGATGTTTACGGTGTTATGTATTCGGTAACCGGTGATGGCTACTCATATGACGAGCTTAAAGACTACGTAGACTTTTTAAAACGTGAGCTAGTCTTGGTTAAAGGCGTAAGTAAAGTAACGGTTGCAGGTGAGCAACAACCGCAAGTAATGGTTGAAGTCTCAACGCGTAAATTAGCTCAATTAGGTATTGCACCAAGTCATATATTTCAGTTACTGCAATCGCAAAATACGGTTTCTAATGCGGGTAAAATTCGCGTAGGCGATGAGTCAATTCGCTTGCACCCTACTGGCGAATTTAAAGATGTAAAAGAGCTCGAAACGCTATTAATTTCAAAACCTGGTGCAAGTGAGCTTATTTATTTAGGCGACGTAGCAAAGGTTTACAGAGAGTACGCAGAAGTACCTAACAATGTTATTCGTTATAATTCTCAGCAAGCTTTGCTTATTGGCGTGTCGTTTATGTCAGGAGTTAACGTAGTTGATGTGGGTAAACACATTGACGATCACTTAGCTTCACTTGAGTATCAACGCCCTCATGGTATTGACATAAATTCGGTATACAACCAACCACAAGAGGTTCAAAAATCGGTTGATGGTTTTATTATCAGCTTACTTGAAGCTATTGCGATTGTTATTGTAGTACTGCTGTTATTTATGGGTTTAAAAAGCGGTATTTTAATTGGTGGTATTTTACTGCTTACTGTACTGGGTACGTTTATATTTATGAAGTTGTTTGCCATCGACTTGCAACGCATATCACTTGGAGCACTTATTATTGCCCTAGGGATGCTGGTTGATAACGCAATAGTTGTAACCGAAGGGATACTAATAAACCTTAAACGTGGGCAAACAAAACTCAAAGCAGCGGTTAATATTGTTGAGCAAACAAAATGGCCCTTACTAGGTGCAACAGTCATTGCAGTCACTGCCTTTGCGCCAATTGGTTTAAGCTCTGATGCCAGTGGTGAATTTGCCGGCAGCTTGTTTTGGGTGTTGTTTATTTCGCTTTTATTAAGTTGGATAACAGCCATAACGTTAACGCCATTTTTTGCCAATTTAATGTTCAAAGAAAACGAGTTTAAAAACGAAGAAGGCCAAGAAGATGAAGACCCATACAAA
This sequence comes from Pseudoalteromonas sp. SG43-5, assembly GCF_014164345.1. Classification (NCBI taxonomy): domain Bacteria; kingdom Pseudomonadati; phylum Pseudomonadota; class Gammaproteobacteria; order Alteromonadales; family Pseudoalteromonadaceae; genus Pseudoalteromonas; species Pseudoalteromonas sp. SG43-5. The sequence continues at coordinate 345,289 of NZ_JACJFA010000002.1, forward strand.
GGTTTTATTTTTAACGGTTACAAAGCGATTTTAGATTTAGCGCTGCACTTTAGAAAAACCACGCTTATATTAATGGTTGTTTTACTGTGTACTGCGGTTGTTGGTTTTGGCTCTGTTAAACAGTCGTTTTTTCCTGCCTCTAATACACCTATGTTTTATGTAGATTACTGGCAAGAGCAAGGATCTGATATTCGCTCAACCCTAGAGGGCGTTAAAAAACTTGAAGAGTTTTTGCAAAAAGAAGACCTTGTTGAAGAAGTAACAAGTACAACAGGCCAAGGCGCGCCACGCTTTATGCTTACCTACGCACCAGAAAAATCATACCCCGCGTACGGGCAATTAATTATTCGTGTAGCCAACAGAGAAGCCGTAGCGACTGTAATGCAAACTGTACGTGATTACTCAAATAATCATGCACTCTCTGCACAGCTTAAAATTAAGCCAATGGAAATTGGTCCTTCTACTGATGCAAAAATAGAAGCGCGTTTTTCAGGCCCTGATCCTGTTATTTTAAGACAACTCGCTGCTAAAGCTGAAGAACTTATTGGTAACGACGATGGCGCGTACAATATTCGTGATGACTGGCGTGCACGTACTAAAATGATTCGCCCGCAGTTTAACGAGCAAAAAGCACGCCGCTTAGGTATTAGTAAATCTGACTTAGACAATGTATTACTAACAAGTTTATCGGGTAAACAAGTGGGCGTATATCGCGATGGCACGCAGTTGCTGCCTATTATTGCACGATCTCCTGCTAACGAGCGCTTAAACGTAGAAAGCGTACACGACCTTCAAATATACAGCCCAGTACTTGGTGTATTTGTACCAGTAACCCAAGTTGTAGACGAATTTGATGTGCAGTGGGAAGACAGCCTAATAATGCGCCGCGATCGCAAACGTACAATTACGATTATGGCCGATCACGATGTATTAGGGGATGAAACCCCTGCCAAACTATTTGCACGTATTCGCGGACCAATAGAAAACATGGAATTACCGCGCGGTTACGAACTAGAATGGGGCGGCGAGTTTGAATCTTCAAGCAAAGCTCAAAAAGCAATATTTGGCTCATTACCACTGGGTTACTTAGCGATGTTTGCAGTAACCGTATTACTTTTTAACTCGCTTAAGCAACCACTTGTGATTTGGGCAACGGTTCCGTTAGCTATTATCGGTGTAAGCGCGGGCTTGTTAGCTATGAATGCTCCGTTTAGTTTTATGGGACTACTTGGTTTATTAAGCTTAAGCGGTATGCTTATTAAAAACGGTATTGTATTAGTTGATCAAATAAATCTCGAATTGAGTGAAGGTAAATCGCCTTATGAAGCCGTGTTTGACTCTGGTGTGAGCCGTGTACGCCCAGTTGCTATGGCGGCTATAACTACTATTTTAGGTATGATCCCGCTGTTATTTGACGTGTTCTTCCAGTCAATGGCGGTAACGATTATGTTTGGTCTAGGCTTTGCTACAATTTTGACTCTAATTGTAGTGCCAGTACTTTACACGGTTATATTTAGAATTGATTACGAACCGCGTAAGTAGTTAAACATATAATCGGTTAACATTAAAAAATGCCACTGGCTCAAGGTCAGTGGCATTTTTATTTAATACCGATGAAAAAAGAAAGGCTACATATTTAGTTGTTAAGAAACTAACCGCAACACTTCTTATATTTTTTGCCGCTACCACATACACAAGGTGCGTTACGCTCTGGTACTTTATCAAATACTTGTGGTGTTGACTTGCTAAGCGCAAAGTCTAGTTCGCGAATATCTTCTGGTACTTCAGCTTTAACTTCAATTGAAGCAAACAGCGAATGCTCTTCTAATATTGCTTCTATTTCTGATTGTCGTGCAACTGAGTTTACAATTAGCGTTAACGGGTGTAACTCTGTGCCTGGCTTTGCAGTACGTTTTGGTGCAAATCCATTACTGTTATTTTTACCCATTATGTCGGGCTTACCCATAAAGAAAAATTTTGACATGTTACTTCTATAACCTTTCTGCATTATTAAGACGGCGCATCTTAACAGCTTACCCTTCATATAACTAAGTGTACTTGATAATGCACAATATAAATCAGGCTTTAGCGTATATACGCCTAATATAGCGACATAATGAGGCCATTTAATGGATTTAGGCAAAATTTAAATTCGAAATATAGTAAAATTATCATAACTCAACTTAGTGCCGTTTTAGTATCTAACTCAATATTATGGAAAAGCCTTGGAAAATTTTAAAACTGCGATACTAATAGCGGGCAGCATTTTTATACTTTTTGGTTATTTACGCTTTATAACTGACGATAATGGTAACGTAAACTTAAACAACTACCGATTTACAGGAGGCTTATTGCTGGTAGTTTCCGCCATGGTTGATGGTACACGCGATATAGCTAAACGCCTGCGCTCTAAAAACGCATTATCGGCGATTGCAATTTATTTAGGTATACTCTTATTTTACATTGTTTTAGCATTTAAGAGCTAATTGAAGCTTTATACAAAGCAACACTTTATAAGCGGATAACCTGTGACCTTTAAACAACTATTCAATAGCGCTCTGCTATTTTTAGCAACGGCTCCCCCACTTGCTTTACTTGCATGGGATGAACAAGCCGATCCCGCTTTTATCTCCAATGGTATGTATGACACTTTAACGTTTACGTTATTTCCTATAATGACGATAGTGCTGTCGGTAGTTTTATTTAGGCACTTATATAAAAAGTATAATAGTAACTTTGAATTTAAACATACGGTCAAAGATTATATTGATGTGCATGGGAAGTTCCGCAGCGCATTTATACCACTGTTTTTGCCTATTTTAATTTACTTATGGTTGTGGACGTCGGTATGTATTTCAGCAAAGTTACATGCCAATAAATACAGCGACAATATATGGCAGCAAGAATATCAATTACTTGAAGTAGGCACTTGCCCAACTGATTATGAATACAGTTGCTCAAAACTGACTGTGCTTGACTTAAAAAGCTACAGGAAACACAGTTTTAGATGGTATTTAGATAAGAGTAAGTTGGTGAGCTTGCAAAATAACAATATAAATTTAGTGGGCGTTACAAGCCCACTTGGCAATATAGTACAAGAAATACAGTGGTAGTAGAATACCACTTGGTGCAGATTATTTTTTTAAGCTAAGGGTACGCCCCGAGCTAGGTTTTGACTGTGACGACTTGTTCTCTTTAATACTTTTTGGCTTACCAACATACGTGGTAGAACGCTTTTGATAAGGTGCTTTACTGCGCTCATTTTTGCGCTCGCCATTAGCATTACTGCGATCAGAGTTGCGACTTGAATTTCGCTCAGTACTACGCTCGCCACTTTGTTCGCCTTTATTAAAACGGCGAGGATTTTCACCCTGAAAATCACGCTTTTTAGGAATCGACGGCGTATTATTTTCTGATTGTTTATTAGCATCAAGCGAATGTTCTTGAGTTTTACCTGAGTCAGAAATCGAGTCGTTTATTTGCGCCATTTCAGTATCAGATAAATGACGCCAATGCCCTACTTTTAAACCTTTAAGTGTTACGTTCATTATGCGCGTACGTTTTAAGGTTACAACTTCGTAGCCTAAGTATTCACACATGCGGCGTATTTGACGGTTTAAGCCTTGGGTAAGTACTATTTTAAATTCTTTAGGGGCAGTTTGTGTCACTTTACACTTTTTAGTCACCGTACCTAAAATAGGCACGCCATTGGCCATTTTTGTAACAAACTGACGATTAAGCGGTTTATCAACCGTAACAACATATTCTTTTTCGTGGTTATTACCCGCACGCAAAATTTTATTAACGATGTCGCCTTCGTTAGTTAAAAATATAAGCCCTTCAGAAGGTCTATCTAAACGCCCTATTGGAAATATACGCGTAGGATAATTTACCGCGCGAATAATATTACTTTGAATTTTACTTTCGGTAGTACACGTAATACCAACTGGTTTATTGTAAGCGATATAAACGCGCTTTGGTGTGGCTTTAAGTGGCTTGCCATCAACCAATACAACATCGGTAGCAGCAACTTTTACGCCCACTTCAGGCGAGTAGCCATTAACGCTGACACGACCTTGCTCAATATATTTATCGGCTTCGCGGCGTGAACAAAATCCTGTTTCACTAATAAATTTATTTAAACGTTTTAATTCGGTCATGGCACTTATAGCGTAGTAATTTTTAAGGCGAGTAGTGTAAACCACCCACACTATTTTTTCGCCCCTAATTTAAAATTTATAGGTGTTTAAGCATTAATTTTTGCTTTCGTTAATTTACGCCATACAAATTCAAGCGGGCCTTGGTTAAAATAGCGGCTGTATATAAAGGTAAATATGAGCTGCAGTGCAACTAATGCCGTTGCAACTAACCAGTAGTCAATACGATCAAAATTGAGCACCCAGTGCGTAAATAGCACTTTATATAACAATAATTGTATGAGTGTTTGGCTAATATATAAAGTAAATGCTAAGCGCCCCGCTTGTTGAATAAGCGTGCCAACGTGTGCGCTGTTATTGCAAAATTTAACAATTAAATGAATATACAGCGTAGCCATACCTAGCGCCGCAAACATATTTATAAATTCTTGCACCCCATATCCTAAGCTGCCATTAAGCTGTGATGCATAAAGCCTGATTCCACAAAAAACAAGGGTCATTGCACCGCAAACTATTAATTGCTGAGTCGTTAAGCCTTTACTAAAAACGTCTTGTTTATATAAATAAATGCCAATGAGCATAAGGCCCACGCACATCCACATTGTCATTATTGGCACCATAACAAGCATTAACGTGTTCATAGCAAGGTTACTAATAAAGTAATCAATATAGTGTGGGTTATATAATTCAATAAACTGTGCTGTATCGCGGTAAATTATTTCATCGGGTACGCTAGATATAACAAGTAAGGTAACCACAGCCGACAACAAGGTAAATGCAAACCCTCTTTTTAAAAGTACGTTGCTATCACTTTCTAAATATTTAATAACAAACCATCCAGATACACCGTAAACAAATAAAATATCACCGGCCCAAAGTAAAAAACCATGCGCTAAACCAAAGAGGATTAACCAATAGAGCCTGCTTTTTATTTGCACTTCAGACTTGTAACGTTGCCACTGAATGTAAAGCCCAGCACCAAAAAGCAAACTAAACAGCGTTCTAAAACGTCCGTCTACAAACACGCTGCTAAGGGTGTGAATAATTGAGTCGCTAACAGGAGGATTAGTTAAGGAGCTATACCCATATTCAAAAATGCCGAAGGCGTAAGCATTCATGTAAACAAGGCCAAGCACGGCAACGCCGCGAATAAAGTCCATATTATAATTGCGCATTAAAGCTATTATCCGTTAAATATTATTCTTATAACTGTCAGCCCAATCGACTGACTGCTGGTAAAGTGGAGGTAGTATAGCACTGTCTATATTTAGCAAAAGTACAGCTTGTTCAAGTGCCCACCAGCTTCCTGTTTCATATGCTTTAACAACGTTCAAAATATAATAAAGTGTGTTTTTGTCCCCTAATAATGCCGTTTTTATTTCATCAGGGAAAGGTAACTTTTCAACAAGCAAGCTCATTGGTTGATCAAGGATTGCATCTAGTAACGAGAATAACCCTGTTAAAAATGCTTCGCCTGACTGACTTTTATTAACCTTTTTTGCCACAAGCTCACAAAAACGAGCACGTACAACACACACTTGCATTAGCTCTGCAGGTTTTTTACCCGCTGTATGAGCAGTAACAATAAGGCTCACAAACTTTTTAAGGCGTTCGTGTCCTAAATACACGAGCGCTTGCTTTAATGACGATATTTGGCTTTGTATAGGAAACACACCGCTGTTTATTAATCTCAGTAACTTATATGCGAGTGCAGCATCTAGCTCAAACAGGCTTGCGATTGTTTTAATGTCAGGGCTTTGCTTCATTATTTCTGCGTAAATAGCGACGACTAAACCATAATTATAATCAATGTCGTTTTGCTTGATCATGGTAGGCTTTGCAAAAAAATAGCCTTGAAAATAATCAAACCCCATATCAAAGGCAAGCTCATAGTCTTCTTGTGTTTCTATTTTTTCGGCTAGTATTTTTATTTGTTTATGCGCTTGTAACTTAGTAACTATGGGCTGTATTTCGCTAAGAGGTGTAATTGCAATATCAAATTTAATGAGCTTCACAAGCTTTAGAAAACGATCCCATTGTGGTTTATATACAAAATCATCGAGCGCGAGTTTGTAGTTACTATGAAATAAACCTCGGCATAGCTCATAGTTGTCGTCGGTAGGTTCTATGGTTTCGAGCAACTCAATCACAACGTCTTGGCATGGTAAGAAAGCACATAAATCGAGTTTTAATGATTCAGGTCCTATATTTATAAGCGCTTTTTTGCCTGATGTAATATGGCGTGTACCTAAATTTAATTGATTTTCCATAATAAGCCTTGCTGTTGCTTGGCCTTCTGCAATATCTGGAAAATAATTTTTTGGACTATCACGAAAAAGTAGCTCATAGGCTACTACTTTTTTACTTCGATTGAATATTGCTTGCCTTGCAACAAATACAGACACATTACCTACTTCTTAGCTTTTATATAATACTAAGTAATTAAACCCTAAGCAGGTAGATTTGTCACTAAACTTTAAAGTACAGAAACGATTTACCGGTATAAGGTTGTTATATAATCAGTTGCCACTTGTGGCCACGAAAAACGCATTTGCTCTGCGCTGTGCTTAATTTTATGCCACTTTTTAGGATTTTGCTTTTTAATTAAGAGAGTTTCGTCTAAACAGCTAATTAAATTACGCGTTTGCGTTGCCAACGTGTCTCCATTAAAGCTAAAACCATTTTCGTGGTGTTTAACAGTATCTTTTAATCCGCCAACACTGTGTACTAAACACGGTTGCCCCGCTCGCATTGCTAGCATTTGGCTAATACCACACGGTTCAAACGAGCTTGGCATTAAAAATAAGTCACCTAATTGATACATTAAATCGCCAACACCTTGCCCATACCCCTTTAAAAATAAAAGATTGGAATTACGCGCCATTGCTTTGGTAAATATGCTTTCGAGCTCTTTGTCACCCGAGCCGAGAATAATAAGTCTGCCGTTATGTTCATTAATTAATTGGCACACTTTATCAATAGCTAAAACCCCATTAACCTGCTGGCACAATAACAACACTTTTTGCTCAGTAAGACGGCCAACGCTTGTAACTAATGGACCGTTATTAACCGTTGCTTTAAATTGTTGTAGTCGTTGGTGGGCAATATAGTAACCACTTTGTAACTGCTCGTAATTGGTCATCCAACCAAACAAAGTACTCTCAGCTTGGCTATAAAAATCAGCGAGAGTTGCTCCTTCAAGTGCATTGCTTGGATATTCGCAGCCATTTAAAATACCAACAAGCTTGCCTTGGCTTGCTGCATTTTGCAGATCTTGCTCAAGCCCTTCGCCACCAAAAAAACCATGTTCGTAATTACTAGGTTCAAGAACCTCTTGGCTATAAGTTGGCGATACAACATGTATTTTATCGCATAGATTTATTGCACTGCGCATGGGATTAAAACAATGAGGGTAACGCGGGTCGCATAATTGCTGGCCATTATAACTAAGTGATGGAAACCACGCCTCTAAGCTTGAATCATCATGTTTGAAAGGCCTAATACCTTGCAGTGCAATATTATGCACTGTGAAGGCAATGGGTAAGGTATTAAGTGAGCTATAACGTGGCTCAAACTTAAGTAAAACTGCAACGCAGGCACTGTGCCAATCATGTAAATGCAGCGCTGTAGGGCGCTTTAATACACCTTGTAATAACGCTTCGCAGACGGCTGCGTTAAATAGAGCAAATTTAGTCGCATCAGTTGCAAAAGGCCTCCCCGGTGCATCATTACAATATACACTGCCTGATTCACTAAATAACGGGTGGCTAATAACAATTTGGCTTACATTATTTTGGGCTTGTTGTACTTTAAAAATGGTTAATACATGGGGTTGAGCATTAAATGCAACGGTTACTTCACCTATATAAATACGCTCAAGCGGCTCAAACCCGTAATCAGGAATAACAACATCAACCGTTATACCTTGCTTTGCGAGAGCCTTAGGTGCATCGCGTACTACATCTGCCACACCGCCTACTTTTGCGCCTGGTAACGCGTCATTTTCTGCTGCAACCATTAATACATGCATTAATTTATTATTTCCTTTAAACCTGTGTGAGCTTGCTCACAAATGAGCAAGCTATGTTGTCGTGCTTATCTAACTTGTTGTTACGCTAGCTTTTTATTTTCTCGCGCTTGGCGTTCTAACTTTTTTGCAAGCTCAGTGAGCATATCACGTGTAACAAGAACGATACCTTTTTTAGATACTCTAAAGCCGTTTTCTTCATCTGTTTTTTTGTCAAAACCTATTTCAAGACCTGCCGGTATTTCACAGCTTCTATCTATTATTGCGCGTTTAATTTTACAACCTCGGTTTATAACCGCACCGGGTAAAATCACCGACTGCTCAATGGTACAAAATGAGCGAACGTGAACGTTAGAAAACAACAGGGATTTTCTAACCGCAGAGCCCGAAATAATACACCCACCCGAGACTGTTGAGTCTAAAGCCATACCACGTCTATCTTCATCATCAAAAATAAACTTAGCAGGTGGTAGTTGCTCTTGATAAGTCCATATTGGCCACGTTGGATCGTATAAATCAAGTTGTGGTTCTGGCATTACCAGTTCCATATTAGCTTCCCAGAACGAATCAAGCGTACCTACATCTCGCCAATAAGGTTGCCCTTCTTGGTTTGGATCTCTAAATGGGAAGGCAAACACATTATGCTCTTCTATAATCGCTGGAATAATATCGTGACCAAAATCGCGTCCAGAGCCTTCATTTTCAGAATCTTTTTTAAGTTGCTCAAACAAAAATTCAGTATTAAAAATGTAGTTCCCCATTGATGCTAAACATGTACCTGGCTTGCCGGGTACGGAGCTCGGCATTGCTGGTTTTTCATCAAAACGACACACTCTACTTTCTTCATCAACGGTCATTACACCAAACGTGTCTGCGGCTTCCTCTACTGGGACTTCAATACAACACACAGTCATATCTGCGCCTTTTTGCACATGTTCAGCCAATAAAGCACCATAGTCCATACGGTACACATGATCTCCAGACAAAATCATCACATATTTAGGAAGCTCGTGACGAATAATATCTATGTTTTGAAAAACAGCATCTGCGGTTCCACAATACCAATCATCACCTTGGCGCTGAGATGCAGGTAGTATTTCAACCGACTCTCCTAGCTCTTTTTTAAAGTGCCCCCATGCGCGGTTTACATGGCGTATTAATGAATGTGATTTATATTGTGTAGCAATACCAACACGTCTCACACCCGAGTTAATGCAGTTTGATAGTGGAAAATCGATAATTCGATGTTTACCACCAAAGTAAACTGCTGGCTTTGCTCGCCAATCGGTTAACTCATGCAGGCGAGAACCGCGACCGCCTGCCAGTATTAACGCGTAAGTTTCTCTGGTTAGGCTACTTATGTAGCGATTTGCATAATTAGGCATAATACTCTCTCCATTTAGTCTAGGCTGTTAGTGGCATGGCTTTTAGTTGTCGTTAAGTCTGTTTCACTAATATTGAGGGGTTCTAAATGCCAAATATCTTCACTGTATTGGCTTATGGTTCTGTCACTTGAAAACATACCACTGGCTGCTGTATTTAAAATACTCATTTGTGTCCAGTAGGTCTGATCTGCGTAAGCTTTATCAACTTCTTTTTGAGCTGCTACATAACTTTCAAAATCGTGAGCAACAAGCCATGGATCGTGCGGGCTCTTAATTGCATTTGTTATGTCGTCAAATAAGCATGGTTCAAATAAATTAAAATGCCCGCTCTCGAGTAATTGCATCACATTCTTTAAATCGCTATTTTGCGATATTAAATGCTCTGGATTATAACGTGATTTAATATCGTCAATTTCGTGCGCTTGTGCGCCAAACAAAAAGAAGTTATCAGCACCAACAGCATCTCTAATTTCAATGTTTGCGCCATCCAGCGTGCCTATTGTCAATGCACCATTCATCATAAATTTCATGTTGCCAGTACCAGACGCTTCTTTGCCTGCGGTAGATACTTGCTCTGAGAGATCAGTTGCAGGACAAATAACTTCCATTGCGGTTACGTTGTAATTAGGCAAAAAGGCGACGCGTAAATATGGCGCAGCTTGAGGGTCTTTATTTATAACCTCTGCCACGTTATTAATAAGCTTAATAATTTTTTTAGCCATGTAATAACCCGGCGCTGCTTTACCACCTAATAGAACACAACGAGGAACAAGCCCTTGGGTATCCCCACGGCGAATACGGTCATATAAATGAATCACATGAAGTATGTTTAATAGCTGACGTTTGTATTCGTGGATACGTTTTACTTGTACGTCAAACATCATTGATACATCAAAATCGATATCGCAGCGCGCCTTAACTAAATCAACTAAACGTTGTTTGTTTTCACGTTTAGCATTTTGCCACTGCTCATGAAATGCCTTGTCGTCATAAAAACGACGTAGGTCACTAATTTTTGAAAAGTTTTTAACCCAATCATGGCCAATTTTTTCACCAATTAATTCACTTAATACTGGATTACAATGCGCAAGCCATCGACGAGGCGTTACACCATTTGTTTTGTTATTAAACTTATCTGGCCACAGTGCATAAAATTCTTTAAATAATCCCGCTTTTAACAGTTCAGTATGAAGTGCTGCTACGCCATTTACAGAGTAACTACCTACAATAGCTAAATAAGCCATACGAATTTGCGGCTCATCACCCTCTTCAATCAGTGACAATGAACGTTGCTTTTCAACATCTCCCGGCCATTGCTGTGCAACTTGTGCTAAAAAGCGTGCATTTATCTCGTAAATTATTTCTAAAATGCGTGGCAATAATTTTGAAAACAACGAAACAGACCATTTTTCAAGCGCTTCAGGAAGTAGCGTATGATTTGTGTAGGCCATTGTTTTAGTTGTAATTTGCCAAGCGTCGTTCCAATCTAATTCGTAATCATCAATTAAAATACGCATTAGCTCTGCAACAGCAATACTTGGGTGCGTGTCGTTTAACTGAAAAACATGAAAATCAGCAAAGTCACTAAAGCTCTCGCCATGTTGGGAAACCCATTGGTCTACTACGTCTTGAATACTCGCCGATGATAAAAAGTATTGTTGGCGTAACCTAAGCTCCTTACCATTTTCGCTGCTGTCATTTGGATACAGAACCATGGTGATCTGTTCGGCTAGATTTTTTTGTGCTACGGCTTCTGAATAACTGCCCGCATTAAATTCGGTTAAATTAAATTCATCTGTTGCCTCTGATTTCCACAGACGTAGTGTATTTACGATATTGTTTTTATACCCAGGGACAGGTACATCGTACGGTACAGCTAATACATCTTGTGAGCCCATCCATTGACGGTGCTCTCTGCCAAATTTATCTGTGTAACTTTGCACATAGCCACCAAACTTCACACGTTTTGCATGCTCTGGTGCGCCTAGCTCCCATGGATGTCCTTCACGTAGCCAGTTATCTGGTTGCTCAATTTGGTTACCATCTTTAATCGATTGATTAAACATGCCGTATTCGTATCGTAGGCCATAGCCAATAACAGGCAACGCTAAACTAGCACAGCTATCTAAAAAGCAGGCTGCAAGGCGCCCTAGCCCACCATTTCCTAGGCCAGCGTCGTGCTCGGCGTCTTCAATTGTTTCTATTGTTGTGCAGTACTCTTGTAGTGCTGAGCTTACTTGTTCATCTAAATCTAGATTTAAAACAGCATTACCTAGCGCACGCCCCATCAAAAACTCAAGAGAAAGGTAAGCCGTTTTGCGGCGTTTCTCTTGCTTAATTTGTTGATTCGTTTCTCTGCAGCGGGCCACAAGTCTGTCGCGAATAGTAAGCGCTAATGCGTGATACAAATAATGCTGCGATTCACCCACCTTATCTCGGCCGAGGGTATAATAAAAATGCCGTGTTAAGTCATCTTTAAGCGTACTTTCATCTATAACAGGACCTTCTTGCCAGCCCTTTACTACACACACTTGTTCACTTTGTTTAGCCATGACTTACATCCTCTAAATTGGCACTAAAAACCCAACTACTTTGTGCTGAAATTTCAACCATCGCATCTTCATTACTGCTCACAGATGCATTATGTACACTTGATAGAATCATTTGCCACGGCGCATTAATTGGCGATGGGGGCATTTGACAAAAAATTGTTTTTTCACTGGCATTAAATACAATCAGCAATGCATGATTGTTTTGCTTATCAAGTAAGCTATACATTAAAAACTGTCTGGTATCTTCATGCCAGTGAGCATCAGTCATGGTTTTACCTTGTTCGGTAAACCACTTAACGGTAAAACGCTCGTCTATATCATCTAAAAATACACTGTGTTTAAACGCACTGTGCGCACGTCTAATTTTTAATGCATCATCAATAAATCGTGTTAACGAATGATTAAGTTGAGAATCTTTCCAGGCAAGCCAACTAGTGCGATTATTTTGGCAATAAGCATTGTTATTCCCCCCTTGCGAGTGCGCCATTTCGCTACCAGCAGCAATCATGGGAACACCTTTTGAGAGAATTAAAGTAAGTAAAAAGTTCTTTTGTTGCTGTAAGCGCAGTGCGTTTATTTTAGAGTCGCTGGTAAAACCTTCTACCCCACAGTTAAACGAATGATTTGCACTGTGCCCATCTCGATTTTGCTCGCCATTAGCTTCGTTATGTTTATGCTCATAACTCACTAAATCAGCAAGGGTAAAACCATCATGACTCGTTATAAAATTAATACTATTGAGCGGCCCACGTTGGCTGTGCTCAAAAATATCAAACGATCCATGCAAACGTTTTGCAACGTTGGCAATAATACCCTTTTCACTTTGCCAAAAACGTCTAATTACATCGCGGTATTGATCGTTCCATTCTCGCCATGGCGGCGGGAATGCACCAAGCTGATAACCACCTGGGCCTATATCCCAAGGCTCACTTATTAACTTAACTTTGTTAAGCACAGGGTCTTGGGCAACTACTTGTAAAAAAGTATGTGCGGAGCTAAAGCCTGCTTTTGAGCGGCCTAAAATGGTCGCTAAATCAAACCTAAAACCATCAACTCCCATTTCTTCAACCCAATAACGAAGGCTATCAAGTACAAGTTGCAGTGTTTTAGGGTGGTCAATATTTATGGTATTACCACAGCCGGTATCGTTTATATATACGTCAGGCTGCCCCTCTACTGTGCGGTAATAGGCTAAGTTATCAAAGCCTCTAAGCGATAGTATAGGGCCATCCGCCCCTGCTTCAGCTGTATGGTTGTAAACAACATCTAATATGACTTCTATGTCTGCAGCATGGAGCTCTTGAACCATTTGCTTAAACTCGTTTATATCATCGTTTACCAAATAGTCTTTATGGGGCGTAAAAAAGTTAAGCGTGTTGTAACCCCAGTAGTTTTGCAAACCTTTCCCTGTTAAAAATTGCTCACTAATAAAAGAATGAACAGGCAAAAGCTCAACGGCTGTAACACCAAAGCTTTGTAAGTGTTCAATAAAGCTTGGGTGGCTTAACCCTAAAAACTTCCCTTGTAGAGATTTGGGAATTTTAGGATGACGACACGTTGTACCTTTTACATGACACTCATAAATAACCGTGTTTGACCAACGGTGGTTAGGCTTTTTATGCCTATACAACGTAGGAGCCGCTACTTTTGATTTAGGTATATCAATCGCATTATTTACAGTGCTTTTAGTACCGATGGGCATTTGCCCGTAATGGCGTTCACTCCAAGTAAACTCACCAAACAAGTCTTTTGCATATGGGTCTATCAGCAGCTTATTTTCGTTAAACAGTTGACCATTTTTAGGGTTATATTCACCCTCAACTCTAAAACCATAAAGCGCACCGGCGTTTAATGGCGAAATATGAATACTCCAAATACCCCCTTCGTTGATATTCATCGCCATTTTTAGTATTTCTGAATGGCCACTTTTATCAAACAGGCATACATAAGCTTGGCTCGCCCCAGGCGCATAAAGCGCGAAGTTGACCCCATTATCAATAACACTAGAGCCAAGTGGTTCTACATTACCGGGTGCTACATCAAATCGGTTACTCATCATCAACCTTTTGTAAATAAATAGTAGTTAAGCCACCAATGGCAATTGAAATACTGTGTTTAAAACCATGATTTGATTCGTTTATTGCCTGAACTATCAGCGAAGAATCTTTAGTTACCTCAACGCCAGAGCCAAAAAACTGAGTATCATCTGTATTTACAATGACCTTGTAACGCCCTTTACTCGGTACGCCAATAACGTAGTTTTCATAGGACGCGGGGGTAAAATTAGCAATAACAACCACAAAGTTTTTTGCGTTTTTAGCATAGCGAACAAAGCTTAAAATGCTCTGCTGATTATTATTGTTATCTATCCAGGTAAAACCAGCCGCGCTCGAATCAAGCTCATACAACGCGGGTTGGGTTTTATAAACGGTATTGAGCGCTTTTACGGTGTGCTTTATACCGCTGTGGCTTTGGTGCTCAAGTAAATGCCAATCGATAGAATGATCGTGCCCCCACTCTTTTCGCTGTGCAATTTCACCGCCCATAAATAAGAGTTTTTTACCCGGGTGTGCCCACATAAATGCGTAATAAGCGCGTAAATTTGCAAATTTTTGCCAATCATCGCCTGGCATTTTTTCAATTAACGAGCCTTTACCATGTACTACCTCATCGTGGCTTAATGGCAATATATAGTTTTCGCTAAACGCGTATACCATCGAAAAAGTCATTTCGTGATGATGATGCTGACGATAAAGTGGGTCGTGTTGCATGTAATGCAAACTATCGTTCATCCAACCCATGTTCCACTTATAACCAAAGCCTAAACCGTTGTGCTCAACACTTTGGGTGACACCCGGCCATGCTGTCGACTCCTCAGCCACCATCATAATGCCTGGGTTGTTTTTATAGCTGCGCATATTGACTTGCTTTAGGCACTCAATTGCACCTAAGTTTTCACGCCCGCCGTAACAATTAGCAACCCACTCGCCTTCTTTTCGGCTGTAATCTAAATACAACATAGAAGCTACGGCATCTACACGCAGGCCATCTAAACCAAATTGATGTAGCCAATACATAGCATTTGATATTAAAAAGCTTTTAACTTCAGGACGGTCGTAGTTATAAATGTAGGTATTCCAATCAGGATGAAACCCTTGGCGCTTATCAGCATGCTCATATAAATGGGTGCCATCAAATCGATGTAAGCCATGCGGATCGCTTGGAAAATGCCCTGGTACCCAATCAAGCAAAATACCTAAATTAGCTTTGTGGCACTGCTCTACAAAGTATTTAAAGCTGTTGTAGTCGCCAAAGCGGCTGGTAGGTGCAAATAATCCAACAGGCTGATACCCCCACGAACCATCAAACGGGTATTCACTTATTGGCATAAGTTGCAGGTGAGTAAAATTCATTTCAAGAGCGTAGCTAACGAGTTTATCGGCAAGCTCTGTGTAACTTAAATAGCGGTTGTTTTCAGCCCGTTGCCATGAGCCTAAATGCACTTCATAAATACTAATTGGTGCATCTATATGGTTACGCTTTTGTCTGTTTTGAAGTGCCTGCTCGCCAAGCTTTATAGGTTCTGGTTTATACTGCAGTACACTTGCAGTGCCAGGTGCTTGTTGCATTTTAAATGCATAAGGGTCGGCTTTTTCGAGCACCTCTCCACTTTGCGCGGTAATTGCAAATTTGTAGCACATGTCAGCTTTAAGGCCTGGTACAAATAACTCCCATACACCACTTGCAGGATGAAAGCGCATAAAGTGGCGATTCGCTTGCCAAAAGTTAAACTCACCAATAATAGAGACACTTGCCGCATTAGGCGCCCATACACAAAAACGTACACCGTCTACGTTTTGTTGAGTACTAAAATGTGCACCAAAATGCGAGTAAGCATGTTCAAGACTGCCTTCGTTAAATAAATACATTGCCTCTGCATCAAGTGTGCTTTCAAAGCTGTATTCATCATAAAAGGTAACGCTGCTATCTGTGTATTGAGCAATGCATTCATATGGCGCAGTGGGCAAAGCATCAACTTTGGCTATAAATAAGTCACTTTGCTGATAGCGTTTCGCCTTAATACTTTTATTATTTAATGTAACACTTACGCTTATTGCACAAGGTAGATAAAAACGAATTTCAACCTCAGCATCCGTTTTATGTGCCCCTAAGAAGCTAAATGGGTCTTTAAATCGCCCTGTATTTAATGCGTGTACTTGTGCATCGTAACTATTTTCATTAGTTGTACTGCTCATTTAACCTTTCCTTATTGAATCGATAGCAGCTAAAAGTGAGGCATTTTTGGTAAAAATTTCTTCACTGGTATGCGTTAATACACGTCGCCAATTAGGATATTCTTTATCTGTCCCGGGGATATTAACCGGATACTTCTGCTCATCTAAGTCATCTATTTGTATTGCAAATAAACGCGATTGAGAGCCTGCTAAACACAATGCAAGTGCGCTATAAACAGTCACTGCTTCACTATGTAATAAAAGCTCAGTTGTATTGCCATGGTGATTAATAAAACGTAGTAACCTTTGTTGCTCTTCTATTCGCTGTTGCTTTAGTTGCTCGTATTCATTGCAAGTTATAAGCTTATATTGTTGCTTAATATCTAAATCATCATGTTGCCACCAGCCTGTAAATGGAGGGACATCGTGATTGGCTATCATTAACAAACAATGTGTTGCTAGCTCATCTACCGATAAAAACTCTCCACTGTGTTGTTTCTCAAAATAAAATAAGCTGTTGGAAAAAATACCGCTAGATGCCAAAGCTTCCCTAACCTCTGGCGGTACGATGCCTAAATCTTCACCAATAACAATACTCTGATTAATATGCGATTCAATTTTTAAAATGGCAAGTAAATGCTCAAACGGATAATAAACATAACAGCCGTCTTGTTCGCCATTGCTTTCAAAGCACCACCATAGGCGTCTAATAGCCATTACGTGGTCAATTCGAAGTCCACCTACGTTTTGCATGTTTGCGCGAATGAGCGAGCGGTAAAATTGGTAGTGATTATTACTAAGGCTTTGGGGATTGAGGGCTGGGAGGCCCCAATTTTGACCTGCTTCAGCCCATGGATCGGGTGGAGCGCCTACACTTGCACCTTGGCTAAACAGCGATTGCTGGTTTTTAAATTCAGCCCCATCGCCAGCACAACCAACAGCTAAGTCGTTTATTAAGCCAATAGCCATGCCTCTCTCTGCGCAACTTTTTTGACACAGTGCAAGTTGCATATGCGCTTGCCATTGCAGGTAATAAGCAAATGTTAGGTTATCTGATTCGAGGGTATTTAACGTAGTAGAGTGAGCATTACAAAAATCAGTAAACGCTTGGCGACGCTCATCACTTGCCGTTAATTCAAACTGATTATAAAGCGCTTCAAATAACGTATACTTTATACGGCTTACATTTTCATAATCTATAAACTGATCATTACTTTTAATAAGTGCAGCGACATCATCTTGCTGCATAATGGCGTCAAGGTTTTCGTTATTTATTGCGTCTTCGCTTATTACGATAGAAATATAAAGAGGATTTAATAAAGCGCGACTATTAGGGCTATAAGGACTGGCTCGCTCTGGCATATCAGCAAATAACAAATGCAGTGGATTAAGTAATATATAATCCATGTTTTGGGAGCTGCATAGTTTTGTAAGCGCTAATAAATCGTCAAAGTCGCCAATACCAAAATTCGCTCTATTTTTTAATGTGTAAAGCTGAATAGATAATCCAGTGCGCTTTGTGTCTCCCACTTGATAGACTTGCTCAGGCACGCACCAAATTTGTGTAATAGCGTGTTGCTCACCTACCTGAACATTAGCGTCATGATAGCCAATTGGCATATTACCAATGGGTAGTGCCAGCTCAATATAGCGAACGCCATGCAAGTAATATTCACCAGTGACAGCCAAGTTATAAAGGTTATCAAATGCTAAATGCATTCCAAGTGAAGGGACATCGATATTAGCGGCTAAATATTGCTGACGTTCATTTATACGAAGCTTTAACAAACATGCAGTTTGCTCAACTAAACTCACACTAGGTACTAAATCAAGCCAAAGCGATGCATCTAAATCATAAGTTAGTTGAGCTATTCCTGCTTCATTATTTGTATCAACACCACAACATTGCAAAGCACGTTTACGCGTTTCTTCGCTAAAAAATACCTGTTCACCTGTATACTTAGTGAATTCAAAGCCAATACCATGCAGGTAAAACAACTGCGAAAGAGCATCCATTGAATCGCCTTAATTAGTGCGTTGAGTATTTACTATGCTGTTTTCTGTGCCAAATGTATTGCCGATATAACCGTCAGCTTGATGGTCGTTATCCCAAATGTCTCCATTAATCAGATAACGAAAGTGAAATTGTTGATCGATAGGTAAGCGTTGCTTAAATTTAAACACACCTTGTTTTTTATAAAGCTTCATTGGCACTGGTTTCCAATCATTAAATTCACCTAATAAGCAAACTTCTTCTGCCTCTGGATGAGAAAATTCAAAAGTAACTTCAGCTTCATCTTTTGTTTTAAAAAAACGTTTATTCAACATAGCAGGCTCCAACTAAACCAAAAAGGGTACTTAATCTTTGCCACAGGCCATACAACTAAACAAAAAGGCGATGTGGTAACCATCTAAAAATCATTAAACGTGTTATTAGTTAAACAAAACTTTATTTACGCTTTATTACAGTGCAAATAACATTTCAATTACACCAAAAAGGTGCATTAACCTTATATACAATACGCTTTAAATGATACTTAACATACAGAGCAATATTCAAACCAACAAACTATTAAAAACCTCATTAGTTCAATATATAAATATTTATAGCTGCAAATATCCGAAGAAAATTTAAAATCCTAAATTACTTTTTTTATATTACTTCATCATGGATAATACACATCATTCTAATACTCTGAAATATCATTAATTTCATGTTGAAAAAAACCATTTTAATAACTACCACCATCATTTTTTTAGTTGTAGCTGCATTTATTGGTACCTCAATTTATACCCTATACAGTAAAAAAGAAATCTCAGTTGATCCTAAATTAAAAGAAATATCAGGAATAGAATTTGATAAACAACAACGTTTATGGGCTATTAACGACGGAGGCAATGAACCAAAGCTATACAGACTCAATAAAGACGGTTCTATTGCTAAAGAAATTTTAGTTGAAAACGCTAAAAACATTGATTGGGAAGACATGACCCAAAACAAATTTGGGCACTTCTTTTTAGGCGATTTTGGTAATAACAAAAACGATCGTAGATGGCTCACTATTTATAAAATAGAAAACCCGATAGATATAAAAACAGATACGACTCAAGCAGAAATAATTAAGTTTACCTACCCCGAAATGGATGGCAGTCCTATAAAGCCTAATAACCGTAATTTTGATTTAGAGGCATTTGTAGCTCTAGGACGTCACTTATATTTATTTACTAAAAACCGCACAGAGCCATTTGATGGTATTACTAAGGTTTATAAAGTGGGCGATCATGCTGCTAATTTTAAAGCCGAGTTAATAGATTCATTTAAAACATGTACCACTTTAGAAAAGCTATGCTGGATAACATCGGCTGCTTTAAGCCCTGATCGTAAAAAGCTGATATTACTTGATTCAACCAGTATTTGGTTATTCGAAAATTTTGAGGGTGATAAGTTTTTTTCTGGCGATGTATCAAAAATTGACTTAGGAATAGTAACTCAAAAAGAAGCTGTCACTTTTTTTGATGACAATACTATTGTATTTACAGATGAAGAGTTTAAAGGTATTGGCGGTAATGCTTATTTTATAAAGCTTGATGAAGCCAAAAAAGAAATTATAAGAAAAAAGCCGACCTCAGAAAAAATACATCCATAATATAATGTTAGCTAAGCAAAAGTTCCAAAGCTTAGCTAACTTATGTAAAAGGTATCGAGTTAGTTACTCTTTTCGTTTGACGAATGGAGTGCTTTTTCTACATCAACACCTAAAATCAACACTCCAATATGGCTATTATTATCTAAAACAGGAAAACTTAGCTGTACTTGAAAATGATGTGTTGATGCATCATATGTAACGCTATCAAAGTTATAGTCCTTTGACTGTTTAAATATTTTAGTAAACTTATTCTCATCTCCTTGCCAGTAATCACTGGTTAACTTACTTATTGCTATATTTTTTCCTTGGCTATCAGTCAATATAAGCTCAGTAACAACACCTTTAAACTGCGATTGCCATTTTTTAAATACCTTAGATAACGGTAAATCAAGCATAGTTAACGCATCAGCATGCCCAACGTGTTTACTTTCTTTTATCCATAGCTGGTCTCGTTTCATAATTTCAGGCTCACTCAAAGGAGACTCATTACTTATTTGAACTTCTTCGACTAAACTAGGTAAGTTTAATAAGGTTTTAGCGCTACTATCGAGCCTATCAAGTATTTGCTTTTCTTCACTTTTTGATAGTGAAAATGGAGCTTGCGCACAAGTATTTATATTTTCATCGAACTGCTGCATAAATTCAGGAAGGCGTTTGAGAAGTGAATGCGAAGCAAATAATCCCAAAGGTACATATCTAAAAAATTCTTTTTGGTACTCGTCTTTATTAATCCCTAGCTTAGAGGCTGCTAATTCAAAATCGTCTAAATCACGTAGGATTCTATCAATCCGTTTATGGTGCATTACATTTACTATTTCTTCTAATGAATTTACCTCTACCTCAGCAATAATATTCTGAGTTTTAAACCAATTTGCTTGATAACTTCCTCTTACTGCACCGTAACGCATTTTGTTTTTTGGTTTATTAATGCTCTCTGGGTGGGTAAACCAGTACCAGCTTTCTAAAAAAATGGGGGATGATATACGTCCATAAGCTTCCATTTCAGGCATTAAATGGGTTGTGAAATATCCATCTAAGCGCTCTAACTTTACTTCTCTACGAGCACGTAACCATGGCAAGGTTTGTAGCTGAAAAGGGGCTCCCATTTCAAATAAAATACACTCGACTTGGTTGACTGCATTATTAGGTGCTGTGGTGGGTAAGTTTGTCCCAAACTGGAGAGGCTCAGTTAAACCTAACAAAAGAGTAAAAAGATATACGGGCATAATCCATTGCTAAATATTGTACAAATTAAAATAAGTATAGTCATGCATATAAAAAATTATTAATTTTCTTTACAAAATTTTGTACCTTATCAATGGCTTCAATATTTAAATCTATGATTTATTGCTATTAACTTATAAGAAGCACGCTTAAATATTTAAATTAATGCATTTATATCTAGGGTCTGTTTATCTTTGTGGATAAAAATTTGCTCACACTAGGCGCTATTTAATTGCGGCGCAAGATTTATAACCTAGTGTGCTCGATAACTGCTCCTGCGTTATTCTAATTGCTTATATCCATGTAAGAATAAGTAAAAACCGAGCAATGCTTCCGCGCCCTGCTCACGCCCCTACCCTAAATCTATGTACGCAACCAAGAGAAAATAGCGCCTAGGAAGAACCTTTTGGCGGCTGTTAATTTAACCTTGAAGGTTCAACAGACCCTAGCCTTTTTATTATTATTGACCTAGAGTATACCGAGTGTTCACTTAACGACTAAAACAAAAAATTCACTGACTCTAGCGCTTAAATTTAGTTTCTAAAATAACAGAAGATGTTGTGCGCTCCACCCCATCAAGATTTCCTATATCGTCCAACAAATGACTAAGCTGTTCTAAATTTTGAGCCTGTACCACCGCAATTAAATCAAACTCACCACTTATGGCATATAGCTGTGAAATAGCATCAATTTGCTTAAGCTCAATGTTTGTTTTAGTCGTTAATTTTTGTCTTACTTTTATAGACACATGAGCTGATACCATTTTACTAAGGTAGTCGTCACCGTAATCAACGCTATAGCCTTTAATTACACCGGTTTGTTCTAATTTGAGCATTCGGCTCTGTACTGTTGAACGAGACAAGTCAAGCATTCGCGCAAGATCAGAAATACTCGCTCTTGCATTTGTTTTTAGTACAGAAAGTAGCTTTTCATCTTGTGGAGTTATCATAATGGTTATTTTCTTCGTTATTTTGACTTTTATTTTAATCATTTTTCACAAAATAGCACTGCAATTTTAACAGCTAACCTTCGATAATGACCTCTATAAGAAATAATAACGTGTTTGCTGAAGAATAAAGGCTATATTCTTCTTTGAGTTAGCAACTAATCTTTTATCTAAGCCCATTAAATTTAGGTGTAAAAATGCAAGTAACAAGAGACTTATTTAACGACGTAATGGTACCAAACTATAACCCATCAGCAATTATCCCAGTTCGTGGTGAAGGTTCACGCGTTTGGGATCAAAATAACAATGAGTTCATTGATTTTGCCGGTGGTATTGCCGTTAACTGTTTGGGTCACTGTCATCCTGCATTAGTTAAAGCATTAAAAGAGCAAGGCGAAAAAATTTGGCATTTATCAAATGTTATGACCAATGAGCCAGCACTTCGTTTAGCTCAAAAAATGGTTGAAGCAACATTTGCTGATAAAGTTTACTTTGCAAACTCAGGTGCAGAAGCAAACGAAGCAGCCCTCAAGCTAGCGCGTCGTTATGCATTGGACGTATATGGCGCTGAAAAAACGCAAATTATTGCATTTAATAAAGGTTTCCATGGTCGTACATTCTTTACAGTAACTGTGGGCGGGCAAGCGGCTTATTCAGATGGCTTTGGTCCAAAACCTGCGGACATAGTACATTGTGATTTTAACGATATAGCGGCATTTGAAGCGCTGATCAGCGATAAAACATGTGCTGTTATGATGGAACCATTACAAGGTGAAGGCGGTATTATTTCACCAACAGATGAATTTGCTAAAAAAGTACGCGAACTTTGTACTAAACATAACGCGTTACTTATTTTTGATGAAGTACAAACGGGTGTTGGTCGCACAGGCGATTTATACGCCTATGAAGGTTTAGGGGTTGTTCCTGACATTTTAACAACGGCAAAAGCATTGGGTGGTGGTTTTCCTATTGGCGCTATGATCACTCGTACACCTATTGCTGAGCATTTAAAAATTGGTACTCACGGTTCTACTTATGGCGGAAACGCACTTGCTTGTGCTGTGGCCGAAGCGGCATTTGATACAGTAAATACACCAGACGTACTAAACGGTGTTAAAGAGCGCGAGCAATTATTCCGTGACGGATTAAACGCAATTAACGAAAAATATAACGTATTTAGCGAAGTACGTGGTAAAGGCTTATTAATTGGCGCAGTACTAAATGACAAATTTGAAGGCCGCGCACGCGACTTTTTAATAGCCAGTGCTAATAATGGTTTGATGAATCTTGTAGCGGGTATGAATGTAATTCGTTTTACACCGTCTTTAATTATTCCGTTTGAAGATATTAAAGAAGGCTTAGCGCGCTTTGAAAAAGCCGTTAGCGACGTAGTAAACGGTTAATATAGTTTAAATTAGCACGCCTAATGGCGTGCTATTGGAGCAAGCAATAAATGCAAGTATTACGTCCTATTACTGCCAATGATTTTGACGCGCTTAAACAAATAGCGATTGAATCCGGTCATGGGTTTACCTCTTTACCTGTGGACGATACACAGCTTAAAGAAAAAATTGAACGTGCTGAAAAAAGCTTTGCCAAAAACATTAACCAGCCACTTGATGAAAGCTATTTATTTGTTTTAGAAGACAGTGAAACAGGTGACGTTATTGGCACAACCGCTATAGAAGCCGCGGTAGGTTTATCGGTGCCTTTATATCATTATCATTTGGGTAAAACAGTACACCACTCGCCTACCTTAAATGTATATAACACCGTTGATATTTTAAGCATGTGTAACGACTACACTGGTTGCTCAGAAATATGTACATTATTTTTGCGCGAAAATAGCCGTAAAGGCCTAACGGGTCGATTTTTATCTCGTTCACGCTTTTTGTTTATGGCTCAGCACAGCGAGCGTTTTGCCGATACTGTTATCGCAGAAATGCGCGGTGTTAGCGACGAAGACGGTCATTCTCCTTTTTGGCAATGGCTACAAGAGCACTTTTTTAGTATCGAATTTCCACAAGCGGATCACTTAGTTGGCTTAGGCGATAAGGTGTTTATTAGCGAGTTAATGCCTAAATACCCTATTTATGTGAACTTGCTTAGTAAAAAAGCCCAAGCAGTGATTGGCCATGTGCATGAAAAAACAAAACCTGCGCTAAAACTATTAGAAAAGGAAGGTTTTGAGCACAGAGGCTACGTTGACTTATTTGACGCAGGCCCAACGGTTGAAGCAAAGCTTGGTAATATTCGCAGCATTCGCGACTCTCAAGTTTGCCCTATTACTATTGGTGAGCTTGATCACATATCACAAAATAGCTCTGATACGCTGGCTGTATGTAATCAAGGCGTAAGTGGCTTTAGAGCAACATTTACCAAAGACGCACACTACAATCATGCAAAACATACCCTCGTCATTAGCCAAGATGTGGCTAATGCGCTTAATTTAAGCCAAGGAGATGCAGCGCGATTTTTTCGCCTGTAAATAATTTATGAATACACACCTAATTAATAATCAGTGGCATGTGGGACTTGGTCCAGCATTTGAGTCAATCAATCCAAGTAATGGCGATGTGGTATGGCAAGGTAATGGCGCAAACACTGATCAAGTAAATTCAGCTATAAAAGCAGCTAGAGCCGCGCAATTACAATGGGCAGACAAACCACTTAAAGAGCGTATCGCCATTTTAGAAAACTTCGCAGCACAATTAAAAGAACACAGCGAAGAATTTGCTACTATTATTGCACGCGAAACGGGTAAGCCATTATGGGAAACCCGCACCGAAGTGGGCGCAATGACAGGTAAAGTAGCTATATCTGTAAAAGCGTACCATGAGCGTACAGGTACAACCGAAAACCCAATGCCCGGTGCTAAAGCGTTTATTAGACACAAACCGCATGGCGTTGTGGCTATTTTTGGCCCATATAACTTTCCGGGGCATTTACCAAACGGGCATATTGTTCCTGCAATTTTAGCCGGTAATACTGTTGTATTTAAGCCATCAGAATTGACTCCACACGTTGCAGAATTTACCCTCTCACTTTGGTTAAAAGCAGGTTTGCCAGCGGGTGTTATTAACCTTGTGCAAGGTGAAATTGAAACTGGTAAAGCGCTTGCTTCTCATAAAGATATAGATGGCTTGTTTTTTACCGGTAGCTCAAACACAGGCCACTTATTACATAAACAGTTTGCAGGACACCCTGGCAAAATTTTAGCGCTTGAAATGGGCGGCAATAATCCTCTTATTGTAAAAGATGTGAGCGATATAAGCGCCGCTGTACACGATATTATTCAATCAGGCTTTATTACCTCAGGTCAACGTTGTACGTGTGCACGTCGCTTATTTATTGGAAAATCAGCCAACGGCGATGCTATTTTAGAAAAGCTAATAAGCGCAACTAAAAACATAGTTGTAGACGACAGCTTTGCTACAGAGCAGCCTTTTATGGGTGCAATGATAAGCGAAAAAGCAGCACTGGGTATGGTCGCCGCGCAAAGTGAATTAGTCTCAAAAGGTGCACAAATCCTTGTTGAACTTAAGCAATTAAAACCAGGCACAGGTTTTGTAAGCCCGGGCATTATTGATGTAACAAGCATTACCGACATGCCAGATGAAGAGCATTTTGGACCGCTAATTAAAGTGTATCGTTATACCGACTTTGACAGCGCAATTATTGAAGCCAACAACACAAGCTTTGGTTTATCTGCAGGTTTACTTAGCGACAGTGAAGATGACTACACTCACTTTTTAAAGCGCATCCGTGCCGGTATTGTTAACTGGAACCGCCCTATTACGGGTGCCTCAAGTGCAGCTCCATTTGGCGGTATTGGCGCCAGTGGTAATCACAGAGCAAGTGCATACTATGCCGCCGATTATTGCGCATACCCTGTCGCATCTGTGGAGTCAGACAAAGTGAGCTTACCGCAAACCCTAGCGCCGGGCTTAGTAATTGAATAAGCAATAAAACCAAATTTTAGATTTAAGGACTTAACATGCATACTGATGTAAACACATTATTTGAGAACCTTTGGGAAAACTATTTAAACGTAACTCCATCGGCAGATAAAATTCATGACCTTTTAGGGTCAACGCAAAAAGATGACATCATTAACGATCATATTGCGCTGCGTACATTTAATATAGAAAAAGTGGGTCTTGAAAAGCTCGCCGCTCACTTTTTAGCAATTGGTTACAAAGAATGTGGTGAGTACCACTTTGAAGCTAAAAAACTTTACGCAAAACACTATGAGCATAGCGATCCTAGTCAGCCAAAAGTATTTATCTCTGAACTATTAGTAGAAAAATGCTCGCCAGAGTTACAAGCCATCGTGACAGATATGGTAAGTCAAATTGACGAAAGTGCAGTTACAGCAGACAACTTTTTATATTCAGGCACGCATTGGCAAGTAAGCACCGATACTTACAAACAACTGCTAGCTGAAAGCGAATATGCAGCGTGGATGTCGGCGTGGGGTTACCGTGCCAATCACTTTACCGTAAATATTAATACGCTTGCTAAGTTTGATAACATTCATGATGTTAACCAAGCCCTAAAAGACGCCGGCTTTTCGCTTAATACGTCAGGCGGTGAAGTTAAAGGCTCACCAGAGGTGTTACTAGAGCAATCGTCAACACTTGCTGATGAATACTCAGTTACCTTTAGTGACGGTGATATGAGCATTCCTAGCTGCTTTTATGAGTTTGCTATTCGTTACCCTAAAGCAGACGGCGAGCTTTATACTGGTTTTGTTGCAGCCTCAGCTGACAAAATATTTGAAAGCACCAATGCTCGATAGCAAAACCTAAAGTACCTTATTTTAAAAAGCCCGTTATGGGCTTTTTTTATGTCGGTAGGTTATGTTGATTAATTATAAAAATAACGGTTTATAATCGTTTTCTAACTTTTCAAACGATAAATCGCCAATAAAGCGGCCAAAGCTCAACCAAGTTGCCAAACCACGTAAGTCTTTAAAGTGTGGTGGCACAAATTGTGGGCTCTCTATTACACCTAAATCATGAAGCTGCGATATTAATCTAAAATCATCTATCGATATTTTACCTACCAGTAATAAAGGGAGTCTATCTATTCGACCAAGCTGTATTGCAACGCGTATTAAGTTATAAACCAGTACAAAGCCTTTAATGTAAGCAATATCTTTTGTAAAAGGCAAACCTGTTGGCGTACTGCCTCTAAATACACGCTGCGCAAGTGTGTAGCTGTCATCTTTTGATAAACCTTGCGCTACGTAATCACGGTAAATGTCTACAAACTCAGCGCCATCTATTACCTTTGTAACGGCTTGAATACGATTCACTAATTTAGATAAACGCCTTGGGGTTGATTTTAATGTAATAATTTCGGTAAGGACCGCTAAGCCTTCTTGGGTAATAGTAGAGCTTGGCGTACCTTTACTCAAACACGTTAAATAAGGCTGAGCTAAACCATTTTGAGTGGTACCGACGTGTATCCACCCTTCGTGAACTTCTAAGATATCAAGTTCACGCTGCGAAAACTTAACATCTTGATTAAGCTTTATATTATTAGCACCTGCGGCTGCATCACTAACAATACCATCGCTAAGCATCACCTCTACGTTTATTCCTGCCATACTAGCGGTTACTTGCTCAGAC
Organism: Pseudoalteromonas sp. SG43-5; assembly: GCF_014164345.1. NCBI lineage: Bacteria > Pseudomonadati > Pseudomonadota > Gammaproteobacteria > Alteromonadales > Pseudoalteromonadaceae > Pseudoalteromonas > Pseudoalteromonas sp. SG43-5. The sequence goes on from NZ_JACJFA010000002.1 coordinate 373,098, forward strand.
AAAATACGCACTGCATCAACAGCATCAATATTTTTAGGGTCGTCAGGCAGTATGTCGGCTATAAGTAAATTTTGCAGCGGTTTATCTAGCATATTAGCTAGCTCAGAAAGTGAGGGCTCACCGGCATGAAATAAATCTTTAGGGTGACCAAATAACTCCACCGATAAGTCATGAAACTCTGGTGTGCCACGATACTCAAGCATGCTTAATACTGTTTTATACTCTGTGCACATTTTTCCCATGTATTGAGCTATGGGATTTAACTGACCCAATTGGTTAATAATGTTACGGTGCAAAGTAGAAAACGCTTGGCGTAACTCGCTAGGTACAAAACCAAGATCGCGCTGTTGATAGTATGCACGATCGATCAGTGGATTTTTTTGACATTTTTGTCTAAAAAACTCCTCTTTAGTTTGTTTATCCCAATTAATAGCATCGAGTATCCTAATAGGCGTTTGCAATGCAATTAATTGATCCGATAACTCACGAGTTTTTAGTAGTAACGCCTTGTCTATCATGGTGTAAGCTCAACAATAAATAAGTTTTGAGCATAATTTAAAAAGGCCAAATTACAAAGCAATATCACATTTTTTTAGCTATTGTTTTTAAGATGATCGACCCTCATATCTATATCGTATTAGCTTTTTAATAAAAGGTATAAAACATGAAAAACGAACTCGACAATAAACAGATTTTAGCCGTATATGAACGCATAATTCAAAAAGGTGAAATGACTGATGAAGGCAAACATTATCAGGGAGTTACTGCATATTCAGACGTAGACGGTTACACCGTATATCTACAAGGTAGCGGCGTAGAACTGCGCTTTGGTTTTCATAATACTTACCACCTTAACTACGAGCATGAAAAGCATAAAGACGACTTTTTGAAAAAATTATATAACATTGCAAACGAGAGCTAATGCACCCACGAAAACTCAGACACCGCCCGACCAGTAAGCTCAATACTACTTTTATTAATCAAGTAGTAGAAGAGCTTAAAGCTAATCCAAGTAAAGTCTCTATTATTCAAGACAACCTAGAACAGTACCGTTCTCAAACTCATTTAAAGCGTGGTTTTTTACTGGCTATAGAGCGCTTTGATTGGGTATTTGAAGCAAGCAAAGATATTGATTTCATTTGCCAGCAAATTTTAGCTGATGACTACATTGGCAATAGACTAAGACGTTACCCCCTACTTTTTAAAGGCGTTATTAATAATGCCTAACCTTTCAATACTAAGCGCTTTAAAGCGATAAAACCACAAAGTTTACTCTCCATATAAATTTATTAGAGCACTAAGCAATTGCAGGTTTAGTGTTCTTTTGTATCAAAATAATACTATTAGTACTCTAACTATTATTGTTCTAATGGTTTTTTGACATTTTATTCATTTATTTCTGTAAACAAATCATTACTATTATTAAATTTAAAAATTAAATTCTCAAGCTACTGTTTTAAATAAAATTAAATAAATAAAAACCACATCTTCTTTGTCCTATTAATTGCTCTTTTATTAATGATTAATCTACATTTTGGCATCTAGATATTTACCTCAACCTTGAATTGTTAGAGCTATTACCTTAAGCTTATCTTTATTGAACGTTCAATTAATAAAAATTATGCCTAAAGTTGGAATGGAACCTGTCAGGCGTCAGCAGCTAATTGACGCAACTATAGAATCTGTTGCGACGAATGGATTACAAGGAACGACTATAAACAGCATTAGTAAAAATGCAGGTTTATCGTCGGGTATTATTAGTCATTATTTTGGTGGTAAGCAGGGGTTGATTGAAGCCACTGTTCGATACTTACTGACAAGCTTAAAACAAGACTTGATAGGCAAAGTAAATCATCAAACAAATGCGACTGAACGTTTAATGTTTATTATCGAAGCCAACTTTGCGCTTGTACAACAGCGTAATGATACAACCCGAACGTGGTTAAGTTTTTGGGCGCAATCGATGCATGATGAAGAATTACACCGACTACAAAATGTAAACAGTAAACGCTTGCAAAGTAATTTAGCATTTTCTTTTAAACAATTAATGCCTATTGAGCAAGCAAATCAAGCTGCAGAACTTAGCGCCGCAATGATCGATGGCCTATGGTTAAGAGCAGTACTGAGTAAATCAGACAATAATCAGTTTAAACACTGTGAAAAGTTAGCAAAAAGCTATGTACTTTCACTTATCAAGCAATATGGAGCCTAGCGTGACTACACCTGTCTATCAAAATTTTATTAACGGCCATTTTCTTGCAAACCAGAACGGCAAAACATTTGATGTAACAAACCCAGCAACGGGCGAGGTTATTTACGCAGTAGAAATTGCCGACAAATTTATTCAAAACGCAGCCATTGAGAGTGCAAAGCAAGGTTTTGCTCAGTGGTCAGCAATGACACCCATTGAACGTAGCCGCATTTTATTAAAAGCAGTGGCTATTTTACGCGAGCGTAACGATGAACTAGCACTTGTAGAAGTACTCGACACCGGTAAACCAATGCAAGAAGCAAATTGTGTTGATATTGAAACTGGCGCTGATGTAATTGAATACTTTGCAGGTCTTGCGCCAGCACAGGTAGGCCAACAACAAATGGTTGGTGATGACTTTTACTACACACGCAAAGAGCCATTAGGTATTTGTGCGGGTATTGGTGCATGGAACTACCCACTACAAATTGCATGTTGGAAGTCAGGCCCTGCTCTTGCTGCTGGGAATGCATTTATATTCAAACCATCTGAAGAAACACCACTTGGCGCAATTAAACTTGCAGAAGTATTTGTTGAAGCTGGCGTACCTGCAGGTGTGTTTAATGTTGTTCAAGGCGCGGGCGATGTAGGCCAGTGGCTAACGCAGCATAGCGATATTGATAAAGTATCGTTTACGGGTGAAGTAGGCACAGGTAAAAAAGTAGTAGCGAGTGCTGCCGGTACGTTAAAAGATGTCACGATGGAACTTGGTGGTAAATCTCCACTATTAGTATTTGATGATGCCAACATAGAGCAAGCGGTTAGCGCTGCTATGTTAGGTAACTTTTATACGCAAGGCGAAATTTGTACTAACTGTACACGTATTTACGTTCACAAAAATGTATATCAGCAGTTTATTGATGAGCTTAAAGCGCGCACTGAGAAAAACATTATTGCTGGCGACCCACAAGATTTAAATACTAACTTTGGCGCACTTATCTCTAAAAAGCATCAAGAACTAGTAATGAGCTACGTTAATAAAGGTATTGAAGAAGGCGCAACACTACTAACCGGTGGTACAACGCTTTCACCTGAATCTGCACCTAATGGATACTTTGTAGCACCAACTGTGTTTATTGATTGTAATGACGATATGACTATTGTTAAAGAAGAAATATTTGGTCCAGTAATGAGCGTGCTTGTTTTTGACGATGAAGACGATGTGATTGCACGCGCTAACGGTACACACCTAGGCTTAGCTGCTGGCGTATTTACGAGTGATATTAAACGTGCTCACCGCGTAATTCATAAGTTACAAGCCGGTATTTGTTGGATTAATGCATACGGTAACTCACCGGCTGAAATGCCAGTTGGCGGTTACAAGCAATCGGGTATTGGCCGTGAAAATGGTATACAAACGCTTGATAAATACACGCAAACTAAGTCTATTTATGTTGGTATGGCCGACATAGAAAGCCCATTTTAAGGCGCCCTACTATGAGTAATCATTACGACTATATTATTGTTGGCGCGGGTTCGGCGGGTTGTGTTTTAGCCAACCGTTTATCTGAAGATTCAAGTAACCGCGTGTTACTACTTGAAACTGGCGGTAGCGATAAAAGTATTTTTATAAAAATGCCAACCGCGTTATCTATTCCTATGAATAGTGAAAAATACGCATGGCAGTTTCATACGCAGCCTGAGCCTCATTTAGATAATCGTGAAATGCATTGCCCACGAGGCAAAGTATTAGGCGGCTCGTCATCTATTAATGGCATGGTGTATGTACGCGGCCATGCAAAAGATTTTGACGAATGGCAGCAACACGGTGCAAACGGCTGGGATTACAAATCGTGTTTACCGTATTTTCAAAAGGCAGAAAGCTTTTACCTTGGTGAAAATACTTACCGAGGTGGCAAAGGTCCGCTTGGCGTTAATAACGGCAACGAAATGAAAAACCCGCTTTACCGCACCTTTATAAAAGCAGGTGTGCAAGCCGGTTATGCTTCTACTGATGATTATAATGCGTCGCAGCAAGAGGGTTTTGGCCCAATGCACATGACCGTAAAAGACGGCGTGCGCAGCTCTGCTTCTCGTGAGTACTTAGACCCGGTTAAATCGCGTAGTAATTTAACGATTATTACAGGTGCACTAGCACAGCGCGTGATTTTAGATGGCAAGAAAGCTACTGGCATCGAATACAAAGTAAATGGCGACGTTAAAACTGCATATGCTGAAAAAGACGTTGTATTAAGTGCAGGCCCAATCGGCTCTCCACATATTTTACAACTCTCTGGTATTGGTGACACACAAGCGCTTGAAAAAGCAGGCGTTGAAGTACAGCATCATCTACCAGGTGTTGGTCAAAACTTACAAGATCATCTTGAGTTTTACTTTCAATACAAGTGTAAGCAACCTATCACGCTTAACGGCAAGCTAGGCATTGTTTCAAAAGGTTTGATTGGCGCGCGCTGGTTATTAACGCGTTCGGGTTTAGGTGCAACGAATCATTTTGAATCGTGTGCGTTTATTCGCTCAAAACCAGGTGTTGAATGGCCAGATATTCAGTATCACTTTTTACCAGCGGCTATGCGTTACGACGGTAGAAGTGCATTTGCAGGTCATGGTTTTCAGGTACATGTTGGTCATAACAAACCAAAAAGCCGTGGTAGTGTGACTATTGCTTCTGCGAACCCTGAGCAACCACCAACCATTTTATTTAATTACCTTGAACACCAAGACGATATTGAAGGCTTTAGAGCGTGCGTTCGCTTAACACGCGACATAATCGAACAAAGTGCCTTTGATGAATACCGCGATGAAGAAATTCAACCAGGTAAACATATTCAAACAGATGAAGAAATAGATGCCTTTGTACGCCAAGCCGTAGAAAGTGCCTACCACCCTTCTTGCTCATGCAAAATGGGTGAAGATGATATGGCCGTTGTTAATTCAAATACGCAAGTACATGGTATTGAAGGACTACGTGTTGTTGACTCATCTATATTCCCAACAGTTCCTAACGGAAACTTGAATGCGCCTACTATTATGGTTGCCGAAAAAGCAGCTGACATAATTTTAGGTAAAGAACCATTACAGAAATCGGATGTGAATGTTGCCATAACAACAAACTGGCAAGAAACACAACGTAGTACGGAGATCTAACTTTAGCCACATGCTTAGGTTTAGTCTCGTCGGGCTAAACCAATGCGTGCCTTGCAGTGGCACACGATGTAAATAGGTTACGTTGTGTTAATGCGAGAATAAAACAATAAAATACGGAGTGCTTATGAATTATTTTTATTCATTACTGGAGGGTAACAATGACTATTTGGCTTAATGCAGGCATCATTTTTACCTTACTTGCTATTATCACTATTTTAATTAAATGGGGTAATGTTCGCGTAGTAGGTGTAACACCAGTTCGAACCTTTACCTTTATAGCAATACTATTTACTTCTGGCCTAGATGTTGGCCTTATTATGTTTCCTTTAACTGAGTTTGCAGGTTATGCAGACATAAAAGCAAGCCCAGAATACGCGTTTGCAAATCCACTGGCTATTGAGTTTGGCTACTGGGGATTTTTGATCTGGGGATTTTACTTTCTTACGTGCTTTTATTTCTGTGTAATAGAACCTAAAGTGAAATTTTTCGAAATTCCTTGGGTTAAATTTATCAATAACGTTGTAATTATTGGTACATGTGCATTTACCGCTTATTTGCTGCTTACAAACCTACCGTGGTATTTACCCGAATTAGGTGATGGAACAAGTATAGTTTCTGAGTTTTACTTAATTGTGTTTGCTGCTATCTGTTTTGCTGTGTACTCAAGTACTGATATTAAATATGTACGTATTTTAAGTATTTCTACTACGTGGTTATTCTTAGCTTTAATCGCCTTTATGTGGACTGGCGCATTTGTGATAGGTGATGGTCAAATGTCAGCATTTACAGATAACTTAGGTTCTATTGGTACTTACTTTGCAAACATTAATGAATTTGTTTTACCGCTTAATGATTACCATGAGTTTTACTTATTCTGGTGGTTTGCGTGGAGCATAATGATTGGTCAATTTACATCACGCTTTGTTGGTGGACTTAAAACATACCAAGTATTAGCTGCAATGTTGATTTTCCCTTCTATTCCTATTGCGATTTGGTTTAGCGTACTTTATCACTACCATGAAGCGGGCATCCCAACTCAAGGTATTAAAAACTTCGCTATGGTATTTGTAGGTATTGTATTTGTAATTAACTCACTTGATTCGTTAGTGCGTTTATATACAGATAACCTAAACTTTACCGTAAAGCGTTTTGGCAAAATGAAATACATAATCGGAAATGTTGTTGCTCTATCATTACTTACACTATTGTTTAAATTAGAATTTTTACAAATTCAGTGGGTAGGCGCATTAGTTATCGGCTTGTTCTTTATCTGTGCAGCCTTTATTGGTTACAGTAAATTTAAAACAGTAACGAATATAGATAGCTCACCAAAAGCAAACGCAATTGATTACACAAAAATAGACACAGTACACTAGGGATTAATAATGAATAACAAACTAAAACAACTTGTAGTAGCACTACCATTTGCACTTTTATCAACAACTGCAGCAGCTGATTGGTCAACAACAATCACTGCAGCGTCTGACTACACTTTTAATGGTGTAACACAGACCGATAGCGACCCTGCAATTCAAGGCAGCTTAGATTATGCCTTTGATAGTGGTGTTTACGCTGGTGTTTGGGCCTCAAACGTAGATTTTGGTGACGACACTGATTTTGAGCTTGATGCTTACTTAGGTAAATATGTACAACTTGATGAGCAATTCAGCGTTGATTACGGTATCGCTTATTACACTTATCAAGGTAATAACAGTGACGGTAACTACGCTGAAGCTTACACTAAGTTTGGTTATGCAAGTGAATACGGCCAAACTGAGCTTAACTTTTGGTATAGCTGGGATTACTTTGGAACAGGTGCGGGTCATGTAATTTCAATGGTTGCTCACACTTATGAACTAGCTCCAAATCATGCACTACGTGCAAGTTTTGATATTTCAAACTCACTTGATGGTGAAAAGTGGGCTTGGGATACAAACCAGAAAAAATCGTACAAGCACTACCGCCTAGCTTATCAAACAAGCTACGAAGGTTTTGGTATTGAAGTGGCTGCTGAAAACACTAGCTTAGATTACGATTATGCTGATGAGCGTATTGTACTTGCTGTTTCACGCACATTTGATCTTTAATACATTAATTACTGATTAAACAAAAAATGCCACTCTATTTAGAGTGGCATTTTTATTTGTAAAATAACTAACTAACTAACTAACAAACTAAATAACTAACTAACTAACTAACTAACTAACTAACAATATCCCACGCACTTGTAACCGATGCAGAAAGATTGCTGGTGTTATTACGTAATACTTTATTGCATACATTAACTGATGACTCAGGACGGCTCACTAAATACCCCTGAACTGAACTCACACCCATTTTTTTAACAAGCTCAAACTGCCCTATTTCTTCAACGCCTTCAGCTACAATTTTAAGGCCCAGCTTTTGTCCAAGCTCACTAATTGTATTTAATATATCGTTATATTTTTGGCTTTTATTGGCTTGAGCTATGAACGAGCGATCAATTTTAATAACATCAATTGGTAAATCCGCTAATGTACTCAACGAGCTAAAACCTGTACCAAAGTCATCAATTGCAATAGTGATGCCTTCTTCTCTTAATCTACTTAGCTCTTTGATTATTCTAGGACTGGCTTGAATAAATGTTGATTCGGTAATTTCAAGCATTAGAGACGTCGCCGGTAAGCCGGTTTTTTTTAGCTTCTTCATTATCCAATCATAAATATCACGGTGCTTTAACTGAATGCCCGAAACGTTAACTGATATTTTTACTTTGCGCATACCTGCATTATGCCATGCAGCCATTTGCCGACACGATTCAAGCATAATCCAATCGCCAAGCTCTAAAATTAAATTCGACTCTTCTGCTATTGGAATAAATTCTGAAGGTGGGATCATACCTTCAACTGGATGGTCCCACCGGGTAAGTGCTTCAAAATAATCAATCATACAATCTTCAACATGTACAATTGGCTGAAAAGACAAGTAAAAATCTTTACACGCGAGCGCTAAACGCAATTCTTCGAGTAAATAATGGTAACGGCGCATTTTGTTGCCCATTTCTGGCGAGTAAACTTTAAATATTCCCTTACCATCACTCTTAGCTCTGTACATAGCAACATCAGCTAATTGTAAAAGTGCTTGTGGGGTTGACGCACTTTCTGGGTAAGCAGCAATACCAATACTGGCACTAATTTTTACTATTTTATTGCCAAGCACAAAGTCTTTTTCAAGCTCACTTAACACGTGCTTCGCAATGTCAACAACTCTGTCGCTATCATCAAGTAGTTCTATAAATATGGAGAATTCATCTCCACCTAATCTTGATAAGTTTTGCTCTAATTGATTAGCGCTATTAATATTACTTAACTTATGGTGACGTAAAACATTTGCAAGTCGACTGGCCACTTGAACTAATATTTCATCACCAAAACTGTGGCCAAACGAATCATTTACTTGTTTAAAGCCATCCAAGTCGATAAATAGAAGCGCACATTTGAGATCTTCCTGATTAGCATGATTTATTTGTCTGTCTATGTGTTCAATATATGCATGGCGGTCAATTAACAGCGTCAGTTTATCTTGACAAATACTTGTTTGAGTTTGTTTTACATAATTAACTACGTGTGAATTTAAGCTATTTATAGATTGACTTAAGCTGCTTACACCTAATGGGTTCTCTGCCGGTTTAACTTGTAAATTAAATGCAGTAAGTAAGCTATTGGCTTGGCGGTTGAGCTCCGCTATTTGATTTTTATAATGACGTTTTCTACGTTCTCTACGTACGTAGATACCTGAGCCAAATATCAATATACATAAAAATAAAAAGTTCATGGGTGATGAGAGTGTCATCATGATTAACTTATTAGAATCAGCGGCTACAAATTGGGTATCAGTGGTTTTGATAAGTAAAAAATCAGCTGTTGGCTGCTCAATTATATAATGGCCATTTAAAATGGGATTATACCAAGGAGCCATATCAAGGGAGGTATTCGTGATCTCGAAACTTCGTATATCAATATTAGTCTGAAATAGATTTATACGGTTGATCTGATTAGTTAACTCTATGTTTATGCAGAAACAAAATAGAACTATGATTAAGAAAATAAAACCGAGCGGCTTAAGTTTATTCATAAAAAAAATCCATCTATTTTGCTTCTCCTATCAAACCTATTACCAAAAGCGGATTATATCGCTTGCATTTAGTACTACGCAAGCATTGATATAATCCTAAGCCATTAGAATAACAAAAAATTGTAACGATAATGGATTAACTAACTATATCTACATATAGTATAGGTGGGATTAATAAAAATAAACAAAAACGTTTCAATTGTTTAAAATTTAATACATTCGGTATATAAGCTTTGTCGTTTTTTTGCCGCATTAATCTATGCCTCACCACTACAGCTTTAAGTACTTATATTTACTCAACCTTAATCGCATTTGCTCCGCTGTCGTACATCATTTAAAAATTATTCTTGCGCATTATGCATTGCTACTCAAACTAGTAGGAATTATCGCTAATAAAATTATTATTAATATTTAAAGCTGCCATGCATAGCTAACTTTTGTAAATAAGGTACGTTGATCTCGCTCAATATTTTTAAGTGAATCGTCTTGGTAACCTCTATCTGAGTAACCCAAATAAAACAGTGTTTGCGCATTAATTTTATATGAGTAAACAAGCTGACTACCGTAGTCTTTGTTAATTTGGCTAACTTGATAAAAGTAGGCATTTTCGTCTCTATCAATATCTTCAAATTGTAAAACAAGCTTAAGAATTGAACGCATACTAAATTTATAATGGAGCCTAAAATCAACTAAGTTAGCTGTAAATACACGCTCCCCTTGTGGGTTATCTAATTGGCTGTAGTTATGTTTTACATCGAGCTGCCAATGGTCGTTAATATCCCACACCATTTGGGTTTGGGTGTCAAACGCATCGCCTAATTGCTCATTTGCATAATCAATGCGGCTAGCGTATTCAACATATAATGATAACTTTAAATCTTTAGTGGGTTTAAAGCCCGTATAAATGTAACCAATATTTTGATTATAAAAATTGTCATTATAATTTTCATAACGGTGTACTAAACCAATTTCAAAAATAGATTGTTTTTGACCTTTAAAACTCAAAAAGCCTTCGTATTCTTCTTCAAGTAAGTCGCCATTTTGCGCCCACGTTTTATCCCAGTCAGCTTCGTATGACCATGAGGTAAGTAAATCAGACTCATCTCTGTACCATGTTTGTCCGCCACCAAAGCCTACTTTTTCATAATCGACTTTAGCTTGATAACCTAAATCAGTGCGGTAGTCCTGCCCAATATTTTCATAAGATGCAAATAATTTGTAATCACGTTTATCGCGGGTAAGTTCTAGAGCATAAGCTTCATCTGATTGAGTTTCAGATAAGTTATAGTTTTGAATTAAAAATTCAGAGTTACGAGTATCAGCAGATGACACTTGATACAAAAGAGTATCCGATTGATTAAACCAGTAGCTACCATCCACTGATAATACAGTGTTGTGATAGTCATCACTTTCTCTGTGCGTGCTTGAAATACCAATAGTACCTTGCTGACCTAAGTCATATTGATAACGCCCTGCGGCTGCATTCGTTTTTTCGTTTAAGCTTGCAAAGCCAGAGCCCTGATTCGTTGGCAGTAAAATATTACTATTGTCGTCATCAGCTAGCATTAGCGCATAACTATGATCGCCCGTTTTACCCGTCAGCTTTGCACCTAAAGTAGGCTCTGCAATTGTACGTGTATATAAAAGCTCAAATAAGCTACTTTTAAAGTAAGAAGCACCATCTAAAAAGAAAGGACGTTTTTCAGCGTAATAAATTGAGAAGGTTGTATTTACATCAAGCTCTAAAGAGTCAGTTTCTACTTGCGAAAAATCAGGGTTAATTGTCGCGTTTAAAACAGCATCTTTTGTTAAACCCCAGCGTAAATCTAAACCCACTTCAGTATCTATATCACCCTTATCCCAATCACCTGGCAACGCAGATTTATTATCGTTACGCAGTGTGGTTAATGTAGGTGTTAATTGGATATTTTTACTTGATTCAATGTCACTAAAGCCAACTAACTTATCAAACTGGCAAAGGCTGCATTTCACATTTCTATCAAACCCCATATTTGATAGCTGATATAGCACATCACGTTGATAGTTTCTCATTACAGAAAAACCCCACGTTAGCTCATTTTTATTTTCAGGAAAACGCAGTGCTTTAAAAGGAATACGCATTTCAACAACATAACCTTTGTCGTTAATTTGTCCTGCGCTATCCCAAATAGTATTCCATGAGGTATCAGAACTCCACCCATCGGTGTCGGTCATTCGTATATCGCCTTGCGCGCCCAGCGGGTTAACATGGAATTCATAACCACTGCGTTCATCATTAAATGTATCAATAACAAGAATAACTACGTCGTCTTCCCATAGCGTATCGCGGTCACGAAGTGATGCACGAATTTGCTCAGGGTCTGGGTCTTGTGCAACATAGGCAACATATAAGTTAGTGCCATCTTCGTAAATAAAGGCATCAGTTTTTACAGGGGGGGTGCCTTTTTCGTTAGGCTCATCTTGGTAGAGTAAAGATATACGTGTTGCATTTTGCCAGTGCGCCTCATCCATAACACCATCAACGGTGATATTTGAATCAATACGAGACAAGGAAACTTGCTGTTTTTTAGCCGCTACATCAAGGCTTGAAAGTAATAAAGCAAAACTTAAAAATAGGAAGGTAAACTTTTTTATTATAGTTATAAAGTACTGCATAAACATCCATTTAGACTGTAATTACTCATAAGGAGCAACTTAAGCTGAGGATTGTAATTTATCCAGGTACATTTGTTAATACTTTGAAATGAAAAATTAACTATTTAATGATAAAGGAGTAACTAATTGTTATGTATTATGTTTCGAGTAGTTTAAGCTTATCGTCTATGCCATTCCATACATCAGCGTCCTCTGGTGCAGGTTTAACCTCTGTAATGCGCGGCCAGACCAGTGCAAGTTCAGCATTTAATTCAGTAAACTCTTTTTGAGACTCTGGTAGCTCATCTTCTTGGTATATCGCATCAGCTGAACACTCAGGGACACATAAGCCACAATCAATACAATCAATCGGGCTAATTGCTAAAAAATTAGGGCCTTCAAAAAATGCATCTGCTGGGCACACAGATACGCAATCGGTGTACTTACACTTTATACAATTTTCGGTGACAACAAACGCCATACTATTTTAATACCTAAGATTTTGAACAACAGTTGTGGATCATACCCATCCACCCCAAAAATACAATAAATAAGTGCCATATCAGGCTATTTTAACGTAAAATGCGCGCCTAATGTTTGCACACTCGTTGTGCCCTGCATCCCCTTATTGTGAGCGGTTATAATACCCCGCTATGACACCTAAAAGAGATATAAATGATACGTTTAACCGAAATAAAGCTGCCACTTGATCATGACGAAGACGCAATTGGTCAAGCAATTGTAAATAAACTAAAAATCCAACCTGAACAATTGCACAGTTTTAATGTGTTTAAACGTGGTTATGATGCACGTAAAAAATCAGCTATTTTACTTATTTATACACTCGATATAGAAGTTGATAACGAAGCCGAGCTACTCGCAGCATTTGAAAAAGACCAGCATGTAAAAGTAGCACCAGACACAAGTTATAAATTTGTAGCCCAAGCTAACAATAATATCAAAGAGCGCCCTGTCGTGATTGGTTTTGGTCCTTGTGGTTTATTTGCGGGCTTATTACTTGCTCAAATGGGCTTTAAACCCATTATATTAGAGCGCGGTAAAGAAGTACGTGAACGTACAAAAGACACGTTTGGCTTTTGGCGTAAACGCACACTTAATACAGAATCAAATGTACAATTTGGTGAAGGTGGCGCAGGTACATTCTCAGACGGTAAGTTATACAGCCAAGTAAAAGATCCAAAGCATTATGGCCGAAAAGTCATTACTGAATTTGTAGAAGCAGGCGCACCCGATGAAATTTTATACGTAAGTAAGCCACACATTGGTACGTTTAAACTTGTCACCATGATTGAAAAAATGCGCGCTCGTATAATAAAGCTTGGCGGCGAAATTCGCTTTAGCACACGTGTTGACGATATTCATTTAGACGACGGGCAAGTAACAGGTTTAACGCTTTCAAATGGCGAGCAGCTAAACACTCGCCATGTTGTATTAGCCGTTGGCCACAGCGCACGTGACACGTTTGATATGATCCACAAAAAAGGGATTTATGTTGAAGCAAAGCCATTCTCAGTCGGTTTTAGAATCGAACATAAACAATCAATGATCGATGAATGTCGTTTTGGCACAAATGCAGGAAACCCAATTTTAGGCTCTGCCGATTATAAACTTGTTCATCACTGCGACAATGGCCGCACGGTTTACAGCTTTTGTATGTGCCCAGGTGGCACAGTAGTCGCGGCAACCTCTGAAGAAGGCCGTGTTGTTACCAATGGTATGAGTCAATATTCACGAAGTGAGCGTAACGCTAACAGCGCTATTGTGGTAGGTATATCACCAGAGCAAGATTTCCCTGGTAATCCACTTGCTGGAATAGACTTACAACGCAAACTTGAAGAGCAAGCGTATGAGCTTGGTGGTAGCAACTACGATGCACCAGCGCAGTTAATTGGAGATTTCTTAAAAGGTAAATCATCTGCAGACTTAGGTGAAGTACAACCCTCTTACACACCTGGTATTAAGTTAACTGACTTGAGTAAAGTGTTACCACAATTTGCAATTGATGCCCTTCGCGAAGCGATACCAGCGTTTAATAAACAAATTCGTGGCTTTTCAACTAACGACGGTTTATTAACCGGTGTTGAAACACGTACTTCGTCGCCTATTAGTATTAAGCGTGATAAAACATTCCAAAGTATTAACACCAAAGGGCTTTACCCTGCAGGTGAAGGCGCAGGTTACGCTGGCGGTATTTTATCAGCGGGTATTGATGGTATTAAAGCAGCTGAAGCAGTCGCACTGTCTATGTTAGAAAGCGCTTAAACCTCTTTTTTAAGCTGTTTATCGAAAAGCCTCACTTTGTGAGGTTTTTTTGTGCTAAATGTATAGAAAATAATAACAACTCAAGCACCTCAACAATGATCAAAACATTTACCTTTTCGTTGCTTAGTGTATTAGCAATTTTTAACGCTAAAGCACAAGAGCTAAAAACCATCGATGAAATCCACAGTGCATATAAAAATAATTCTATTAATGCACAGCAACTCACCCAAAATTATATAGACCGAATTAATAAACTTAACCCACAATACAATGCAGTTATTAGTATTGAGCCTACAGCGATTGCTCAAGCTAAAACGTTAGATGAACTTGCCGCCAAAGGCACTTGGACAGGTCCATTACATGGAATACCTGTACTTCTTAAAGATAATATAGAAACTAAAGGCACACTTCCCACAACGGCTGGCTCTTTAGCACTCAAAAATAACGTTACTGATAATGATGCTTTTGTTGTTAAACAACTACGTAATGCGGGCGCTATAATTTTAGGTAAAGCTAATTTAAGTGAATGGGCAAATTTTCGTTCATCCTATTCATCGTCAGGCTGGAGTGCCGTAGGCGGACAAACACATAATGCGCACGATGTAACACGTAATCCATGTGGTTCTAGTGCAGGCTCTGCTGTGGCAGTTGCACTTAACTTTGCGCCCATAGCATTAGGGACTGAAACAGACGGTTCAATTACGTGCCCTGCCTCAGTAAATGGAGTTTATGCAATAAAACCGAGTATGGGCCAAGTATCACGCTCAGGTGTTGTGCCTCTTTCTAGTAGTCAAGACTCAGTAGGGCCGATGGCGCATTCACTTAAAGATGCATTGCTGGTTTTATCAGTTTTGCAAGGTGAGGACTCTCTCGATGCAACAACTACAGGGTTTAAATTAAATACAGGTAATCTAAAATCAAAATCGTCACTTATTATTGGTGCACTGCCTAGCGACAAATTTACAGTTGAAACGCAGCGCCTTTATGCCAAGCAGTTACAAGCATTAAAACAGGCTGGGCACACTGTTATTAATGTAGATATTACTGATAACTTAGATACGCTATTTGTTGATGAATACTATATTTTACTTTACGACTTTAAAGCCGAAATTAATCATTATCTTGCAATCACTCCCGCACAAGTAGCTGTTAAAAGCCTAAAAGCACTTATTAATTTTAATATTCAAAATAAAAATACAGAAATGCCCCACTTTGAGCAAGATATACTAGTTCAATCGCAGGCTATTGATTTAACTAACAAACAAAAATACCAAGAGACTAAAGAACGCTATCGCACTTTAGCAACGACAGCCATTGTTAATGTATATAAAAACAACAAGCTTGATATTGTTATAGCGCCTACAGTATCACCCGCCTGGAAAACAGACTTAGTTAATGGTGATAATTTTAATGGCAGTAGTAGTTCGTTATCTGCTATTGCAGGCACAACGCACATAACTCTGCCGGTAGGCAAAGTAAGTGGTTTACCAGTTGGTTTGTCCATAATAGCAAATAAAGAGGGCGAGCAAGCGGCTTATGTATACGCAAATATTATTGATGAGGTGTTATCATCAGGCACAAAAAAACCTGAGTAAACTCAGGTTTTTTTAAACTAAACGGCGTTAACTATGACTTTTTAAGTGACAGTTTTTCGCCTTTTAAGCTTTTACGAACGCTTGAAATACGTGAGCGATTTACTGCTCTCGCTTCACCGGTTGCTTGTCCTGATAACTTGTTAGAACGTGTACGGCGTAAATGCGCTGGTTTTTTACCAATTTTATCAATTAGTACTTCACGGTTACTTACTTCGTAACCTTCTAAATATACACGTTTGATTTTTTGACCGATTAACGTTTCAATTTCAAACAAAGTGTTTTCTTCTTCGCGGCTAACAAATGAGATTGCTTGACCTTGACGACCAGCACGACCTGTACGGCCAATACGGTGAACGTAATCTTCTGCAAGCCATGGTAAATCAATATTAATTACACGAGGTAAACCATCAATATCAATACCGCGAGCAGCCACTTCTGTAGCTACTAATACACGTACTTTGCCTTCTTTAAATTCACGTAAAGCACGACGACGGTTACCTTGAGATTTGTCACCGTGGCAAACGCCTGCCGGAATACCATCAAGGTTAAGCTCTTTAACAAGCTCATCAGCCGTTTCTTTCATGTTTACGAATACAAGCACTTGTTGCCAGTTTTTCTTACCAATCAATTCAGAAAGTAGTTCTTGCTTACGACGTTCTTCAACAGGGTAAACAACATGCTCAACAGTACTTGCTGTACTGTTAGTTTGATCAACACGCACTATTTCAGCTTGTTTTAATACTTTAGATGCAAATTGTTTAATTGCTGCAGGGAAAGTAGCAGAGAAAAGTAAAATCTGGCGCTCTTCTGCACAGCTTTTAATCACGTTTTGCATGTCTTCAATAAAGCCCATATCAAGCATACGGTCGGCTTCATCAAGAACAAGGTGCTTAACACTTGCAAGGCTTAAGTTACCTAAACGAATATGATCAAATAAACGACCTGGTGTTGCAACAACAATATCAACACCTTCTTTTAAAGCGTTTGCTTGGCCGGCGGTACTAACACCACCAAATAAACTAACGACTTTAAGTGATGTATGCTTTGCAAAATCTCTAAAATTATTTGCAATTTGTTCTGCAAGTTCACGCGTTGGAGCAAGTACTAACGCATGAGGTGCATTCGTTGTGCTGAGTTCAGACTCAACCAATTTTTGGATGATAGGTAAAGCAAACGCGGCAGTTTTGCCGGTACCAGTTTGTGCACTGGCTAAAACGTCTTTACCTTTACGAACAGCAGGGATTGCTGCGCGCTGAATGGGCGTAAGAGTGTGATAGTTAAGTTCGTCCAACGCCTGGATGATTTCAGGAGCGAAACTAAAAGATTTAAAATTCATGCTGTATAACCTACGGCCACATTATCAAGGGTCGCAAATTATACAGCAAAAACGAGTCAACAGTTAGCTTTAAACTGGATTAAAAGCTAAAAATTAGTTTGTTAAGTCATTAAAATATTGATTATCAACTCAAGAAAGCGTTAATACCTCATTTTGTTTTAATAACTGTGCTTTACCACCGACAACTTCACGTTTGTTAAGCTCATTTATTAATGGCAAACCTACTTTTTGTTGTTCATCACTAAGCGGTAAATACGGTAATCTAAATACTGGATTTACTGCACCTGTCATCATCAATGCGGTATTAATAGCAATCGGGTTTGGTTCACAGAACAACCAGTTCATTAATGGTTGTAACGACGCATTTAGCTCGTTACTTGGCGTATCCATTAACTGACGAAATAACCCAGGTATTAAGTTAGAAGTAACCGAAATAACACCGTGCGCTTTATGTGTGTGGCGCGCATCGTGACTTTCGTCATCGTTACCCGACCAACATGCAATACCTTGTTGTTCATAATGGGCAATACGTTCATTACCGCCACACTCTTTAACACCAATAAAATATTCATGCTTAGCGAGTGGCTCAATAATATCAGGTGTTAGGTCTTGACCTGTTCGCCCTGCTACGTTGTAAATAAAGGCAGGTCCAATATCAAGTACGCGTTTAAAGTGCTCTTTAACACCCGCGATTGAAGTACGTCCGTAATACGGGTTAATTTGCAGTGCTGCATCCATACCGCTGGCAAAGCCATATTTAGTTGCTTTAATCGCTTCACGGGTGTTGTTACTACCGGTATTACCAACAATAACCAGTTTGTCGCCATACTTGTTTGCACTGTGCGCTATAAGCATTAAATGCTCTTCCCAGTTCATTAACTGGCCTTCGCCTGTTGTGCCACCGACTACAATGCCATCAACGCCCGCTGCAATTTGTATTTCTACGAGTTCATCGTACTTTGCGAGATCTATTTCACCGTTTGCTAAGTATGGCGTTTTAATAGCTGTAATAAGGCTTGCTTGTTTAATTTTCTCTAGGGTGCGCATAAAAAATCATTATTTATAAAACTTGCGCTATTTGTAACATAATTGCGGGTACTTTTGGAGGTGTAAGCCTACATTTAATTATAAAATCTCTTGTATTATTAAGTTTGGTATTACAAAATGAATAACTGTATATATAAACAGTATTTTATTTTTAACGATACCAGAGGCTTTATGCGTTTATCTGACTACTTAGCAACTCATTTTTATAACACCGATGAACTGTGCCAAGCATTAAATATAGATGCAGATACACTTTTAGCTTGGCAAGAGCGAAGTGTTTTCCCAAAACCAAGTTACTGTATTAAAAGCCAACTTAGCTGCAGCTCATATTCAGGCTTGTATGAATGCGAAGAGTATGACGACTATTACCCGCGCGGCTGTGTTAATTGGGGGCTGGGTCTTTTAAAACAAAAAATAGAATCATCAAGCCACGCTTTTAATTATTTTGCACAGCAATATACTGCAAGCCTAACTAAGCTCGCTCAGCAAGGATTTGCGTTTAGCGAAGAGCTATTTGGCTGTGAAATAGACGAGCACTTACAGCAAATTTGGCAACAGTTTTTATGCAGTAAGTACGGTGTACTTACTCAGAATGGTTTAATAGACGAAATAGTCTCGGTAGATATTGGCAGACTATTAGTTGACGACATTACAGAACTGCGCAGTAAAGCGAGTTTAAACCAAGAAGAAAGAGCACAACTACACCCCGCCATGAAGCTTTTAAACAAAGCGTTAGGGCATGGCGCCGATCATGAAAAACAACACACTTTGCGCACCCGTTACATAGATGCGCTTATTTTAAAATATGATTTATCTATTAAGTAACGCTAAATTTACTTTGATAAAAACGTAGTGCTAACAGACCCTAAGTCTTCGTAACTAACCGTGGTTAACTGATCTGTATTAAGCTCAACAACACCACAATAAGAGCCTGTTATAAACACTTGCCCAGTTTTTAAATTAATTCCCTTTGCTGATAAGTAATTAACCGCCCAATAAAGTGGAAGCTGCGCAAGTTCTGCAGGATGCACACCTGCCAAGTTTAACTCCAGCTCAGTTTGCTTAACGTTAATATTTACAGTATTTGCGTTATACGCTTTGGCTTTATCTATTTGTGGGCCTAAATACACGCCTTGATTAGATAGGCCATCAGCCAGCTTTTCAATGTGAGTGCTTGGAGTGTCTTCATCAAACCTTTTTTGAATAAGCTCAAGTGCTAAATGGGCGCTGGCAAATGCAGTATCTACGTCTTTATTTGTATAGGTTTTATTACTTGGTAAATCACTTTGTAAAATAAATGCAATTTCGGGTTCAATCAGCGCTTTATTGTTTGTTGTATACAGTGGGCAATTTTCAGCTTGTTTTATAGGTGCATGTAAAAGAGGCGCTAATATAATTGAGCCATCATCTAAAGGCAGCATACACTTCCAGCCATATACGGTTTGATCATTTAAATAAATCATCAACTTTTGTACTTCTATCGCATCGTCAGTCGAGTCTAGTACTAACTCTTTAGGAAAGTTTGAACGTGCTGGGTTTTCTTCTCTTTGTGCTAATAAGTGAGTAGCAATTAGTTTTAGCTGTATTGAGTTGTTCACATAAATCTCTTTAAAATACGTTACTGGTTAAACAGTAAATAGGAAGGATTACATTATTAATGTATTAGCTTAGGCATTGGAACATCATGTTAAATGCCTATAATTAAAATTGTATTGAAAACAAAGCGTGGCAATTATTTAAGTATCAATAGATTTTAGAGAGCGTAAAAATAGCCCTAAGCCACCAAACGCTAAAATTATAATAACAATCAAATCAAACGACGTCATAGTTCGCATACTAAATCGAACACTCGATATAACACCAAATATGAGTGCGGTTAACGAGCCAAGAGATAGCACCCAGCCTAAAATATTTTTAGAATTATAAAAAATCAGACCCACACCAAAAATAAATGGGATCATAACCATGCCGCCTGTAACGCCAAAGCCACCTAAAGCATTAACACTATAAATGCGAGAACTTAGTCCAAAATTAGAGGTCACCGAAATTGCGTTTAGCAGCATATAAAAGCCACCGCACATCATAATTAAACCAATAAAAAAATGCCCAATACCACCAGAGCTTCCACCAGCACCTTTCATTATTAATTATTCCTTTTATATTTTTGACTTAATAGTTTTAGATGGTAATTGCTCGAGTATTAACATTGACCGCAATCTACATAATCAATCAGTGCACACGCGAAAATACTTATCGCGTAATTATATGCCAAATAACATAAAACCAAGATAAAAAACCGTGCAAAATTGCCCATAACACAGACTCATTAGCACTCCATGAAATAGCAATTGCTAGGGCCGTACCAAAAGAGACTCCATATTTTACTATTTCATTTCTTGAGTTTCTCATTAGTTATATTCCTAATTTTTAACTTATACCAATCTGCTTATATATGGGGTCTATTTAACGTTAAGAAAATTACGCTAGAACTAGGCAAAAATTTTTATATCTAGTTGTTCTAAATAAAAAATTTTTAACGACGTTATAGTGCAATTTAATTCGTTAAATTGATCAAAGATTTATGCAGGTTGGTATTATTAGCTGCTTGATTTGCTTACTAAAACTGACAGCTCTTTACCATCAATATTAATACTTGCTTCTTTGCCTATTTCAACAATTAAAGAGGGAGCCATATGTTTTCCACCTAGTTTTAGGTCAGTTACTAAACTAACAGTAGAATCATCAATTGGCGTTACTGTAAGAGCAAAACTATACAAATTATCAACTGAAACTGACGCCTCTTCGTTTGAATTGACTACTAAAATAGGTGAACCAATTAAGTTTTTATTATCATAAAATTTAGCATTCACTACAAAACTATCATTAGCTTGTGCAAATGAGGCAAAGCCTAACAACGCTACTATTGCGATTAATTTTTTCATTATTATCTCCATATAAATTATACAGTTTAAAGCTATTAAGGCTTTATTGGCTGTGATTTTTTAGCTAGCAATTTACCAGCTAATGATTAAAAACTTATGTTTTAGCTCTGATGACATAACCAACGCCCAGCGAACTAATATAGAACAACACTCCAAATACACTAATATCAATGAGTAGCTTTAGAATGTCAAAAGTATCTGTAAACACAAGATACTCAAAAGCAAATAAGTGAAATATAACTTTTGATCCAAAATACGCAGTTAATAAAGGGATTACAAAAATAAGAATTGATTGATTAGATTTATTAATTTCCATACCCATGTCTCCATTATTAGTTTAATTAACTCAGCTCTAAAAATATAACACACAAAAAATATATAAATAGTTTGCTATTTTAAGCCTCACATTGAGTACCACTCGAACTATTTACGGCTGACTAAAATGCCATGTTATATTTCTATAATTTACACCAGAGAACTTTAATGTAAACAACAAATTAAATAGGCTATTTATTAGAGTGGGTTATGATACCAAAACGACATTTAATAAAGTTATAAACCTCTTTTGATTTCGAAGCACTACGAGTGCGAATTAACAAAAAAGAGTCCTAATAGGTTTCATTGATATTGGCGAAGCTGGGTATTTAGGCAGGTTGGAGTGTAAGAATAAAAGGTGATGTAGGTTAACAGCACCTATTTGGGTATTTACTTTATGATATGTAATTTAGCTAAGTATTTTAATACGTACCATAAAAGGCACTATAAAAAGAATTTAACCAATTGATTTATATACATCAATACTACTATTGGTTAAAAGCCCAGTAACTTGCGTACCAAACGCTTTAAAGTGTGGCTCGTTTTTATGCGCTTCAAAGTGCTCATCAGACGCCCACTGTTCGCTAACAACGTAATCGGTATGTTCATCATCACTTTTTACCGATAGTTCATAACGTAAGCACCCTACTTCTTGGCGCGATGACTTTTGTAAGTTTTCAAGTGCTGTAAGCATCACATCTGCATCAATATTTTTGCACGACAGTGCAGCTATAACCGTTAACATGTGTATTCCTTTTAAAAGTTAAGGTGTAGATAATCTACACCTTAAAATATTTAGTTTAACTTTGCGTTTGAGATAAGTTTATTGATCCCACTGCGGCGCAAAGTCTGGTGTTGCTTGGCGGTCGCCACAATCTAGGCCATCAATGCGGGCTATGTCTTCATCATCTAACTTAACGTGGTCGTTAAAGTTATCTTCTAAGTTTTTGCGCTTAGTTGATGATGGAATTGTCGTCATGCCGCTTGCGTTAACCCATGCTAAAACAACTTGTGCTGGACTTGCATCGTGCTTGTTAGCAATGTCGATAATGGTTTTATCTTTAAGTACTTTACCTACTACAAATGGCATGTACGCAGTTACATGTATATCGTGCTGAGCACAAAATGCACGCAATTTAGTATTAGTTAAATATGGGTGAACCTCAACCTGATTGGTAAATATTTCACGCGAGTCAAGCGTTTGCATTGCTTCATTTAAGTTTGCAATAGTGAAGTTTGATACACCAATGTGCTTAGTTAAACCAAGTTGCTTCGCTTTTAGTAATTCAGTGAGGTATTCACTCATTGGCTCGTCGTTAGCAGGCGATGGCCAATGAATTAGTAGTAAGTCGACCGAATCAACTTGTAGCTTTTCAAGTGACTTTTTAACGCTTGGGATAAAGTCGCTTTTATTTAATTTGTTATTCCACACTTTGGTGGTTAAGAATATTTCACTGCGCGGAATATTACTATCTTTTATGGCTTGACCTACTTGCTCTTCGTTGCCATAAATTTGTGCAGTATCAATATGGCGAAACCCAACTTCGAGTGCCATTTTTACTGAGTTATAGGCAGTGTCGCCCTCTAAGCGGAATGTTCCCATACCTAGTTCTGGCATTTCTATTACACGTTTTGTCATGGTTTATCCTTATAAAATAATCGGTTTTGAAATACAAACTTTTAAAAGTTTTACGAAATACACCTTTTACTTCTTATTACGACTGTCACTTAAAAATCTATGACCTCATAACAGGTATGAGGTCATTAATTTTAGTTTCAAGGTTAGGGTCTGTTAATCTTTAGAGATTACATTTGCAGCAGTGTATTTGGTATTTAGGCAAGGCAGAGCCTATGCAGTGTGGTTGTTCCACATTAATAGGCGATAACGCAGCATAAATGCCAAATACGCGCTGCCTTTAGGTTCTTCCTAGGGTGGATTTACTCTTTGTCCCTAGATTGAACAAATTTAATCCTAAAAGGTCAACAGACCCTGCTAAGGCTTTATGCTTGCTGAATTTCACGTTTATCAAGCATACCGCTGTAGCGTGTAACACCAAGTGCTAAAACAGAGATAACGGCGCCTATCCATGCTGTATCTTGCAGGGTCATGTTCTCTACTACGCTACCACCAATAATTGAGCCAAGTGCAATACCAATATTAAATGCGGCTATGTTTAAACCTGATGCAACATCTACCGCATTTGGCGTGTGCTTTTGTGCTTGCTTTACTACATAAAGTTGCAAGCCTGGCACATTACCAAAAGCAAATGCGCCCCATACTAAAATAGTAAGTACAGCAGCAATTTTTGATTCCATCGTAAAGGTAAATATCAGTAAAATAATACTCAAAGCGCTAAATATAATGCTCAGTGCGCTAATTGGGCCGCGTTTGTCGGCCAACTTTCCACCCCAAATATTACCTATCGCTACCGATACGCCGTAAACAAGCATTATTAAGGCAATAGCCGAAGGCGCAAAACCTGTTTGTTGCTCTAAAATAGGTGCTAAATAAGTAAACGCTGTAAACGTGCCGCCATAGCCCAATATCGTCATTAAATATACGAGTAATAAACGCGGTTTTACGATTACTTGTAGTTGCTCTTTAAACGTCGCTGGTATTGATTGTTTTAAGTTTTTTGGTACTAAAATAGAGCTGCCGATTAATGCAATTAAACCTAATACCGACACAACTAAAAACGTTGCACGCCAACCAAAGTGTTGTCCAATCCATGTACCTAGTGGCACACCAGTTACTAGTGCTACAGTAAGTCCGGTAAACATAATGGCTATTGCACTGGCTTCTTTGTCTTTGCTTACTAGGCTAGTGGCAATCATCGATCCGATTGAAAAAAACACACCATGGGCAAGCCCCGTTAAAATGCGCGCAAGTATTAATGTTTCGTAACCTGGCGCTTGCCATGCAAGTAAGTTACCTAAAACAAATAAGCCCATTAAGCTTATTAGTACCACTTTACGATTCCAGCGACCCGTTAAAGCCGTTAGCACCGGCGCACCGATGGCAACGCCAACCGCATATAAACTTACAAGCAAACCTGCTGAAGGTAGGCTTACGCCTAAGTCGTTTGCAATGGTGGGTACTAATCCCACTATTACAAACTCAGTTGTTCCTATTGCAAATGCGCTTAAGGTAAGCGCCCACAAAGCCAATGGCATAGTTATATCCTCATTAATATTTGAAGAATGTAGTTTGGCTAAAATATCGTTTGCAAAAAATAGCATTAGTGACAAAATACTTTTGTTAATAATGCAAAGATGGTGTTGGTATATTTATGGCTGTTCATTCAAAAACTGAAGATTTAGAAACGTTTATAACGGTAGTCGATTGCGGAAGCTTTTCGGGGGCGGCTAATTTGCTCGATCAACAGGTGGCTAAAGTGTCGCGAGCTGTATCACGCCTTGAAAATACACTGCAATGCACTTTGCTAAACAGAACAACACGCCGATTAGAGCTTACCGAAGAAGGCCATACTTTTATAAAATATGCGCGCGAAGGGTTAAATACGCTTTATACCGGTGAAGAAGCCATAAAGCTTTTAAAACAAGCGCCAAGTGGCAAGCTGCGAATAGATGCGGCAAGCCCTTTTGTATTGCACCAACTTACGCCTTTAATTGGCGAATTTGCCAAGCAATACCCCCACATAATGCTTGATATAACCTCGCACGACAGCATTATTGATTTACTTGAACATAAAACCGATTTAGCCATACGCATTGGTGATTTAAAAGACTCAAACTTACATGCTCGTAGACTTGGCAGCAGCCAGTTGCGTATTGTAGCCAGCCCAGAATATATAAATAATAACAAAGCAATTGCGCAAATTGATGACTTACAAAATCATAAGTTAATTGGTTTTAGTGACTCCCCTAAATTAAACACCTGGCCGCTAGTAAAACCCGCTTTATTTACGTTTTCGCTTAGCGCAAGCAGCGGTGAAACAGTGCGCCAACTATGTATTGCAAACCAAGGTGTGGCGCTACTTTCTCACTTTATGATTGGCAATGACCTAAAAACAGGTAAATTAGTTGAAGTGTTACCCAGTGCAGTTAGCTCACCTAATAACCGAGAAATTGTACAAGCCGTGTATTATAAAAATAGTGCTGTATCGTCTCGCATTACAGCATTTTTAGATTTTATAAAACCCAGGCTTAGTTTATAAATTTTGGGCATTGATGTGCTTATCAAATATTTCACATTATTTTTTGACGCTTTTGAATAATCAAAAAGTATAAATAATAAAAGTCGTAATTAAAGGTATTAATCAAAATGGATTCTTTAACGCAGGTAGCATTAGGTAGTGCTGTAGGTTATGCGGTATTAGGCAATAAAATAGGTCGAAAAGCCGTTTTATGGGGAGCAATTTTAGGCACACTCCCTGATTTAGATGTATTTTTGCCATATGGTGGCTCTGTAGAAGCATTTACTTACCACCGTAGCTTTAGCCATTCGTTATTAATACATTTATTAATTAGCCCGCTCATTGTATGGCTAATATTAAAAATACACACCGGAATGAAAACTTATAAAGTGCGCTGGTTTTGGCTAGTATTTTTAAGTTTATCTACACATGCCATATTAGACAGCCTAACGGTATACGGTACACAATTACTTTGGCCTTTTACTGAGTACCCCTTTGCGGTTTCTAGTGTGTTTATTATTGACCCCGCTTACACGCTTCCTTTATTAATTGGCGTAATATGTACGCTAATACCCAAAATAAAAGCAGCAACGGCTTATCGTATAAATGCAGCGGCTTTAGTTTTAAGTAGTCTATATTTATTTTGCGCTTTAATTTTAAAAGTAAATATTGATGACAAAGTAAAAACGGCTCTCAACAACAGGCAAATACCAGTAAATGCGTACGTTAGTACGCCTGCTCCGCTAACCACTTTGCTGTGGCGTATTGTTGTGATGTCTGACGGACAATACTACGAAGGTTATGCATCAGTATTTGACGCGCCCAGCGATGTTACATTAACGCCTTATCAAACAACGCCTTCATTGTTAAATAATATTAGCGATGAATGGGCTATAAAACGCTTGCAGTGGTTTACTAAAGGGTTTTATTCGGTGCGCCAACAGCAAAGCAATATTGTACTTTCTGATTTACGTATGGGCATGGAATGCAACTATGTGTTTAATTTTGTAGTGGGTCAAAAAAATGATTTAGAGGTGAGCATTGGTAACTTTGAAAAAATAAGTCAAAGACCAAACTTAAACAATCTTCATAAAATATGGGACAGGATTTGGCAACCAAATGTGTCTTTAGCATCACCCGCTGCAAAAAATGACTGCAATAGCCAATAACTACCTATTATAAGATTCGTACTAGCATGAGGAAGTTAAGTGAAGTTCAAGCAGCAATTAAACTAAATAGCTCACTAAAGTGATTGCTGCTTTTTTTGCTGATACATTGCAACATCAGCATCTTGAATCATATCCTCAACCGATTTACCTGTATCGTATTTAAAGTGTGTTACCCCTACACTGTAATCGATTTTATAAGGCTTATTTAAGGTATTATTGGCATGCGCAATTGCATCCGCAAACCTTTGTAAAACAAACTCAGCTTTTGTTTCATCTAAATCACTTAGCATTACTACAAACTCATCTCCGCCAAGTCTGCCTATTACTTCACAATCACAAAATGAACTAAGCATAATTTGCGCAAATTTATTCAATACAAAATCGCCTTCGTGGTGTCCATAAACATCATTAATTTGTTTAAACTTATTAAGATCAAACAATATAAACGACATTGATACTTTGTTTCGCCTACATACATTTAGCGTATGCTCAGCAAGGTTCAAAAAGCCACGTCGATTAGAGATTCTTGTTAACTCATCAATTGTAGCTAGTTGAATTGATTGAATCTCTTGCTCAACCAACGTGCCTAAATCTCTTAGTAATTGTTTTTCTTCATCATTAAGGTGTCTAGGTTTATTATCGGCAAGGCATAAAGTGCCTATAATAACCCCTTGCCTTAATTTTAAAGGAAAGCCAGCATAAAAGCTTACTTTAGGATCGCCTGTAACAAAAGGGTTATCAAAAAACCTTTTATCCTGGGCTGTATCTGGGATTATTAAGAGCTCGTCTTGATTTATGGTATGGCCACAAAATGAGGTTTCGCGAGGAAGCTCAGGCGCATCAAGCCCCTGCCTAGATTTAAACCATTGGCGGTCTTCGTCAATTAAAGTAACCAATGAAATAGAAACATTAAACATACGCTTGGCAATACGAGTAACACGATCAAAGCGCTCTTCATGCGACGTATCTAGAATTTTTAATGTTTTTAACGCATGTAATCGCTCTGCTTCGTTACTTGGGATCTCAGGTTTAATCATTAAAGCTCAATTAATTTTAAGTGTTTTATGAATTACGAAATGGGAGCGAATATTTTCGAGTATATAACCCATAAACTTATTTAAATTATAAACAGTCTGTCTATTAAAACTAGAACATTACCTTAAAATAGCAATAAATACTTATGAATATCAGTAAGTCGTACCTAAATAAAGATAAGATTAAATCCGCAAAAAATTATGATGAAAACAGGTGGGAGTAGTGGTTGATACAACATTACTACTTTCTAGTTAAAAAGTAGTAGTGGCTATTTAGTTTTATTTAAATAACCACTGGATTTGGCATACTTACAAAAATAAACACTTTAATTTTGGTGCTCATATTGTCCACGGTAAACTTCAAATACTTTTAAAACAGTATGTTGCTCTTTAGTTAGGTTATCAAACCAAGTATCAAACAGCTCATCATCTTCTTGCTCACTAAGTGCCATATACCTTGCTAGTAACTCTACAATATCATTGTGGTTGCAGGTTAACGGATTTACTTGTTGCGCCAAGGTACTGTGGTCGCGCTCTCTTAGGGTTTCCATCACCCCTTGGTCAATTTGTTCTTGTTGTTGTGTTGCGTCACTCATACATAACCTCTGTAATAACTTTATAACCGTATTTGTTAACGTTTTAACTCTTAAATATAGTTATAACAGCCTAAACGCCAATAGCCAGCATTTTTAATTTAAGTGCTTATTTTTTGATTTGTTTGCACAAATAGCCAGCAATTACGCCCCTTTTGAGGAACATTTAAATAATTTGCAATGAGAGAATAAATACGTTAAATTAAAATGATACATTATCACATATCATTTGTTGAGGCGTATTATGAAACCAAATATTCATCCTGATTACCAAGTGGTTGCTTTTCACGATACTGCTGCCGATTCTTACTTTATTATTGGCTCAACCATTAAAACAAGCCGCACAGTAGAAATAGACGGTAATACTTATCCATATGTACCTATTGACATATCAAGTGACTCACATCCATTTTATACAGGCAAGCAAAAAACTGTTGCTACAGATGGCCGTGTTGCAAAGTTTAACCGTCGTTTTAAAAGTTTATCGACTGTTAAAAAGGAAAAGGTATGAAAGTATTAAGTTCCCTAAAAAGTGCGAAGCAACGCCCGGGGTGTCAAATTGTAAAACGCAAAGGTCGTGTATTTGTAATTTGCAAAAACAACCCACGCTTTAAAGCAGTACAAGGAATGAAAAAGAAATAAGTTAAGCCGTGGGGCACTATACATAATTAGGTAGCCTGTTAAGGCTACCTAATTTAGGGAGGATTATTTTACCACTACTGAAAACTCTGGCACTGCCTGAATTACTTTTTTTACCGTACAGGTATTAACGGCTGCAATAAGCGCCTTTTTATATTTATCAGGAAAACCGTCTGGTAGGTTAATCTCAATTGAAAATAACTTTTTACCGTTATCATCTACATTTTCATTATTTTGAGTAAGCGTCATACCTTGCGTTGAAATATCACGCTGCTCACAAAATGTACGTGCATAAAAACCTGCACATAAAACCATACTTACTAAAAAGTAATCAAACGGTTCTGGATGCTCTGCGTTGCCACCAGCGTTTACACTTTGATCGCTGATTACTTCTAGGTCGCCAAATTTAGCGCTTTGCTTTTGGCCTTCTAACATTGAAACTGAAATTTCCATTGTGTTTCCTTATATTTATTGCTGCAGATACTTTTAACGCAGTTAGCTTAAAAGTAGCGACTAAAGATACATATAGTTTAGGTTTATGAACCGAACAGTAATTCAAAGAACCCTGGAGGCTCATGTAGCTCATGATATTTTTTACGTAAATTATCTATATTTTTTAACGGTTCTTTTGCTGCACTTAGACCCTGCTCGTTCGCTGCTTTTTTAGCAAGCTCAGCTTGGGCAATCACTTTATCAAGGCCCTGCAATGACTGCTCAGGCTTTTTGTAAAACTTACCTGTTTTACTTACTTTTACTAGCTTTATAAATTCATCAATCGCAGTATTAAATTCACTAAGTTGAGTTGCCTGTACTGCTTGTTTATACGCAAGGCCCGTATTTTTCATATTTATTTCAAGATCGACAGGTTCCTCGGCTAAAACCAATGAGCTAAATAATAACGCAATATTTAATAAGAAATATTTCATGAACAACCTTATGAATGAAAGACGCCTAATTGTATCAATTAAAGTAAAAAAAGTAACTCTACTGCTTGAACTTTGGAAGCTATCTGTAAAGCCCCTTTACAGTTTGTATTAGCGGTAAAAGACAGAACTTAATCTTGAATTTATGAAAATAAATTATCAAGCTAACCCTATACGATACAAACCTCAAAAGTAACAAAACAATCCCCAAAAACATAACTATAAAACCATGAAAATAAACATATAAATATTTATACTTTTAAAAATCAATAAGTAAAAAACAATAAAAAAGACAAACAAGATACAAAATATAAACACATTGCCAATAGAGCAAACAAGAAGTTAACCGAAACATTTTAAACCATTGTTTTAACTGCATTTTAACAACCCACTTGTCTTCTTTATTTGTAGGTTCAGCGATAATCCATTGCCTAAAAAACTGCAAGTGTTAAATCTGGGTGCGCAATGTAAATTTTGTATACAAATAATTACTAACATGAATTTTATATTGCACTTAAGTTTAAAAAACAACTAATTCATCTAGGGGATAATATGAAATCTTATAACCAGCTCTCAAGCGGCATAAAAACAGCTCTCTGTTTAAGTGCAATTGGTTTGGCGCATACTTCTATTGCAGCAGATGCTGAGGATACAAAAATAGAACGAGTTGAAGTAACAGGTTCAAAAATCAGCCGAGTTGGTGCAATTGCACCTGCACCTGTAACTGTAATTACTGGTGAACAACTTCTTAATACTGGTGCAGTGAATATCGGTGAAGCGTTAAATAAACTACCAGCACTAGGTAACACATATTCTTTAGCAAACTCAGGCCGCTTTATTGGTACTGCAGGTCTTAATATTCTTGATTTACGTAACATGGGTACTGACCGTACGCTTGTACTTGTAAATGGTAAACGCCATGTTTCGAGCTCAGCTGGCTCACAATCTGTTGACACTAATACTATACCAAGCGTATGGGTTGAGCGTGTAGAAATTGTAACAGGCGGTGCATCTGCTGTTTACGGTGCTGATGCTGTAACAGGTGTTGTTAACTTTATTTTAAAAGATAATATTGAAGGTTTAGACTTTACTGTAACTAAAGGCGTTTCAGATTTAAGTGATTACAACAATGAAAAGGCAACCTTTTCATATGGTAAGAACTTTGATGATGGCCGTGGTAATGCTGCATTTGCAGTTGAATACTCAGCTCAAGACTCTTTAAATGCGTTAGATCACCCTTGGACTGATGGTTCATACTCAAGTCTACGTAACCAAGCCCAAAACGATTCTAATAAAGACGACCCTAATTTTCCTGATAAGATTTATACGCCAAATGCTGGTTACTACGCAATTAATAACGCAGGCGTATTTAGCCTAGGTAATGGTTATGTAAATACATTTAATGCAGATGGCTCTCATCGTGACATTTATACTGGTGACAACGTTGACGGTCTTCTATGTGCAGATTGTGATTCGTTTAACCTAGCCCAGTTTGACGAGATACAACCAAAATTCGAACGTTACAATGTTAACTTTAAAGTTAACTATGATGTAACAGACGATTTAAATGCTTATTTTGAAGCCAAATACGTAAACAGTGAAGGTGAAAGCATTGGCCAACCCGCATTTTTCTTTGGCGATCCACGTAATACCATACAAATTGATAACGCATATTTAGACCCAAGTGTTAAGAAGCTTATGGAAGAAGCTAACGATGGTGAAGGCGTAGAATCAATAAATGTACTTCGTATGATGACTGATTTAGGTCGTCGCATTGAAAACAATACACGTGAAACAACACGATTTGTAGCTGGCCTTAAAGGTACGGTCTTTAGTGATTGGGATTTAGATGCATCTATTGTACGTGGTAAAACAGAATTAGAACGCGTCAATGGCGCGAATATGATTCTTGAAAATTACTCTAACGCACTTGATGCGGTAGATGATGGCAATGGTAATATTGTATGTAGAAGTGAAGCAGCACAAGCTGAAGGCTGTGTTCCTGTAAATATTATGGGCTTTGGTGCGCCAAGTGATGAAGCAATTGACTATATTAATACTGTTTCTACAGGTACATCTGAAATCACTCAAACTGTAGTATCTGCTTCTTTGGCCAATGGTGGATTATTTGAATTACCTGCAGGTTATGTAGGTATGGCTTTTGGTGTTGAATACCGTAAAGAAGAAAGTGAAACAAAAGAGCCAAATAATGCTGAAGGCACATTCTTTAATGCACTTGGTGAAGACAAAGGCGACTTTGATGTAAGTGAAATTTTTACAGAAGTATCAATTCCACTACTTTCTGATATGCCATTTGTTCAAGACTTAGTGCTGGATGCAGCTGTACGCTACGCTGATTACAGCACAATTGGCGATGCAACTAGCTGGAAATTAGGGCTTGATTGGACTCTAAACGATGAGCTTCGTTTTCGTTTAACACAATCAGAAGCGCTAAGAGCGCCAAATATTGGTGAAATTTTTGGTGCACCGAGCCAAACTTTCTACAGTGTCGACGATCCTTGTCAAGCTGATAACTTAAATGATTTACAAAACAGTAGTACACGCCGTGCCAACTGTGCTGCATTAGGTGTGCCAGAAGGTTTTGATTCTGACTATGATTCACAAACACTTGAAGGTTTACAAAGCGGTAACCGAGATGTGAAGGGTGAAGAATCTACAAGTACTACTATTGGTCTAGTTTACCAACCAGAGTTTATTGAAAACGCAACACTTACTATCGATTACTGGAAAATTGAGCTTGAAGATGCAATCTCGACTATCAGTGCGCAAGATATCCTAGATCGTTGTGTTGATAGCGGCTCAGGTATTTCAAATCAATATTGTAGTCTTATTACACGTGATGCAAACAGTGAGATTTCGTTAATTCAAAACTCAGTGCTTAATGTGTCAGGT
The DNA here is from genome assembly GCF_014164345.1 of Pseudoalteromonas sp. SG43-5. Lineage (NCBI taxonomy): Bacteria > Pseudomonadati > Pseudomonadota > Gammaproteobacteria > Alteromonadales > Pseudoalteromonadaceae > Pseudoalteromonas > Pseudoalteromonas sp. SG43-5. The sequence goes on from NZ_JACJFA010000002.1 coordinate 406,147, forward strand.
CAAGAAGCATCTGGTGTTGACTTTGAATTAGGTTACGACTTTGATGCGCTTGAAGGTAGCTTTAAAACACGCTTTATTGGTACATATTTGATTGAGCGTAAAGAGTTCCCATTCCAAGATGAGCCTAGCGACTACATTGAATATGCGGGCGTTACAGGTGAAGCGCAATGGCAAGCTAACTTAAATATAGAATACAGCTACGAAAACTTATACACATCTTTGAGCACTCGTTATATCGAAGAAGTAAGCTTATACACAGATCAAGATTTAAGCGATAACCCCAATCCAAATAGTTTAACTACTTTTGGTACATACATAATTACTGACATGACAGTCGGTTATAACTTTGATAACGGTGTTGGCTTAAAAGTGGGTGTAGATAACCTATTCAATCGTGAGTTACCTTATGGTACACGTGGTGATGGTAGCGGAAGTGCTAGCTACGATAATATAGGGCGTTTTGGTTACATTACTTTTTCATATAAAATGTAAGTTTTATTGTTAATAAAAGGCCCATAAACTGGGCCTTTTTTACTTTTCAAAGATGAAATTTACTCATTTTATATTTATTAGCAACAAAAATAGCGTATTTTAAATTACTTCACGACAACATGAAATTACATAAATAAAACATTAAAGACTAATAAACCTTCTATTAAAATTTATTAATTAACTAACCTTCTCCTAAAAAATTAATATGAAAGCCATAAAAAAGTTCATTATTAACACTCAAATGAAAACAAAAAACACTACATGATAATGAAAAGTGCATAGACAATAAAAAACCTTATTTTTAGTTACAAACTCATATCAAATAATTAAAATTATAAATGTAAAAAACGCAACAAACTGAACTTTATAAAAATTGATACAGAAATAACTCATTTGAATCCATCAAGTTACCTCTCTTCTATTACTGGTTTCCCCGTGCAATAATCGCCGACCTCATAAAAAAGTTATAGGTTTTTATCTAATACAGACTGTATTAAGTAAAAATAAATATTGTATTAAATTACTATAAAATGTCCTTTGGGAAACACATGAAACGTCATAATTTACTTTCTACTAGCATTAAATGTGCATTAATTACTGCTGCTGCAACAGCAAGTAACTCTGTGCTTGCACAAGATGAGCAAGCAACAAAAATTGAACGCGTTGAAGTAACGGGTTCACGTATTTTACGTGAAGGTGCTATTGCACCTGCACCAGTAACAGTTATAAGTGGCGAGCAGCTAATTAATACAGGCGCTGTAAACATTGGTGAAGCGCTAAACAATTTGCCAGCACTTGGCAATACATATTCTATGGCTAACTCAGGCCGTTTTATTGGTACTGCTGGTTTAAATATTCTTGATTTACGTAACATGGGTACAGACCGTACCTTAGTACTTGTAAATGGTAAGCGTCATGTATCAAGCTCTGCAGGTTCTCAAGCTGTGGATACCAATACTATTCCAAGTGTATGGGTCGAGCGTGTAGAAATTATCACTGGTGGTGCATCCGCTGTATATGGAGCTGACGCGGTAACAGGTGTTGTAAACTTTATATTAAAAGACAACATTGAAGGTATGGATTTTAGTGTTACCCGAGGTTTTGCCGATTTAAACAGCTACAACAACGAAAAAGCGACGTTCTCGTACGGCTCTAATTTTGATAACGGCCGTGGTAATGCAGCTTTTGCTATTGAGTACTCTGGCCAAGATTCATTAAATGCACTTGACCACCCTTGGACTAGTACTTCGTTTAGTAGTTTACGTAATCAAGCCCAAACAGATGCAAACAAAGATAGCGCAGCCTTCCCTGACAAAATCTTAACACCTAATGCTGGTTATTACGCAATTAATAACGCCGGTGTTTATGCACTTGAAGATGGATATACTAATAGCTTTAACGCCGACAGTAGCGCTCGCGACTTATACATAGGTGATAATGTAGATGGCTTGTCATGTGCAAACTGTGATTCGTTTAATCTTGGTCAATTTGAAGAGATTCAACCTGAGTTCGAGCGCTACAACGTAAACTTTAAAGTTAACTACGATGTTACCGACGACTTAAATGTCTACTTTGATGCAAAATACGTAAACAGCCAAGGCGAAAGCATAGGCCAACCTGCATTTTTCTTTTTCGACAGCGACAATAGCATTAAAATCGACAACCCTTACCTAGACCCAGCCATCAAAGCACGTATGGAAGAGGAAGGTGTTGATTCGATCATGGTTAACCGCATGATGACCGACCTTGGCCGCCGCATTGAAAACAATACGCGTGAAACAACGCGCTTTGTTACCGGCTTAAAAGGGACTGTATTTGAAGATTGGGAATTAGATACATCAGTTGTTTATGGCCAAACTGATCTTGAGCGTGAAAACGGCGCTAACATGATTTTAGCCAACTACTTTAATGCACTTGATGCCGTTGAAGATACAAATGGTAACGTAGTATGTCGTAGTGCTGCTGCACAAGCTGACGGATGTGTGCCTGTAAACATTATGGGTTTTGGCGCACCATCTCAACAAGCTATTGATTACATAAATACAGTATCAGTTGGTACCTCAACAATTAAGCAAACGGTTGTTTCTGGCTCACTTGCTAATGGCGCTATTTTTGAATTACCAGCAGGCTATGTAGGTGTTGCATTTGGTGCCGAGTACCGTAAAGAAGAAAGCGAAACAAAAGAGCCAGATAACGCAGAAGGTACTTTCTTTAACGCACTGGGCGAAGATAAAGGCTCGTTCAACGTACGCGAAGTATTTTTTGAAGCGACGATGCCAATTTTAACTGATTTGCCGCTTATTCAAGATTTAGTATTTGACACTGCAGTACGTCATGCTGACTACAGTACTATTGGCGAAGCAACTAGCTGGAAACTTGGTCTTGATTGGACTGTAAATGATGAGCTACGTGTACGTGTAACACAATCTGCAGCACTTCGTGCGCCAAACATTAGTGAAGTATTTGGTGCACCGAGTCAAACTTTCTACAATGTAGACGACCCGTGTCGTGCTGAAAACTTAGGTGACTTATCAAACGGTGCAACACGTACTGCAAACTGTGCCGCATTAGGCGTAGCGAGTGACTTTAATTCAGATTACGATTCAGCCTCTTTAGATGGTTTAAGCAGTGGTAACCGCGATGTTAAAGGCGAAGAGTCAACAAGTACAACTGTAGGCATTGTTTACCAACCAGAGTTTTTAGAAAACGCGCTACTTACTATTGATTACTGGGAAATTGAACTTGAAGATGCAATTGACACAATTAACGCGCAAGACATTCTTGATCGCTGTGTTGATAGCGCAACAGGTATAAACAATCAGTACTGTAACTTAATTACACGTAATGCTAATGGTGAAATTACTTTAATACAAAACTCTGTATTAAATGTTGCTGGCCAAAAAGCATCAGGGATAGATTTTGAACTAGGTTACGACTTTGACGCGCTTGAAGGTAGCTTCAAAACCCGCTTAATTGGTACTTACTTAATTGAACGTAAAGATTACCCGTTCCAAGACGACCCTAGTAACTACATTGAATACGCAGGTACTACAGGTGAAGCTAAGTGGCAAACTAACTTATCTGTAAGCTATGTTATGGATAACTTTTTCTCAACAGTTGAAACACGCTTTTTAAGTGAAGTAGATTTATATACAAATGTTGAGCTTGAAAGTAACTCGAACCCAAGTAACCAAATGTCTTACGGTAAATACTTTATTACCGATATGACTGTTGGTTACAACTTCGATAGCGGCTTAGGCGTTAAAGTAGGTGTTGATAATCTATTTAATCGTAAACTTCCGTACGGTTCACGTGGTACAAGCGCGGGTAGCGCAAGTTACGATAACATTGGCCGCTTTGGCTACATTAACTTAAGCTACAGCTTATAATTAATAAAATAACTTATTAGGGCGTGTTGATCATTGGTGGGTGAATTTGCAGCAGTATGTTTGGTTTTTAGGCAAGGCAGAGCCTATGTAGTGTGGTTATTCCCCATAAATAGGCGATAACGCAGCATAAATACCAAACATGCGCTGCCCGAAGGGTTCTTTCTAGGGGCGATTAACTCTTTGTTGCCTACATGGATGTAGGTAAGGGGCGTGAGCAGGACGCGGAAGCTTTGCTCGGTTTTTACTTATTCTTACATAGATGTAAGCCAGTAGGGTAACGCAGGAGCAGTTACCGAGCCCACTAGGTTACAAACCTCGCGTCGCGATTTAATCGCCCCTAGATTGAACAAATTTCAATCCACAAAGATCAACACGCCCTAGTTAAAACAAAGGCTCGCAGTGCGAGCCTTTTTTAATACATTTTATTTAATATTACTCAGCCACACGCTTTGGTATGGTTCTAGCTCTATTGTTAATTGGCTTTCTTCAATCGTTTTATCTGCCACCAAATCAAACCACTTTTGGGTGTTAATTAAGTTTAAGTCGGCTAATGTAAGTGTTTGTGGTTTATCGCTAATGTTATAAACACAAAATATGCTTTGGCGTCTGTCTATACTTTGTCGCCAAAAACCAAATAATCCCCCCGCTAAATGCAGCGTAAACTGTGTAGCATTTGGGTGGAAGGCACTTTGCTTTTTGCGTACTGCCAATAAACTTTTTATGCCGTTAAACACTTTATGATGATGACTGTACTTTTCACCAATTGCCGCCAGTAGCTTTGACTCTTGCCAACGATGGCGGTTAATAGCACGGTTATGCTGAGAGTTTTCAAAGCGTTCGTAATCGTTAGTTGTACCCAACAAACTATGAATATAAAGCCCTGGGATACCTTCAAGCGCAAACATAATTGCGTGAGCACACATAAACCGCTCCAGGCCAAACTTATCTGGGCCATTGTGCGTCCCTTGGAGAGCATCAAATAAAGCAATATTTAGCTCGTACGGTGTATGCGTTCCATCGTTACTGGTTCGCATAGATACACGACCACCAAATTGCATAGTGGTACTTACAAGTGACGCCACTTCACTGGGTTGTAATAAACCTTCAATTGGTCTGAGCCCTATTCCATCGTGCGAGGCTATAAAATTAAAGTATGCCGTACCATTTTGCGCAGGCGGCATGCTCATCATCCAATGCTTAATTGCAGTGCTATCGCCACTAAGTAATGTATGAAGCAATAAAGGCGGCAGTGCAAAGTTATAAATACTGTGCGCTTCGTTGGCATTACCAAAATAAGACAGGTTTTCTTGATTTGGAATATTGGTTTCGGTAATTATAACTACGCTCGGCTCTGCGTGCTCAATAAGTGTTCGCATTAGCCTTACGGCTTCATGTGTTTGCGGCAAGTTAATACAACTTGTATTAAGCTGTTTCCACAAAAATGCAACCGCATCAAGCCTAAACAAACGCACGCCATTGTCTAAATAATGCCTAATTATTCCCACAAACTCTTTAAGTACATCAGGATTGCCAAAGTCAAAATCAACCTGATCGTGACTAAACGTACACCATACGTGCTTTTCACCGCTTGGCGTTGTTACAGTATTTAATAACGATGAGGTTCGCGGGCGTACAACTTGGCTTAAATCATCCGTTAAGCTCGCCGTTTTGAAATAATCTTTACCCGGGTGTAAATCATTTAAAAAGTTCTCAAACCATACACTTCTGCTTGAGCAATGGTTAATAACCAAATCCGCCATTAGCTTTACATCTTTAGCGATATTTTGAATATCTCCCCAATCACCCAAGGACTCATTCACTTGCACGTAGTTCATTACGGCAAAGCCTTCGTCTGAGCTGTACGGGTAAAATGGCAATATGTGCAGCGCATTTAACTGCATATCACATTGCTCTTTTATAAACCTGTGTAGTGTTTTAAGCGGTGCCTCCATTGGGCTCGATACGGCAAATTCACTATCATCGTGTTTAATAATAGAGTCGCCATAAGCAATCAATACTATATCTTGTTCATCCCACCGGTTTGTATGGGGTGTCGGGTCGCGCAGTGCATTGCTACCTAATATAATTTTAATGAGTTGCTGAGCAAGCTCAGTAACCGATAAAGGCAGCTCAACACCCTCATAAATAATATGAAGATGTTGCTCTACTCGTTGTAAAAATAATTCGCTAACTGTGCTCACATGCGCCCCTAATATTTATTGTTTAGACTTATAGGCTAGTTAACCTGCACGCAGGTTAACTATATTCTTCGTTATCTAGCTCTACGGCTTCTTTTAAGCGCTCAAGTACGTCTGGCATTGCTGATACAACACGGTTCCAACTTGGCACAAATGGCGCTTCCATTGGGTTTTCTAAAAAGTGTTGCCCTGCTTCCATAATATTTTGTGCAAACATTTCTACTGCTTTTTCTTCTTGGTGTACATCAAGCGTTAACCCGTTCATTAGCGCGTCGTTATGATACGTTTCTATAAAATCTAAACCGATACGGTAATAAGTCGCTTTTAATGAACGAATTGTTTCGCTGGTAAAAGTAACACCTTGAGTCGCCAGCTTTCTAAACAATGCCTTAGTAATATCAATCGACATTTTAGACAAACCTGCACTTTGATCATCAAGTGAAAGTTCTTGGTGCTTATGGTCATAATTATCGGCAATATCTACTTGGCACAAGCGGTTATGCGAATAGTTACGATACATTTCACTCAGTACACCTATTTCAAGGCCCCAATCACTTGGGATACGAATATCGTTTAATACATCGCGTCTAAACGAAAACTCACCTGCAAGTGGGTATCTAAAAGAGTCCATATATTCAAGGTAGTCGGTATTGCCTAAAATTGTTTTAAATGAGCGAAGCAATGGCGTTACTAATAAGCGCGATACACGGCCATTAATTTTGCCATTAGCAGTACGCGGGTAAAACCCTTTACAAAATTCATAGTTAAAACGCGGATGCGCAACGGGGTAAATTAAGCGAGCAAGTAGGCTTCTGTCGTAGGTTAAAATATCGCAATCATGCAGCGCGATAGACTCTACTTCTGCTGTTGCTAATTTATAGCCCATGCAGTACCACACATTACGCCCTTTACCCAGCTCGCGTGGGGCAACACCTAGCTCTTGTAATTCTTTATCTAGTGCTTGTAAGCGTGGGCCGTCGTTCCATAATACTTTATGATTTTGGTTTAGATCTTTAAAAAAGCCTAGTGCATGACGGTATTGTGCTTCGTCGGCTCTATCTAAGCCTATCGTAATTTGTGATAAATATGGTACTTCGCGTAATTCACTAACTATATTTTGCAGCGCAGGGCCTTCAAGTTCACTAAATAACGAAGGAAGTATTAACCCCATAGGGCGCTGCTTACTAAAAGTAAGTAGCTCTTTTTCTAGGTCTTCTATTGGTCTGTCGGCAATATTATGTAGTGTTGTAATAATGCCATTCTGATAAAAATCAGCCATGAGATGTTTGCTCCTCAGAAATACTTAAAATACTGCTAATACACGGCAACGACGTTATTTCTTCAATCCAGCCCAGCGGTGCTGGTGATTGAGAATATCGTGCTTTGTTGTGCGACAATTTAACCGGCTTTTTACTCGCCGGATTGGCAATAATAATGGCGATATTTGCGTGTTCTAACATTTGCTTATCGTTATCGCTATCACCCAGTGCTATAACCGTGAGAGGCTTTCTGAAATGATGGGTAAACTGTTTAACTAACCACTGCTGTGCAGCGCTTTTATCGGTATTTTTGGCAATATGAATGAAGCGTCCGCCAATTTTTATATCGTAGCCGAGTGCTTCAACATCGTTTACAAAGGCTGTGAGTAATTCGTCATTGCCATACCAATAAAGAGGGTCTGAATAATCGCGAGTTTGTGCGCGTCTTGCTTGTGCATCGTTTAGCCCGGTAAGCTCTGATATTTGCTCACTCGATAAGTCACTAAACAATTTGTAATGCGCTTTATAATCCGCCTTTAAAGTATTTAAATCATTTAATAAACTCGATAACGGCTTTGCCATTGCGTAGCACCAATAAGCGCCTACTTTTTTACAACCAATTGGCTTTAATTCAAAATAGTCTTCTGGAATAAATACCGCTGCACCGTTTTCGACAATAAAAGGCTGTTGAATATTTAAATCGTTTTTAAGCTCTATAACTTCGCAAAAAGTTTTGCTGGTATTAAACACCACCGGAATATGCGCATTTTGCAGCTGCTGTAATAACTCACTGATATTATTTGTATTGTAATCGGCGTGATCGAGTAATGTACCGTCCAAATCTGTAAAAATAATAGGTTGAAGGGTGTCATCACTTGTTAGGTGCATACCACTAATATCTCGGTTGCTATCAAGTTCAATTAAAGCATTTGCTTTAGCGCTCAGTGTGTTTAAGTTCTCACGCGTAATGCGCTCAAAATGAGAAATAAAATACACCAATTGCTCGTTAGTCATGGTGCCTGAGCCTTCACCTTTTTTGGCTATTAGCTTTTGTTCTTGCTCTTGTCGCCATGTAAAAACATCACTAAAACTCGGTGCTTTTAGCATAACGGTATAATCAATTAGGTTAAAAACGGCTTTATATTCATTTGCCAAACAGCTATTTACACAGCGGCGCCAAACGCCTTCTTTATCAAACTGTTGCTCTAACTCGTTAAGCGGCTCACTCAATGAAAACAGCGGTTGTGGCTCACTGCCCACGCACCACCCTTCTAAAATAACAATATCAACTGGCTTTTCATTTGTTAGCCAATCACTTGTTGGCACGCAGTCGTCTTCGTGTTTATTAAAACGGGGAAGCGGTACGTTTACCTCTCCTGCCAGTAAATTAGTTATTGTGCTATTCATTAACGCTACGTCGTGAGTACCCGGTACTCCGCGAGTAGTAAAAAGAGGATGTACGTCTTTGGCAAGCTCAGTACGTGCTTGTTTTGCTAAATAAAAGTCATCAATAGACAATGCAACACTGTTAAGTGGTGTGTTTTTAGAAAACCACGTAACTAAAAAATCTGCGAGTGTTGTTTTTCCTGAGCCCTGGCATCCATTTATGGCAACAAAAATAGGAGTATTTGTTTTTTTAGATTCGAGGATGTCATGCGCAAGTGGAACAAAATATTGCTCACTCAAATATTGATACTTTAAAGGCAGTTGGTGTTTTGCTAAAAACGGGGTTATATCCACAATATTGGCCTCTGACATAGTAACTCCTTTGCATACGATGCGTTCTGGAAATTAAATGCAGATACTAGACCATTATTATTTTTGTATATTTATTAATAGGTTAAAAAAATAGCGCATTGAAAATGCGCTATTTTGGTGCAATATTTTTAACTTACGTGCACTATTAACTCTCTTGAGGCTGCGCCTTAGGTAATACAAGGTTGAGTACAATGCCTAAAATAGCGCATAAACTTACGCCCTCTAAACTAAATTGGCTACCACCTATATGCATACCGCCAATACCGCACACCAAAATAAGTGCAACAATACTTAAGTTGCGTGGTGCTGTTAAATCATCGCCCGACTTAACTAATGTATTTAAACCCACTACAGCAATAGAGCCAAAAAGTAGAATCATAATGCCGCCCATTACAGGTACAGGTATAGTCTGTAAGCCAGATCCCATTTTAGCAACAAAGGCTAAAATAATGGCGATAATGGCTGTCCACATCATTACTTTAGGATTGAAGTTTTTGGTAAGCATAACTGCTCCCGTTACCTCTGAGTAAGTTGTGTTAGGCGGGCCGCCAAATAATGATGCGGCAGACGTCGCAAGGCCGTCACCAAACAAAGTACGGTGAAGTCCAGGCTTTTTCAAAAAGTCTTTATTGGTTACTTGGCTAATAGCCATCATATCGCCAATATGCTCAATTGCAGGTGCTATTGCTACAGGCACCATAAACAAAATAGCCTGCCATTTAAACTCAGGCCATGTGAAGTTTGGTACAGCAAACCACTGTGCGTTAGTTACTGCATCAAATTGCACAACGCCCATACCAAGCGATAAACAATAACCCGCAACAACCCCTGCCAGAATAGGTATAAGCTTAAATACGCCTTTTCCCCACACTGCAAAAATAAGCGTAACCACTAACGAGAACAACGAAATATAAATAGCACTGTTGTAATCAATAATTTGAATACTTCCGTCGCCACTTTTACCCATCGCCATATTTACAGCAACAGGTGCAAGCGCTAAACCAATAACCATAATTACAGGGCCTACAACCACAGGCGGTAAAATTTTATGAAGCGTTGCAACGCCCTTAAATTTTACTAATAAACTTAAAAGCATATAAGCAAAGCCCGCTACCATTAAGCCGCCCATAGTGGCTGGCACGCCCCACATTTGCACAGCGGCAATAATGGGTGCAATAAAAGCAAATGATGAAGCTAAAAATATAGGCACTTGGCCTTTAGTCACTACCTGAAACAGCAAAGTACCAATGCCAGCGGTAAAAAGCGCAACATTAGGATCCAAGCCCGTTAAAAGTGGCACTAATACCAGTGCACCAAATGCTACAAACAGCATTTGCGCGCCCGTTAAAATAGTTTTTATTGAAAAGGTGTCATTATTTTGCACTTAAAGACTCCTAAACAGTACCGAATATTTTGTCGCCCGCATCGCCTAAACCAGGGATAATATAGCCCTTTTCGTTTAAGTGGCTATCTACAGAGGCTGTAAATATTTCTACGTCGGGATGTGCTGTAAGTGTTTTTTCCACACCTTCTGGTGCAGCTACTAATACAATTACTTTGATTTCTTTACAGCCTGCTTTTTTAAGCATATCGATTGTGGCAATCATTGAGCCACCTGTTGCAAGCATAGGGTCAATAACTAAGCTTAAGCGCTCATCAATATTACCAACGAGCTTTTCAAAATATGGTACTGGCTCTAGCGTTTCTTCGTTACGTTCAAGACCAACAACACTTACTTTAGCGGCTGGTAATAACTGCATAACACCGTCCATCATGCCAAGACCAGCACGCAAAATAGGCACTACGGTAATTTTTTTACCTTTAATATGCTCTACTTTTAATTTATTGCCATCCCAGCCTGTAATTTCGTTATCTTCTAACTGTAGGTTTTTAGTTGCTTCGTAGGTTAATAAGGTTCCAACTTCAGAACATAATTCACGAAAGCTTTTAGTACTAATACCATGCGCTCGCATTAGGCCTAGTTTATGTTGAACAAGAGGGTGAGAAATAACGTGAATTGCCATGATGTAAACCTACTGATACAAGAATTTGCAGTATTTTATATTAAAAAAGGTCATTTGACCTGTAGTTTTAAAGAGATTTTCATACATCGTGCCAAAATGTATTGTTTTGCTTGATATTTATGCAAGAGATTAGCAAAACCTGTTTATTAAATGTTACCCGCTAACCAGCTGTTTACTTGCTGTTGCATATAACTATTTATTTTTTGGTGCTCGGGGCTCCAGCCAGCTAAAAATCGATAAAAGTCAGCCCATGCAGCAGGCCATAAAGCGAGCCAATCGTCAGCTATTTTAACTGCTGGTGCTGTAGGATGATAAGTAGTAATAGCAGCCTTTAAATTATCAAAATAATACGCAAGATACTCATCAGCGCACTCGTGTAATTGTGCATCACTTAAGCAACTGGTCATAAAATACATTACATCAATTATCCCAGAACCTGCTCCTATATATTGAAAATCATAACCGAGTATTTCATCGCGCTCATTTGCTGCAAAGTTAGAAAGTTTTGCATCGCCATGAATCAGCGTTTTATGCGCACAACTTTGTAGCTGCTCATCTATTTTATGTGCAGCATTTTTAATATCGGACTTTTTATCAAGGTTATCTTTTAGTTTATTAAACTCATCTGGGCGCGTGCTTAAATGCCAGTAGTTGCCTTGCTGCCATAACCCTTCAGCGGGTTTACTTAAGTTAAACGCATGAAAGTGTGCAAGCCACCTTAATATAGCTTTAACATGTTGTGGCCCTGCTTGAGTAAACCCATGTTTGGTGAAATCCTTAAACACCAGCGCATATTCATCATCTTTATTAATTGCACCTATACATTCAATACTTTGCGCATGTACTGGTAAATGCTGGCTATAAAGCTTATAAAATGTGTATTCAACACTATATGAGTGCTGCTTTCTTTTAAGCGCAAATTCGCTTTGTTTAATTTTAGGATGGTGTACATAACTGGGTATTTTAATAGCTTTAATAACACAGGCTTTATCATCAAGCTGGCACTGTACAATACTGCCACATCCACTCCAAAGTGATGTAAGCGTATCGCCAATTTCAATGTGCTTAAAATGAGGTTGTAATAACGGAATGTAAAATGCCATAGCTATATTAAGTAATTAAGTTTTTTGTAGTTTAACATTAGTGGACGTTTTTAATAAAACTAAGGCATAAGAAAGCTCCACTTGGTTTTATACAAGTTTGTATGTAAATAGTGGCCAAAATCACTATGCCACAACACTTTGATTTTAAAATTAACTGGATAAAACCATGTCTTCCTAGGTTGAGTATATTAGGCATTTTAGCCTCTTCAAAGTGATGAGGAGGTGTCCACTAAAACGGGTGAGGAGCAATGTCCTGCTTGAATGGTTTGTTATGTAACCTTTATACCACTTTCCTCAAAAAACTTTTCTAATTTACTTTTATTAATGTTTGATAGAAAAGCAAAAGATCTAAAGGTAATACCGACTTTAGATTTAAAGTCTATTAGGTGACCCAGCGGACCAAGATTATAGGAGCGTATTTCTTGAAGTGAATCAAGTGCAATGTCATCTTTAAAAAAGCCATGACCGTAAAAGTACAACCTATTTTGATGAATTTGAAAAACAGGCTTACTTAAGGCTCTCATAGACCAAACCCAAAGGATAAAACCAACACCAAATAAAATAATCAAAGTAAAATCTAAACGATAGTTAAGCAAGCTAAGTAATAATTCATCATCACTCCTATTACGAGCCTCTAAGAAATAAACACCTAAAAAGGTTCCTATCGGAACTCCAGGTATTACCCAGATGTACATTAAGAATGCTTTCCACATTGGATAATGTTCTGTGGACGAGTTTCTCCAGAATTTCACGATTCTTCCTTGGTTACATAACGCGCTAATCAGTCGAGCCGTTGTTTGGCGTCGGCTGCATTTGCTTGTTAGCTTGAATATACTCTAGTCCCATTTCTTTTTTGCATATATCTCCGCTCTCAAATTTTTCATCAGAATAAAATAGTGCACCAATTATCTTATTATTTGTTGGGTTAAAAGACACACTTAACGAATCAACTCCCTTAGCTTCATTGCGATTGATTTTTAAAGTCAAAGAGGTTTGGTTTTCTGTGCGTTGCATTTTAACGTGTGTAACAGAAGAAACTTGGTAAAAAGCAGGATACAGAATTAAGGAAGAACTGAACGCGTTAATTAAGGCTTGTTTATCATTCCACTCTGGAATTGATTTCTTATACCTTTCCATTGCAGTTAAGTAATCATGATATTCATCTATTCGATCAGCAGAGTGATAACTTTTTGATAGGTTCTTAACGTCATAAATATAATTATTGATTTGAATAAGCTCATCACTTGAGCATACGTTAGCGAAACTCCCTGCTGTGAAAGTCGAACTTAGTAGCAATACTAAATGACTAAGTTTCATATTTGAAAACATACGCCTCCCTTCAAGCTAACGCTTACATAAGCGGAAAATTATAGTTGGCTAAAATTTTGAGGAACGAAAAAGAGCCAACTGTAAATTTTCCGTTTGATGTTCTTGTATGGATAATAAACCCATAAATTAATTAATACTTTAACCAAGTTCGGGTAATGTGAGGCCCAAGCTTTGGCTGCAACCAAAGCCTTTTATACAGTAGTTCGATTGATTGAAGGCTCCTCT